>NZ_JBEYSJ010000012.1:0-267263 GCF_040704195.1 Amycolatopsis sp. NPDC047767
CCGGATTCGGGCGGTCGGATCGGCCGGGGGCCGATCGCACCGCCCGAATCCGGAAACCGGCGCGATCTCGCGGGGTGGCCGGCTGGGTGGCGAACGGCTACTGGGCCGCGCGCTGGGAAAGGCCCAGGACTGATCGCACCGGCCCCAATCCCGAAACCGGCGCGATTACGCGGGGCGGCCGGCTGGGTGGCGAACGGCTACCGGGCCGCGGGCCGGGAAAGACCCAGGGCCGATCGCACCGGCCCCAATCCGGAAACCGGCGCAATCTCGCGAGATGGCCGGCTGGATGCCGAACGGCTACTGGGCCGCGGGCCGGGAAAGGCCGAGGAATTCGTTCTGTTCGCGGTCGTAGCGTTGGGTGAGGCCGTTGCCGTAGCGGTCCCACCAGTTCTGGGTGTGCCCGCCCTGCGTGGTGGTCGTGGCGCCGTAGACCTGGCGGTCGTACTCGATGCGGGCGTCGTGGAAGTCCTGTTGGAACTGTTGGGGGGTGAGGCCCTGGATGTGCTGCACGGCGGCCGGGTCGAGGGTGGGCGCGCTGCGGACGATGTCGGCGCCGCCCATGTGGTTGAGGATGGCGCGCACGCCGCCGGCGCCGCGCATGTGGGCGCCGGACATCACGGCGGCCTGGGTGCCGGCGTCGGTGAAGTTGAGGGCGCCGGCCGTGCGGGCGTTGGCGGACATCAGGCGCGCGACGACGGCGTGCTCCTCGGGGCTGCCGATGCCGTACTGGTTGCGCGCGGCCATGATCTCGTCGTAGCCGTTGTGCATGCTCTGGCGGAAGCCGTAGACCTCGGGCACCCCGCCCTGCTCGCCGGTCGCGCCTTCCGAGCGCATGATCGAGTCGACGACCCGATCGTCCAGCTGCGTCGCAGCGGCGGCCGGCGCGGCGGCGCCACCCCCGGCAGCCGGAGCAGCCTGCGTACCCCCGCCGAGACCCTGTGCCACGGCCGTGTCCGCATCGGTGTACCCCTGCACCGCCGACTGGACCTTGCCACTCACCTCACCGATGAGGCTCACGAACTTGCCGAGCGAAGAGACCAGCTGCGACTGCAGCGTCGAGTTCGCCGCGGCCACCCCGCTGCCGATCCCGGCGAACGAGAGCGCGTCGATCACGAGCGACTCGAGGTCGCGCGTCGAGGACAACGCCGAGGAGCCCAGGCTCTCCACGTTCTTGACGATCGACGACACCTCGGCCGGCAGTACCCGGTAGCTTCCCGCTGTCATGCCTGCTCCGTCCGACTCGGCTGCTTTCCCGTCGAGAATTCCCCACCGACCGCGCCCGGCACACGGCCGAATTACCCACTCGCCGACCCCGCCGGTATCGAATCGGAGGAGGGTGGGTATGTGTGGCGCATGGAAGCGGACGAAACCCGGCACGAGCGGGTCGACGAGGAGATCGAGCGGCTCGACGAGCGGCTGTGGTCGATCGCCCGTGCGCTGCACGCCGGGCCCGAGCCGGCGGACGCCGAGCACGAGGCCGTCCGCGCGCTGACCGGTGAGCTGGCCGAGGCGGGTTTCGCCGTCGAGCACGGTGTCGCCGGCCTGGCCACGGCGTTCACCGCGCGTCGCGGCGAAACCCGGCCGTGCGTGGCTCTGCTGCTGGAGTACGACGCGGTACCCGGCCTCGGCCACGCGAGCGGGCGCAACCTCGTCGCGGCGGCCGGTCTCGGGGCCGCGCTCGCCGCCCGAGCCGTCACCGGCGACGACCGCGGCTCGATCCTCGTCGTGGGCTGCCCCGCCGCGGAACCGGCCACGGGCAAGGCCGCTCTCGCCGCCGCCGGGGTGTTCGACGACGTCGACGCGGCACTGGTTTTTCACCCCGGCACGCACACCTGGACGTGGGCACCGCTGACCGCCCGCACCGACGTGCGCGTGACCGTCCACGGCCGCGCCGCGCACCCGACCGCCGAGCCCCGCCGCGGCGTCGACGCGGTGGCCACGCTCGTGCAGACCTTCACCGCCGTCGCCGCGCTGCAGGCACGCCTGCCCGCCGGCTTCCACGTGCAGGGCATCATCACGCGCGGCGGCGAGTCCACCGCCGTCGTGCCCGGCCTGGCCGAGGCGCGGTTCGGGCTGTCCGCGCCGACCACCGCGGCGCTGGAGCGGCTGGTGTCCGACGTGACGGCGTGCGCCGAGGGCTCGGCCCTGGCCACGGGTGCGAAAGCCCGGACCGACCGGCTCGGCCCCGGCTGCGCGCACTTCCGCGACAACCCCGTGCTGTCGAGCCATTTCGCCCGCCACCTCGCCGCGCGCGGCATCCACGCGACGCCGCCGGACCCGGGTGTGTTCCCCGGTTCCTCCGACGTCGGTGACGTCAGCCTGAAGGTGCCCACGATCCACCCGTTCGTCGCGATCCTCGACCCGGGTCACGCCGAGGGCACGCCCGAGTTCGCCGCGGCGGCCGCGTCACCACGGGCCCGTTCGGTGCTGCTCGCCTCGGCCGCGGCACTCGGCCGGACCACTGTGGACCTGCTGGCGCACCCGGCTCTGGTGAGCCAGGCGTGGGACTGCTTCGCCGACCAGGCCCGTGCCGAGCGCACGGGCTGACCCCGAAAGGACCCACCATGGCCGACGTGCTCACCTTCGGGATCGAAGAAGAGTTCCTCGTCGTCGACGACCGGGGCCGTCCGGCGCACGCGGCCGCCGCCGTCCTGGAGTCGGCGGACGACAGCGGCGCGGGCGAGTTCCAGCAGGAGCTCACCAAGGCCCAGGCCGAGACCGCGACCGGCATCTGCGTCACCCACGACGAAGCCGTCGAGCAGCTGCAGGCGATGCGCACCTCGCTCGCCCGCGCGGCCGACCGGCGCGGGCTGCGGATCCTGCCCTGCGGCAGCTCGCCCGTCTCCTCCGGCGAGCTCCCCGCCATCACCGCGACCCCGCGCTACCGCCGGATGGCCGCGCACTTCGGCGCCACTGCGCAGACCACGCTCACCTGCGGCTGCCACGTCCACGTCGCCGTGCCGGACCCGGAGACCGGCACGCGCGTGCTCGGGCACGTGCGGCCGTGGCTGCCGGCGCTGCTGGCCCTCACGGCCAACTCGGCGATCGCGGACGGCCGCGACACCGAGTACTGCAGCTGGCGGCACCAGGAGTGGGCGCGCTGGCCCTCGGCCGGGCCGCCGCCGCGGTTCGCCTCGCACGCGGACTACGAGGGCGTCGTGGACGCGTGGCTGCGCTCGGGCGCGATCCTCGACCGCGGGATGGTCTACTGGGACGTGCGCCTGTCGGAACAGCAGCCGACGATCGAGTTCCGGGTCGCCGACGTCGCCGCCACCGTCGAAGAGGCCACGCTGCTCGGCGTGCTGTGCCGGGCGCTCGTGGCCACGGTGCTCGACGCCGGCGATCCCCCGCACCTGTCCAACGAGGTGCTGCGCGGCCGGCTCTGGCGCGCCTCCCGCGAAGGCGTCACGGGCCACTGCTCCGACCCGGGCACCGGCGACCTGCTCCCTGCCGTCGAGGTGCTCAGGCGGCTGACCGAGTTCTGCGCACCCGCCCTCCGTGCCGCCGGGGACACCGTGTTCGCCCGCGAAGGCCTCGCTCGGCTCGCCCGCGACGGCGGCGGAGCCGACCGCCAGCGGCAGCTCTTCGCGAACCGGGAAAACGCCCTCGACGTCGTCGACCGCTTCGCCGTCCCGGCCGGCGCGGCGAGACCGGCGACGGCCTGACCCGCCCGGACGGTGGCCAGGCCGGCACCCGGTTACGATGAGTGGTCAGTTCGGAAACCCGCCCCAGTCCCCGGCGCCAATGGAAAGGCAGCGACATGCCTGTCGAGCCTCGGTTCGCCGGCCCGGTGCGGGTGCTGCTCGTGGAAGACCACGACATGGTGGCCCAGGCTCTCGAGCTCGCCCTGCAGCGCTCGCCCGCGATTTCCGTGGTCGGGCGCGTCCGCTCGCGCGAAGCCGCGACGACCGACACGGCCCGGCTGAGGCCCGACGTCGTGGTCCTCGACCGGCGCCTGCCCGACGGCGACGCCGTGGCCGCGATCGGGGACCTCGCCGCACTCGGCTCGCAGGTTCTCGTCCTCACCGGCGACGCCACTCCGGCCGTCGCCGCGCGCGTGGCCGAGGCCGGCGGCCGGGGGCTGCTGCTCAAGTCCGCGCCGCTCGACCAGCTGGAGTCGGCCGTGCAGCGCGTGGCCGAAGGCGAGGTCGTGTTCGACGCCGCCCTGCTGCCCGGGGTGCTCGACCGGCTCACCGGCCGCGCCGGCGGCAACGGCTCGGCGCTGACCGCGCGGGAACGCGAGACGCTGCAGCTGCTCGCGGAAGGCGCGAGCACGGAGGAGATCGGCGACCGCCTCGGCGTCACCCGCAACACGACCCGCAACCACGTGCAGCGCGTGCTGGAGAAGCTCGGCGCGCGCTCGAAGCTCGAAGCGGTCGCCTTCGCGCGGCGCGAGGGCCTGCTGGATTGATGCACCTGCGTCAGTGACGCGGTGGTGATCTGCGTCTGCCGCACGGCGGGCGTTTCGCGCAGAGTGGGGACGTGGAGGTCCCTGCGCCCGTCGACGTCGAATGCGTGCTGCCCGAATCGGTGGCCGGTCTCGCGTCGGCGCGCGACTTCACGCGGGCGACCCTGACCGGCTGGGGCTTCGGTGCCGTGGCCGACGACGCCCTCCTGATCGTGACCGAGCTGGCCACCAACGCCGTGCAGCACGGCGAGGGCAAACCCGTGCTGCGGCTCAAGTACGGCGAAGCGGTGGTCCGGCTCGAGGTCGCCGACGACAGCGCCGAGCTGCCCGCGACCCGCGAGTCCGGTCCGGACGGCGGCTGGGGCCTGCGGCTCGTGCAGGAGCTGGCGCTGGCGTGGGGTGTCACACCCGGCGAGTCGGGAAAGGTCGTGTGGTGTGAGCTCGGCCGGGCTCCGCGCGGGTGAACCGGAAGCTGCCCGCGTGAGCCGGATGGGGCAGAGTTGGGGCATGGACGACCCCGCGGTGGACGACCTCGGCCTGCTGGTGCGGGGAGTCCTCGACTACGCGATCTTCATGCTCGACCCGGCCGGCCGCGTCCTGAGCTGGAACGCGGGCGCCGAGCGCATCAAGGGCTACCGGCCCGAGGACATCATCGGCCGGCACTTCTCCGTGTTCTACCCGCCGGAGGAGATCGCCGCGCGCAAGCCCGAGCGGGAGCTGGAAACCGCGCTCGCCGAAGGGCGCCTGGAAGACGAGGGCTGGCGCATCCGCAAGGACGGCACCCGCTTCTGGGCCAACGTCGTCATCACCGCCCTGTTCGACGACGAGGGAAATCACCGCGGCTTCGGCAAGGTCACCCGCGACATGACCGAGCGCCGCACCGCCGAGCAAGCGCTGCGCGAGAGCGAGGAACGCTTCCGCTTGCTGGTGCAGGACGTCTCCGACTACGGCATCTTCATGCTCGACACCGGCGGCCGCATCGTCAGCTGGAACGCCGGCGCCCAGCGCATCAACGGTTATCACGCCGACGAGATCATCGGCCGGCACTTCTCGGTCTTCTACCCCGCCGAGGACATCGCCGCCCGCAAACCCGCGCGCGAGCTCGAAACCGCCCTCGCCGAAGGGCGCCTGGAAGACGAGGGCTGGCGCATCCGCAAGGACGGCACCCGCTTCTGGGCCAACGTCGTCATCACCGCCCTGTTCGACGACGCCGGCAACCACCGCGGCTTCGGCAAGGTCACCCGCGACATGAGCGAACGCCGCGCCGCCGAACAGGCCCTGGTGCAGCGGCGCCGGCTGGTCGGGCACCTCGTCGACGCCCAGGAGGTCGAGCGCCGGCGCATCGCGTGGGACGTGCACGACGACTCGATTCAGTCGATGGTCGCCGTCGGCATGCGGTTGCAGCTGCTGGCCGACCGGCTGCCCGAGGAACACCGCGAAGGGGTGCACGCGCTCGACGAGTCGGTGCGCGCGGCGGTGGGCCGGCTGCGCGCGCTCGTCTCCCGGCTGCGGCCGCCCGACCTGGACCGCCACGGGCTCGTGGTCGCGCTCACCGGTCACCTCGAAGAGGTCCTGCCCGGCTGGGGGCTCCAGTACACGCTGCGCCACGACCTCACGGCCGAACCCACCTCGGAAGCCGCCGTGACGGGATACCGGATCTGCCAGGAAGCGCTCACCAACGTGCACAAGCACGCCCGCGCGTCACGAGTGGAGGTTTCGTTGTCCACAGTGGACAGGGGCACGCTCTTCCGCGTGACCGACGACGGGATCGGCACCGCCGTGACCGGCACCGACCCGGGCCGCGACCACTTCGGGCTGATCGAGATGCGCGAACGCGCCGAGTCGGCCCACGGCTGGTGGTCCATGTCCAGCAAGCCCGGCGAAGGGACGAGTGTGGAGTTCTGGCTGCCGAGCGCCCCGGACGAGCAGCGGTGACCGGCCCCCTGCGCGTCGTGATCAGCGACGACGACGACATGATCCGCGACGCCCTGCGCGAAGTGCTCGAGGAGCAGCCCGACATCGAGGTCGTCGGCGTCGGGCGCGACGCGGAAGACGCGATCACGCTCGCCGAGCGCCACCGGCCCGCCGTCGCGGTGCTCGACGTGCGCATGCCCGGCGGCGGCGGGGCCCGCGCCGCGCGCGAGATCGTGACCCGCTGCCCGGGAACGGCGGTGCTCGCGTTCTCCGCCTACTCCGACCACGCGTCCATGGCCTCCATGGAGACCGCGGGTGCCGTCGAGTACCTCACGAAGGGTGTGCCGAACCGCGAGATCGTCGCGGCGGTGCGGCGGCTGGCCGGACGGTAGCCACGCGCTCACGAAGGGTCCCGGTCGCCGGGACCGCGTGCGTCCGATCGGAGCCACTTGCGCGGGATCGCCCGTGTGGCAGGAAATTCACCCGAAAATGGGGTGTGAGGCGACCCGGAACGGGGTAGCCGATGCTCGCCCCACAGGGCGATCCCCTTCCCCGGCGACAGAGAGGGTTGCGTCGTGAGCAGCTTCGTGGATGCGGACCTCGGCGTGGACCACCGCTTCGACCGCGCGTTGCGCGGCTACCTCGCGCGGGTGGCCGCCGCGGTGGGCGTGGGACTGGAGTCCTGCACGGTCGACCTCGACCTGCCCGTCTCGGCCTACATCGCCCTCGACCGGCGGCTCGGCCGCTTCCCCGACCGGGACCTGGCGCTGCTGTGGGACGAGGTGCACGGCTGGTCGGCGGCGATCGAGGCCTCGTGCGGGGAGGACCTGATCGTGCTGGCCTACCTCGACGGTGACGACGTGCTCGCCGAACCCGCCGCCGTCGAGCGCTTCCTGGGGGCGTTGCGCGCGGCCGACCACTCCCTCGGCCGCCCCGACCCGCGCAAGCTGCGCCGCGCGGGCGGGCACGACGAACTGCTGGACCGCCTGGCCTGACGCGGGGTGATGCGTCGGCGCGGGCGAAAGCGGGTAGTCCCCGGTCGGGAAAGGAGTGCGTCATGGCACCGAAACGGCCCGTCTGGAGCGGCTCGCTGACCCTCGGCCTGGTGACGGTGCCGGTGCGGCTCTACAGCGCGATCGAGGACCACACCGTGCACTTCCGCCAGTTCGAGCGCGGCACGAGCGACCGCATCCGCTACCGGCGCGTGAACGAGCGCACCGGCGACGAGGTGGAGCTGGCCGAGATCGTGAAGGGCTACGAGCTCGACGACGGCGACTACGTGCTGGTGGAGCCCGAGGAACTCGACGAGATCGCGCCCGGGCGCAGCAAGTCGCTCGATGTGGAGGCGTTCGCCGACCTCGCCGACATCGACCCGATGTTCTTCGACCGCACCTACTGGCTCGCCCCCGCGGGCTCCGACTACGACAAGCCGTACTCGCTGCTGCTGGCGGCGATGGCGAAGACGGACAAGGCGGGCGTGGCCAAGTTCGTGCTGCGCGGGCGCGAGTACCTGGCGCTGGTGCGGGCCGGCGACGGCGTGATGCTGCTCGACACGTTGCACTTCGCCGCGGACCTGCGGGACCGGGAGAAGTCGCTGCCGGACCTGCCGGAGAAGGCGCCGGCGCGCGGCAAGGAGTTCGACATGGCCGTGAACCTCATCGACGCGCTCACCGAGGACTGGCGGCCCGAGGACTACCGCGACACCTACACCGACCGCGTCCACGAGCTCATCGAGGCCAAGCGCAAGGGCGACAAGGTCACGCCGGCCGCCGAGGCCGCGGAGCCGACGAAGGTGGTCGACCTGTTCGAGGCCCTGCAGCGCAGTGTGAAGAACGGGAAGCGGCGCGGCAAGAAGGAGAAGGGCCCGCAGCTCGCGGACCTCACCAAGGCGCAGCTCGACGAGCTGGCCAAGGAACGCGAGATCAAGGGCCGCTCGAAGATGAAGCGCGCGGATCTGGAACGGGCGCTGGAAGAGGCGTCCTGACCGTCGCCTCGGCGTTCACCGGGGTAACGCGAGCAGCCAGTCCAGCGCGGTGGGCAACGCGTTGAGGATCGAGATGTGCCCGTCGCGGGGCCGCAGCCACAGCTCGGCGTCGGGCAGGTGGGCCAGCAGGTGCTGCGCGTGCGACGCGGGAATCACGCGGTCGGCGCCGCCCTGCGCCAGCAGGACCGGCACACGCACCTCGGCGAGTTCGAAGCCCCAGCCCGACGCGTAGGCGACGTCGTCGTCGACCTCACCGTCGTGGCCCGCGCCGCCGGCTTCCCCGGCGTCCGCGCCGAGCGGTCCCCACGCGCCGTCCAGCGCGGCCCAGTCGGTCGCGACGAAGCTCTCCGGGTCGAACTCGTGCGCCAGCGCGTGGGCCATCCGCGCTTCGCGGCCTTCACGCGCGGCGCGCAGCGAGGTCGGGTCGGCCATCCCGGCGAACCAGTCGAACTCCTCGGTGTACGGCGCGACCCCGGCCAGCGTCACGGCCGCGGTGACGCGATCCGGCAGTTGCGCCGCAGCCCCCAGCGCGTGCGACCCGCCGCCCGAAGCCCCGACCACCGCGAAGCGGCCGAGCCCCAGTGCGTCGGCGAGCACGCGCACGTCCTCGGCCGCGGACCCGATGGTGCGGCCCGGCACCACCGTCGACCCGCCGTAGCCGGGGCGGCCGTAGGAGACGACACGGATCCCGCGCGCGTCCGCGGCCTGCAGGACAGGTGCCAGCAGCGCTCCGGTCTGCGGCGTGCCGTGGAACCAGACCACGGTGAGGGTGTCGCCGCGGCCGCTGTCGTGCACGCGCAGCACACGGTCGCCGGCGAGAGTCAGATCATGTGAGGTCCCCATGCGGCGCGACTCTAGCGGCTCGGGTGCGTGAGGGAACGGCGTTCACGGGGTACCTCGCGAGGTATGGACCCAGACGCGCACCCCGACCTCCGGCTCGACGACACCGCGGCCGAGCAGCTGGAACCCGACCGCGCGACGCTCGAAGCCGTCGGCAAGATCACCGAGGCGATGGAGACCGTCGAGATCGCCCGCGGCCGGCTCTACGAGTTCCACCAGCTCAGCGGCTCCGCTGACGAGAAGCTCTCCGACGGCATCGCCATGCTGCGCGCGGCCGGCCACCCCGGCCACGCCGACCGCCTCGCCGAGCACCTGCTGGGCCGCAACGTGCTGCACGGGCGCTGGACGTTCCAGATCGTGGAGGAGTACGACACCACCTACTACCGCGTGTTCCGCGACCACGAGACGCGCGTGCGCGAGCTCACCCGCGGCGTCCGCCACCTCGCCGAGGCCCGGGTGAAGCGCGAGAACCGCACGCCCGGGCTGCCCGGGCACGAGGCCACGCCCCACTCCCCCGACTGAGCACGGTCTCGACCCCACTGCCCCTCGAACCCACGCCGCCTCGAAGACGACGCGGCACAAGCCTTCCCGCTAAGGTTTCGGTGAACCGGCCGCGCGAGTGGAGGCACCAGGATGAGCAACGTCGAGACCGAGCCACCCGTGCTGGACTGCGGGGACGACGCGGCCGGCCACGGCGGCGTCGAGGTCCTCGGCGCGCGGGACGTGCCGCTGGGCGGGCCGCGCGCGATGAAGGTGCGCCGCACGCTGCCGCAGCGCAAGCGTTCGCTGGTGGGCGCCTGGTGCTTCGCCGACCACTACGGGCCCGACGACCCGAGGACCACGGGCGGCATGTCCGTCGGCTCGCACCCGCACACCGGGCTGCAGACGGTGAGCTGGCTGTTCGCCGGCGAGATCGAGCACCGCGACAGCCTCGGCTCCCACGCGATGATCCGCCCGGGCGAGCTGAACCTCATGACCGGCGGCCACGGCATCTGCCACTCCGAGGTCTCGACACCGGAGACCACCACGCTGCACGGCGTGCAGCTGTGGGTCGCGCTGCCCGACGCCCACCGCCACGCCGAGCGCGACTTCCAGCACTACGCCCCGCCCGCCACCGACCTCGGCGGCGCCACCGCGCGCGTTTTCCTCGGCACGCTCGCGGGCGAGACGTCGCCGGTCAAGACGTTCACGCCGCTGCTCGGCGCCGAGCTGGTCCTGGAGCCCGGCGCCCACGTCACGCTGGACGTCGACCCCGAGTACGAGCACGGCGTGCTCGTCGACACCGGCGAGGTCGCCTTCGCCGGCTCGGCGCTGCACAGCACCGACCTCGGGTACCTCGGCACCGGCCGCGCCACGCTCGAGCTCGCGAACACCGGCGAAGGCCGCGCTCGCGTGATGCTGCTCGGCGGGCCGCCGTTCGGCGAGGAGATCGTGATGTGGTGGAACTTCGTGGCCCGCACGCACGAGGAGATCGTGGAGTACCGCGAGGCGTGGCAGGCGGAATCGCCGCAGTTCGGCGCGATCCCCGAGGTGCCCGGCGACCCCGCGCGGCTGCCCGCGCCCGTGTTGCCGGGAGTGCGGATCAAGCCGCGCCGGAACCCCTGACCAGCGCGGCGAAGATCCGGTCCACGTCCTCGCGCTCGGTCCGCCAGTTGCTGAACGCGGCCCGCAGCGCGGGCACGCCCGCGTAGACCGTCGGCGTCACGAACGTCTCGCCCCCGGCGGCGACGGCGCGCACCACGGCGTCGATGCGCTCCTGCGTCGGGTCCTCGGCCAGCGTGAAGCACACGACGTTGAGCCGCACCGGCGCGAGCAGCCGCCACTGCGGTGTCTCGGCCAGGCGGTCGCCGAGGTCCCGGGCGTGGGCGACGCAGCGTTCGACGATCTCGCGGTGCCCCGCCCGGCCGTACGCGGCGAGCGTGCACCACGCGGCCAGCGCACGCAGCCGCCGAGACGATTCGGGCGTGCGGTGCACGAAGTCCGGGTTGTCGCCCGGGTGGCCGAGGTAGGCGGCGGAGTTCTGGAACACGCGCACCTGCAGGTCGAGGCGGCGGCTGAACTGGATCGCCGAGTCGTAGGGCACGTTGAGCCACTTGTGCAGGTCGACGCACACCGAGTCGGCCAGCTCCAGCCCGTCGACGAGTCCCGCGTGCTCGGGCGAGAGCGCCGCGAACCCGCCGAACGCCGCGTCGACGTGCAGCCAGAACGGGTACTTCGCCTTGAGCGCGGCGATCGCCCGCAGGTCGTCGAAGTCGACGGTGTTGACCGTGCCGGCGTTGGCGATCACGATCGCGGGCCGCCCGCCCAGCGCGGCGAGCTCCCGCTCGAGTGCCTCGACGTCCACGGCCTCGCGCCCGGGCCGCACGGTCACCGGCCGCAGGGCCGAGCGGCCGAGGCCCAGCACGGACATCGCCTTGAGCGCGCTGGAGTGCGGCGACCCGCTCAGCACCTCGACCGCGCCGAGCGCCGCGACCCCGGCGTCGGCGACCGTGACGCCCAGCCGCTCCCCCAGCCACTCGCGCCCGATCGCCAGACCGACCACATTGGACATCGTCGCGCCGGAGACGAACGCACCGCTGAACTCGGGCCCCAGCCCGAACAGCTTCGCGAGCCAGCCCACCGTCTCGCGTTCGAGGTCCGAAGCCGAGGAATCCAGCGACGACACGGGGTTCTGGTCCGCCGCGGCCGTGAGCCAGTCGCCGGCCACCGCCGCGGGCGTCGCGCCGCCCGTGACGAACCCCAGGTACCGCGGCCCGGCACTCGCGGCGAACCCCGGCGCCCAGCGGCGCCCGAACTCCGCGAGCGCGGCCCGCGCCCCCACGCCGTTCTCCGGCAGCTCCGCGGGTTCGACCGTCCTCGGCGGCACCGCCACCGGACGGTCCGCCACCCCCGCGAGCAGCTCGCCGGCCTGCGCACGCGCGGCGTCGAGCAGCGCGGGCAGGCCGGCGAGGTCTTCGGCCAGCTTCGAGTACACAGCCACCTCCTGCGGCGACCCTAGCCGCGCGCGGCGGCGGCCGTCGCAGGCCAATCCCCGGGAACTGGCCCGCTCAGCGGCTCAGCCGCGTCCGCGCCCGGCCCGGGTCGAAGTTCACCTTGCGCACCGGACCGGCGACCAGCAGCACCAGCGCCACGGCCGACACGCCCGCCAGCACCAGCGCGGCCACGAACTGCGCGGCCTCCGACGTGGCCGAGGCCAGGACCGCGAACCCGGCGAGCACCACGACCGTCGGGCCCGCCGAAGCCACCACCGTGGCGAGCACCGGGACCCGCCGCCCGTCGGGCCGCCGGGCCGAGACGACCGCCGCGCCGGCGCACACCACTGCGGCCACGAGAAGGCAGCCGCCCACGGTGTCGGAAAGCCGGTGCCAGCCGAGCGCGACGGTCGCCGCGGCGACCCAGGCGACGCCGGGTGAACCCACGGCGAGCACCCAGGTGCGCATCCGGGCGGGCAGCACCACCGCCAGCGCGAACAGCACCGCCGTCGCCGCGCTGACGTGCCCGCTCGGGAAGCTGTTGTGGCTCGCGACCGCGTAACCGTCGAGGCCGGCGGGCCGGTCGAGCACGTAGATCTTGAGCAGCTGCGCGGCGACCAGCGGGGTCGCCAGCAGCACCAGCGCCGTCACGCCCAGGGCGAACCGGCGCCGCACCAGTGCCAGCACGAGCACCAGCACCGCGACTGCGCCGAGCAGCACCACGAGATCCACGTCGCGCAGCGGCGCGGCCCAGTCCACAGGGGACGATCCGGTGGCCTGCGCGCTGTGCACCACGCCGTTCTCCGCCTCCTGGCCCGCCGCCGTGCGCACGAAGAGCAGGTACGCCACGACGAACGCGACCGCGCAGCCCACCGCGCTCGCGACGAGCAGCACGGTGCGCGACGGGGTCCGCACCTCGAGCGCGTGGCGCGGGGAGCCGGACGGGGTGATCGGGGGTGCCTCGGGGAACGTCACTGCCATGGACCCGAGTCTCGGCGCGGGATTTAGTGGTCGCGTCAGTGCCGTGTCATGGTTTTGCTACAAGATCGCCCCGGTTCGCCCCACGCTGCGGTTTTCCGAATAATGGCCGGGGTGGCAGAGGTGTTGGTGGTCGAGGACGACGCGGCCGTACGGGAAGGGCTGCAGCTGGCCCTGCGCAGGCAGGGCCACGCGGTGCACACCGCGGGCTCGGGCGAGGCGGGGCTGGACCAGGTGCGCCAGCACCTGCCCGACATCGTGGTGCTCGACCTGATGCTGCCCGGGATGGACGGGTTCGAGACCTGCCGCCGGATGCGCGCCCTGGGCGAGGTGCCCATCATCATGCTGACCGCGCGCAGCGACGACTTCGACGTGGTCGCGGGCCTGGAGGCCGGCGCCGACGACTACGTGGTGAAACCGGTGGAGCCGCGGGTGCTCGACGCGCGGATCCGCGCGGTGCTGCGCCGCGCGGTCAGCGATCACGACGCGCGCGCGGGCGAGGTCGAGCGCCACGGCGAGCTGGTGATCGACCGCGCCGGCATGCTCGTGACGAAACGGGGCGAGCAGGTGGCGCTCACGCCGACCGAGCTCAAGCTGCTGCTCGAGATCTCCCGCACGCCGGGCCAGGTCTACAGCCGCCAGCAGCTGCTCACCGCGGTGTGGGACCACGACTACCTCGGCGACTCGCGCCTGGTCGACGCCTGCGTGCAGCGGCTGCGGTCCAAGATCGAGGACGTGCCGGCGCGGCCCGACCACGTCCAGACCGTGCGGGGCTTCGGCTACCGGTTCGGCCGCTCGTGAGGGTTCCCCGGCTGCGGCCGTGGCTCTCGGGACTGCGGCCGCGCCTGGTGCTGTCCTTCGCGGCGATGACCCTGGTCGGCGCGGCCGCGGCGGCCGGCGCGAGCTACGTGACGGCGCGCACGACCATCCTGCAGGGTGTGCAGGACCCCGCCATGGTCCAGCTGCGCGACCAGGTCACCGCGTACCTGCCGCAGATGACGCTGCCGCCGGACCAGCGCCAGCTCGACAACCTCGCCGACAATCTCAAGGGCACCACCGTCGCGATCTACGGCGACCTGCGTTCCCGGTCGGGGCTCGATCCGGCCACGCTGCCCGCCGATCTGCGCCAGGAGGTCGCGACCGGCGGCACGATCCAGTTCAAGCGGGTGATCACGGGCGGCACCCCGCTGCTGCTGGTCGGGATGCCCGTGCTGCAGCGCGGCGACAACGGGGTGGCGCACACCGGCGTCGAGGTCTACTCCATGGTGTCGCTGGCCGCCCAGCAGACCGCGATCGACCGGCTGGCCACCCGCGCGTGGCAGACGGCCGCCCTCGCGCTGCCGATCGCCGTCGCGCTGGCGCTGCTGGCCGCCCGGCAGGTGCTGCGCCCGGTGCGCGCGCTGAACACCGCCGCCCGCAAGCTCGGCCACGGGCAGCTCGACGTCCGCCTGCGCGCCAAGGGCTCCGACGAGCTGGCCCAGCTCGTGACCACCTTCAACAGCACCGCGGCCGAGCTGGAGCGCACCGTCGGCACGCTGCGGGAGATGGAGGCCGACGCACGCCGCTTCGTCGCCGACGTCTCCCACGAGCTGCGCACCCCGCTCGCCGCGATGAACGCGGTCACCGACGTGCTCGACGAGGACGCCGAGCAGCTGCCCGCCGACACCGCCGTCGCCGCGCGCCTGGTCTCGGCCGAGACCCGCCGGCTGACCCGGCTCGTGCAGGACCTGGTGGAGATCTCCCGCTTCGACGCCGGGCGCGCCGAGCTGCGGCTGGAGGAGTGGGACGTCGCGCAGGGCGTGACCGACAGCCTCGCCGCCCGCGGCTGGACGGCCGCCGACGGGATCGTCACCGACCTGCCGGCCGGCGTCGTCGCGACGGTCGACCCGCGCCGGCTCGACATCGTCGTCGCGAACCTCGTCGGCAACGCCCTTCGCCACGGCGAGCCGCCGGTCGAGGTGCACCTGGCCGCCGACGCCCACACCGTGACACTGGAGGTCACCGACCACGGTCCCGGCATCCCCGAGGCCGTGCTGCCGCACGTGTTCGACCGCTTCACCAAGGCCGACTCCGCGCGGGCGCGCTCGGAGGGCAGCGGGCTCGGCCTGTCCATCGCGCGCGAGAACGCCCGGCTGCACGGCGGCGACGTCGAGGCCGCCGACACCGGTTCCGGCGCGCGGTTCACCCTGTGGCTGCCCCGCCACCCCCGGCCCGGAGAGGCGCGATGAAGAAGCTCGTGGCCGCACTCGCCGTGCTCCTGCTCGTGAGCGCGTGCGGCATCCAGCCCACCGTCGTCGTGCCCGCCGGCCCCGCCCCGACCGCGCTGGGCCCCAGCGCCCGCGCGAACCAGCTCACGCTGTACTTCCTGGTCGACGGCCAGCTGACGCCCGTCGTGCGCAGCTGGGGCAGCCCGGTCACGCCGGAGCTGGCGGTGAACGAGCTGTTCCAGGGCCCCACCCCGGCCGAGCAGAAGAGCGGCTACTACTCGCTGCTGTTCCCCGGCGACGGCCAGGTCTCCATCGACACCACCAGCGTGCCGCCGACGGTGACCATCCCGTTCGCGATCAAGCCGCTCTACCTCGGCGTGGACCAGGTGGTCTGCACCACGGTCGCCGCGATGTCGGCGGCGGGGCTGCCCGTGGACCTGCGCGGCGTTTCGGTGGTCACGCCCGATTCGCGGATCGGCCCGGCGCTCTGCACCTTCTGAGCCCTGTCTTCCCGAGCCCCTGTCTTCAGACGGGGTATGCCCGCGAGGCCCGCGCGTCGGCCAGCGAACGCGCCCACCACTCCAGCTGGTCGAGCAGCTGCTTCACCGCCGCGGCGGTGGTTTCGGCGTCGGTGGGGCTGCCGGACTCGTCGAACCGCCCGTGGGCGCCGTGGAAGCTCACCGTGTCGCGGATGGTCACGGCGTGCAGCTCGGCGAAGACCGGCCGCAGGTGCTCCACCGCGCGCAGGCCGCCGGAAAGCCCGCCGTACGCCACGAAAGCGACGGGTTTGGCCTGCCACTCGGAGCGGAACCAGTCGACGGCGTTCTTGAGCGAGGCCGGGTAGCTGTGGTTGTACTCCGGCGTGATGACCACGAACGCGTCGGCCGCGGCGAGCCGGGCCGCCAGGCGCCCCACCTCCGGCGCGGGCTCGGACCCGAACGCCGGAAACGCCAGTGGCAGGGCCGGATCGGCGCAGTCGACCACGTCCACCTCGAACCCGCCGTGCGCGGCGGCCTCGCCGGTGAACCAGTTCGCGACCGTCGGCGCGAACCGTCCTTCCCGGACACTGCCGACGATCACGGCAACCCGGACGGGAACTTCCGACACGATGGTCCTCCTCGAATCCCCGTGCGGGACCGGGTGTCCCGCACGGGAACCGAGTCTGGAACTTCAAGCTCCCTTGAAGTCAACCCGTCCGCGCGCCTCTATCCTCGCTGCCATGACCAAGACCGAGCTGCCCGAGCTGACCGTGGGCGAGCTGGCGCACCGCACGGGGGTGCCCGCGTCGGCCCTGCGCTTCTACGAGGACGAGAAGCTGATCCGCAGCCGGCGCACGGCGGGCAACCAGCGCCGCTACCGCCGCGACACGTTGCGGCGCGTCACGTTCATCCGGATGTCGCAGCGGGTGGGCATGCCGTTGTCGCAGATCCGCGAGGTTCTCGCGCTGCTGCCGGACGACCGCACCCCGACCCGCACCGACTGGGCGCGCATCTCCCACTGCTGGCGCGAGGACCTCGACGAGCGCATCCGGCAGCTGGAGCAGCTGCGCGACCAGCTCACCGACTGCATCGGCTGCGGCTGCATGTCGCTCACCAAGTGCCGGCTCGCGAACCCCGGCGACCGCCTCGGCCGCGAGGGTCCCGGGCCGCGAAGGCTTCCGGACCACCGCGGGGACGGCTACGCGGACCCTCAGCCCAGCACGAGACCGCGCACGTAGGCGGCCTGCCCGGCGTGCTGCAGGTCGTCGGAGAGCACGCTGACCAGCCGCACGCCCAGCGTCACCGGCGGGTCCCAGCCCTCGTCGACGACGGCGTCGAGCGCCTTGCCGTCGAGGCCGCCGACCCACGCCACGGTCTGCTCGTGCACGGCGTCGTAGTAGCCGGTCAGCAGCTTGGGGTCGTCCACCTGCACGGCCGCGACGTCGTCGCTGCTGTGCGCGTACCCCGTGTCGGCAGGCGGGAAGGGCAGGCCGAAGCGGCGGTGCCAGTCCTGCGCCGTCCAGATCTGCTCGGTGCCCGCGACGTCGGCCACGTGGTCGTCCTGCACCCGCGTGAGGTGCCAGACCAGCCAGGCGATCGAGTTGGCGCCCGGCCCGGGCCGCGCGACGAGCTGGTCGCCGGTCAGGCCGTCGACCGACTGGTGCACGACCTCCTGGATCCGGCCGAAGCCGTCCACGAGCAGATCGGCCACGTTCATCCGTAGTCCTCCTCGGTTCGTTCCTGCCTGCTACCCCGATCATGCCGCACGCAAACCGCCGCGCCACCACCGAATTCCGGCGGTCGGGCGCGGCGGCGGGCCGAGCCGGCGGCCCTGTTACGTGCCGAGCAGCTGGTCGAAGAACGAGCGGTAGCGGCGCAGCGCGATCCGCAGGTCCTCCGTGGCGGGCTCGCCGTCGCGCCACTGCGCTTCCAGCTCACCCTTGTGCTCGGCGAAGGTCTCGGCCAGCGAGCTGATCACGGAGGCGACGAGCTCGTCGGCGTCGCGCACCGCGCGGCGCGGGTCGTCGACGAAGCCGGTCTGCACTTCCTGCCAGCGGTGGCGGAAGCGGTCGACGTCGCCGCCTTCGAACAGCGGCGGGGCGCCATCGGTGCGGGCGCCTCGGTCCGCGGTGTTCCGGTCCGCGCCACGATCTTCCGCTTCTCTCACCTCGGTGTCCACATCGGACACTTCACGGGAGCGGGTGTCCCGGCGTTCCTCGGTTCGGGGCTGTTCGGCCGCACCCGCCAGGTCGGCGGTGCTCAGTCCCCGGGTCTCCTGGCCGGTCATGTCAGCGTTCTCCGTTCCGCTCGTGGGCGCCGCGGTGGTTGCCGCCGCGCGCGGCGGTGTGCTCGCGGCGGCGCTCGACGGTGTCGTCGTCGGTGCGCGTGTCGCCACGGCTTTCGGCACCGGTGTCGTCGGTCAGCAGGTCCTCGAACACGGTGCGGTAGTGCACCATCGCCGAGCGCAGTTCCTCTGTGGACAGTGCCGTCTCCGCGTGGCGGCGATGCGTCTCGTGCGCCGCGCGGTAGTGCTCCAGCGTGCGCGAGTGGCGCACGGACAGATCGGAAAGCTGCTGGTCGTAGCCCTCGGTCGGGTAGCCGCGCTCGGACATCACGGCCACGAGCAGGTCGTCGGCCTCGTCGAGCGCACCCGCGGGCTGGTCCACGAACTTCTCCTGGATCAGCGACCAGTGCTGGGCGTAGCGCTCGCGTGCCGACGCCGAGAGCGGCCGGATGTCGAGGTCCCGGTGGCGGCGTTCGCGTTCGGCCAGCTCCCGTTGTGCCGCACGCGGATTGTCGCTCTCCTCCACCGCGCGCGAGTATTCCGGACCGAACTGCTGCTGCAGTCGTTTCCGCTGCCGTTCCCGGACGACGAGCCAGGCCACGGCACCGATCACCACGACGGCGGCCACCACGATCACGACGATGAGCCAAGTGGGCATCGCACGAACTCCTTCACGGATTTTGTCGAGCCCCCCGTCCCGGTCGGATGCCCGCCGCTGCCCAGGCGAAACGCGAATACCGCCGATGAACGGCGTTTTCGGCCGAGTGGCCCTGCCCGTACCCCCGGATGCGGTACGGTTCGGACATCAGGGCGAAACCCGGCAGACGGGAGGACGGCACGTGGACACCACCGTGCGGCTCGCCTCCGGCGCGCTCCGGGTCGTGCCGGCCTTCGGCACCATCGCCGGCGTCCCCGTGCCCGGCTGGGCCGGCACGCTGCTGGCCGTGGTGTGCATCGTCGCCGCGCTCGCCGTCCTGCTGCTGATCGTGCGCAACCGGCGCCGCTGAGCCGTTCCCGGCGGTTCAGCCGAGGTGGTTGCCGACCTCGATCAGGTTTCCGTCCGGGTCGCGGAAGGGGACGCGCGGGTGAAGCGGGTGGTGATCACGTGGTCCTTGGCCGGGCCGGCGACCACCCACTCCTGGCTCCAGTGGTCGGCGTCGAGCACGCGGTACTCACCGCGGTAGAGGTCGTCGCGGCACGGGTGGTCGGTGCGCCACCGGCCGGTGGCCAGGTCGAGGTCGTGGAAGAAGCCGCCGTGGTCGAAGTGCACGGCGGCGCGGGCGCCGTCGGGGTGGTAGAGCAGGGTGCGGCTCACCGGTCCGGTGTAGCCGGGCAGCCGCAGCTCGCCGGTCTCGTGGTAGACGAGGACGCCTTCCCGGGTGCTGTCCCGGGTGAACGTCGCGGTGCCGGTGACCTCGCCCATCGGCTCGCCGTCAGCGGCCACGATGTCGCGCGAGAGCCGCCAGGTGCCGGTGAAGTGCGCGGCGAGGTCGGTGATCGCGAAGTCCACCCCGCCATTCTGCGCCCGCCCGTACGACGTGACGCGGCGACGGGGTGGGGATCACACACAGCGTGACTTCCGTGGCGCGAGCGGGACACTCGTGCCGGAAACGCGCCGAGGCGCCCGGGGTGGCACCGCGGTGTCGGTCCCGGCGCCTAGAATCGGCCGGGTGGCTCACCCCGACCAGGCCCAGCGCTCCCCCGCCCTCGAAACCCTGCAGCGTGTGTTCGGTTACGACGCGTTCCGCGGCGATCAGGCGGACATCGTCGAAACCGTGATCTCCGGCGGAGACGCGCTGGTGCTGATGCCCACCGGCGGCGGGAAATCGCTGTGCTACCAGATCCCTTCGCTCGTGCGGCCCGGCGTCGGCGTGGTGATCTCGCCGCTGATCGCGTTGATGCAGGACCAGGTCGACGCGTTGCGCAACCTCGGCGTGCGCGCGGGATTCCTCAACTCCACACAGGATTTCGGCGAGCGCCAGCGCGTGGAGGAGGCGTTCGTCGCGGGTGAGCTCGACCTGCTCTACCTGGCGCCGGAACGCCTTTCGGTCGAGTCGACCGTGCGGCTGCTCGACCGGGGGAAGATCGCACTGTTCGCGATCGACGAGGCGCACTGCGTGTCGCAGTGGGGCCACGACTTCCGGCCCGACTACCTGATGCTGTCGTCGCTGCACGAGCGCTGGCCGGACGTGCCGCGCATCGCGCTCACCGCCACGGCGACCGAGGCCACGCACAAGGAGATCTCCGCGCGGCTCAACCTCGACGGCGCGCGCCACTTCGTCGCGAGCTTCGACCGGCCGAACATCCAGTACCGCATCGTCGGCAAGAACTCGCCGCAGAAGCAGCTGCTGGAGCTGCTGCGCACCGAGCACAAGGGCGACGCGGGGATCGTCTACTGCCTTTCGCGCGCGTCGGTGGAGAAGACGGCGGAGTTCCTGGTGCAGAACGGAATCCGCGCGGTGCCCTACCACGCGGGGCTCGACAAGCGCACCCGCGCGGACAACCAGTCGCGATTCCTCCGCGAGGACGGGCTCGTGGTCGTGGCCACGATCGCGTTCGGGATGGGTATCGACAAGCCGGACGTGCGGTTCGTCGCGCACCTGGACCTGCCGAAGTCCGTGGAGGGCTACTACCAGGAGACGGGCCGCGCGGGCCGCGACGGGCTGCCGTCCACGGCGTGGCTCGCCTACGGGCTGCAGGACGTGATGCAGCAGCGCAAGATGATCGAGAACGGCGAGGGCGACGAGGCCCACCGCCGCCGGCAGGCCGCGCACCTCAACGCGATGCTGGCGCTGTGCGAGACCGTCGAATGCCGCCGCACGCAGATCCTCGCCTACTTCGGCCAGACCGGCGAGCCCTGCGGCAACTGCGACACCTGCCTCGCCCCGCCCGAACGCTTCGACGGCACCATCCCCGCCCAGAAGCTGCTCTCCACCGTCGTGCGCCTGCGCAACGAACGCCGCCAGAAGTTCGGCGCCGGCCAGATCATCGACATCCTGCTCGGCAAGACGACCCCGAAGGTCACCCAGTTCCAGCACGACACGCTCAAGGTCTTCGGCATCGGCACCGAACTGCGCGAACAGGAGTGGCGCGCCGTCGTCCGGCAGCTCCTGGCGCAGAACCTCCTCGCCGTGGAAGGGGACTACGGCTCCCTCGTCCTGACCGACGGCAGCACGTCCGTGCTCAACGGCTCACGCACGGTGTCCCTGCGCCGCGAACCCGAACGCCCGGCCCGCGCCGCCCGCACCTCCCGCCGCAGCACCGCCGCGGCCGTGGAAATGCCCGCGGAGGCCGCGCCCCTGTTCGAACGCCTCCGTGCCTGGCGCGCCGCCACGGCGAAGGACCAGGGCGTCCCCGCCTACGTCATCTTCCACGACGCCACGCTCCGCCAGATCGCCGCCGAACGCCCCGGCTCCCTCTCCGCCCTGGGCACCGTCAGCGGCGTCGGCGAGGCCAAACTGGCGAAGTACGGCGAGGGCGTGCTGGCCGCGCTGGCTGAGGAGTAGGGGCGGCACCCGGCGCAGGCACCCCGATCTCCGTTCGCCGCGACGGGCGGGATCGAGGTGCCCTCGAGGTCAGTGGCTCGGCTTCGGTTTCGTCGCGTCGGAGACCTTCTGGGTCACGCCGTTGATCTTCGCGTGGTACTTGCCCTTGGTCTTCTGGTCGACGAACTGCGCGGCCTTGCCCACGGCCTGGTTGACCTTCTCCGGGTTCTTCTTCGCGTACGACGTGACGGCACCGGCCGCACCGGCCAGGACGGCGAGTCGTTTGAGCATTGCCATGGAGTCCTCCCGCGGGTTTCTCGTCATCCCCTCAACGCTGCGATGAGTACCCGGAGTTCCCCCGATTCGAACATTCCGGACCGGGGCCCGCGGAAATCCCCGCGACCCGCGGCGGCTGACCAGGCATGATCGGCCCCATGCGAGATCTCGCGGCGCTGCCGAAGGCGCACCTGCACGTCCACCTCGAGAGCACCGTGCGGCCGGCAACGCTGCGTGAGCTGGCCGACGCGAACGAGGTGCCGCTGCCCGGTGAGACGCGGAAGTTCACCGGGTTCCGCGACTTCGCCGACTACAACTCCCTCATCCGCGCCTGCCTGCGCAGGCCGGAGGACTTCGAGCGCGTCGCCCGGGAGTTCTGCGTGGACGAAGCCGTGCAGGGGACGCGCTACGCCGAGGTGACGTTCACGGCCGCGTCGCACGGGGAACGGCTGGGGGACGCGGAGATGCCGCTCGCGTCCGTCCTCAAAGGACTGTCCGGAGGAGAGCTCGAGACCCGGGTGATTCTCGACCACTCGCGCCGCCGGTCCGTCGAACGCGCCGAGCACACCCTGCGGCTCGCCCTCGCCCACGACCGGGTCGTCGGCCTCGGCATGGCCGGCGAGGAGCGCCACTCGCTCGTCCCGTTCGCCGGTGTCTTCGCGAAGGCGCGCGAGGCCGGGCTCCACCTCGTGCACCACGCGGGCGAGGACGCGGGGCCCGAGAGCATCCGCGAAGCCCTCGATGTCGGCCGCACCGAGCGCCTGGGCCACGGCATCCGCGTCCTCGACGACCCCGAGCTGGTGGCCGAGGTCCGCGACCGCGGGATCGCGCTCGAGGTGTGCCCGACGTCCAACGTCGTCCTCGGCCTGGTGCCGAGCCTCGCGAAGCACCCGCTTCCCCACCTGGTCGACGCCGGCCTCGCCGTCACGCTGAACACCGACGTCCCCTCGATCACCCACACCACGCTGACCGACGAGTTCACCGCCGCGCGCGACACGTTCGGCTACGACGACACCGCACTGGCCGCGCTGGCCGAAGCCGCCGTCACGGCGTCGTTCGCCCCGGAGGAGACGAAAACCGCGCTGCGCAAGGAGATCGCCGCGTGGCTCACACCGGCAGCAGGCGCGTGACCAGCGTGCTCAGCTGCTGCACGTTGCGGCACTCGTGCATTTCCACGAGCTCCGCATACGCCAGCGCCGCCGAGTCGCCGGTGGACCACAGGGCGCGACGCTCGGGGTTGAGCCAGTAGACGTGCCGCGCGCGGTCGCGGATGGCGCGGACGGCGTCGAGGTTGGGGTCGCCGCCGTTGGTGCGCGCGTCGCCGAGGATGAGCACCGACGTGCGCGGGCCGACGGCGTCGAGCCACTTGCCGGTGAACCCGCGCAGGGCGCCGCCGTAGTCGCTGTGGCCGTCCCAGCGCACCACGGCGGCCTCTTCGAGGATGCGCGCACCGAGGTGCTCGGGGTCGGCGACGCCCGCGGTGACCAGGTGCGTGACCTCGTCGGTGCTGTCCACGAACGCGAACACGCGCACCTTGCTGAACTGGTCGCGCAGCGCCTGGACCAGCAGCATCGTGAAGTTCGCGAACCCCGCGACCGAACCCGACAGGTCGCACAGGAGCACGATCTCGGGCCGGCCGGGCCGCCGGTGCCGGAATGCCGGACGCACCGGCACGCCACCCGTCGACAACGACCGCCGCAGCGTGCGCCGCAGGTCGATCTGCCCGCGCGTGGTGCGCTTGCGGCGCGCGGCGAGCCGGGTCGCGAGCTTGCGCGACAACGGCTGCACGGCCCGGCGCAGCTCGGCCAGCTGCGCGCGGCTGGCGATCAGGAAGTCCACGCGGTCCGCGGCCGGCGCGATCGCGTGCTTGGCCACGCGGTCGCGCCCCCGCACCTCGGCCGCGCGCCGGCGGGCCTCCGTGCGGACGTTCCCGCGGAAGTCCTCGACCCGGCGGCGGACCTCGTCCCGGGTGAGCCGGTCGGTGAACTCACCGCCTTCGTCGGAGCCGCCGCCCGCGGCCCGGATCGCGGCGAGCACGCGCACGATCAGCGTCTGCGGCTGCAGCCGGTCGAGCGTCTGGTGCGCGGAGAACCCGCCGCCGGCGCCGGAACCCGCGCCGTACCCGCCGAGCATCTCCACGGCGACGCCCGCGAGCTGCGCCAGCGCCTGCTGGTCGCCCTCGGCCAGCGCGGCCGCCACGGCCTCCCTCAGCTGTTCGAGGTCCCGCGGCCGGTCTTCGCGCGCCAGCTCGGGCACGCCGACACCGGCCGGGAAGTACAGGTCGAACGCGGCGTCGAACACCGCCCGCTGGCCGCCGCGGCGCACGAGCGCGGCGGCGAGCCCCTCGCGCACGAGCTCGCGGTCGTCGAAACCGAGCACCTCCAGCGCGGCCCCCGCGTCGACGGTCTCGGCCGGGCCCGCCGGGATGCCCTGCGCCCGCAGCGCCTGCACGAACGCCGTGAGCCGCTCGGTGACGCCGGGCGCGCTCAAGACGCGTCCAGCACCTGGTCGAGCTTGAGGCCCGCGCCGGCCTTGGTGATGTCGTCCTGGTGCTTGAGCACCACGCCGAGGCTCTCGCGCACGATCTGCTCGTCGAGCGTGCCGGCGCCGAGCTCCAGCAGCGTCCGCGCCCAGTCGATGGTCTCGGCGACCGACGGCAGCTTGCGCAGGTCCATGGCGCGCAGCGCAGCGATCACGCGAACCACGGAGTCGGCCAGCGCCGCGTCGATCCCGGGCACGCGCAGCTTCACGATCCGCAGCTCGAGCTCCGGGTCGGGGAAGTCGATGTGCAGGAACAGGCAGCGCCGCCGCAGCGCCTCGGACAGCTCGCGCGTCGCGTTGGACGTGAGCACCACGAACGGGTCGCGGGTGGCGGTGATCGTGCCCAGCTCGGGCACGGTGACCTGGAAGTCGCCGAGCACCTCCAGCAGCAGGCCCTCCACCTCGACGTCGGCCTTGTCGGTCTCGTCGACCAGCAGCACGGTGGACTCGGTGCCGGAGATGGCCTGCAGCAGCGGGCGGCGCAGCAGGAACTCTTCACCGAAGATGTCGGTGCGCGCGTCCTCCCACGTCTCGTCGCGCCCGGCGGTGATGCGCAGCAGCTGCTTGGCGTGGTTCCACTCGTAGAGCGCACGGGCCTCGTCGATGCCCTCGTAGCACTGCAGCCGCACGAGCCGCGAACCGCTGACTGTGGCGACGGCCTTGGCCAGCTCCGTCTTCCCCACGCCGGCCGGGCCCTCCACGAGCAGGGGCTTGCCCAGCCGGTCGGCGAGGAACACGGTGGTCGCCACCGCCGTCGAGGCGAGGTAACCGACCTCGGCCAGCTGCGCCGACACGTCGTCGACGGACGAGAAGAACCCGGTGCCCACGTGACCTCCTAAGCGGATGCTCACCTGGCACTGTACTGGCCGGGGCTCGGTCCGTCTCCACGATCCGCGCGAGTGTGCGGTTGAGTTCCGCCACGGTCTCCTCCCCCGGCTGTTCGGCCGGGCGCCTCGGCACGGTGTTTTCAGAGCTCGTCCGCGGCCGTGCGCGCGCTGGACCGAGCGGGGGGCGCGGCTGTCCGTTCCACGCCCGCCGCCTGAGGCTGTGCGGCGAAGGAGCCGCCCGGCTCGTCGCGAGCTAGCATCTGGCCACGTGACCTACGTTGCGGCGACCAGCCGATACGACTCGATCCCCTACCGGCGCTGCGGGCGCAGCGGACTGAAGCTGCCCGCCATCTCCCTGGGCCTGTGGCACAACTTCGGCCACGACCGGCCGCTGCAGGTCCAGCGCGACATCCTGCGCCGCGCCTTCGACCTCGGCATCACGCACTTCGACCTGGCCAACAACTACGGCCCGCCCTACGGCTCGGCCGAGTCGAACTTCGGCCGGATCCTCGCCACGGACTTCAAGCCCTACCGCGACGAGCTCGTGATCTCGACCAAGGCCGGCTACGACATGTGGCCGGGCCCGTACGGCGACTGGGCCTCGCGCAAGTACCTGCTGGCCTCGCTCGACCAGTCGCTGGGCCGCATGGGCCTGGACTACGTCGACATCTTCTACTCCCACCGCTTCGACCCGGAGACGCCGCTGGAGGAGACCGTCGGGGCGCTCGACCGCGCCGTGCGCTCGGGCAAGGCGCTCTACGTCGGCATCTCCTCCTACAACTCCGAGCGCACCGCCGAGGCCGCGCGCCTGCTGCGCGAGCTGGGCACGCCGCTGCTGATCCACCAGCCCTCGTACTCCATGTTCAACCGCTGGACCGAGGACGACCACCTGCTCGACACGCTCGAGGAGGCCGGCGCCGGCTGCATCGCGTTCTCGCCGCTCGCGCAGGGCCTGCTCACCGACCGCTACCTCGGCGGCGTGCCCGCCGACTCGCGCGCGGCGCAGGGCAAGTCGCTCGACCCGAACACGATCACCGAGGACCGGCTCGCGAAGATCCGCGGCCTCGGTGAAATCGCCGCGCGCCGCGGCCAGTCGCTCGCGCAGCTCGCCCTGGCCTGGGCCCTGCGCGACCCGCGCATGACGTCGCTGGTGATCGGCGCGAGCAGCGTCAAGCAGCTGGAAGACAACGTCGCCGCGCTCGGCAACCTCGACTTCACCGCCGAGGAGCTGGCCGAGATCGACCGGTACGCGACCGAGTCGGACATCAACCTCTGGAAGCAGTCCAGCGACGCCTGACGTCGCAGGTGGCCGGTGGCGTTCGCGTCGCCGGCCACCGGGGCACCGGCTACTGTGGACGGTCGGTGGCCTCAGCCGGCGCGCGTCGGCCGCGGGGCCGGCAGGTGTGAGGTCTCCGGGAACAGGTGCAGCGCACGCAGGGCCGCGCCCAGCTCGGCGATGTCCGCCGGGTCCGTGAGCGAGCGGCCGAGCTCGTCGGTGATGCGGCGCAGGCGGTGGCGGATCGTGTTGGGGTGGCAGAACATCCGTTCCGACGTGAGCTTCGTGGAGCCCTGGCAGTCGAACCACGCGCGCAGCGTCAGCAGGAGCACGTTGCGGTCGTCGCCGGGCAGGTCGAGGATCGGGCGCAGCACGTGGTGCGCGAGCTGCACCGACGCTTCGGGCGCGCTGGCGACCAGGCCCGCGAGCGGCGATTCCGTGAACTGCACCAGGCCCGTGGAGCCGGGCGCCATGCTGGACAGCGCGACGCGCGCGAAGTGCAGCGCCCGGGAAGTGTTGCCCAGCCCCGAGAACACCGGGCTCATGCCGACGCGGCCCACCGGCGCTTCGCGCAGCAGGTCGATGGTCACCTTGCACGCCGACGGGTCGCGCAGCGACACCACCCCGACCTGCAGGTCCGGCGTGAGCCGCCAAGCCGAGGCGTGCTGGGCCTCGCGCAGGCGCTGTTCGATCTTCGGCAGCGGTTCGTGACCCAGCCGCGGCGTTTCGGCCGCGACGACCACGAAGCTGCCGTCCACGGTCAGCTCCAGCACGCGGGCGATGTCCCAGAGCGTGCCCTCGGTCGCCGCGCCGCCGGCGAACAGCGCCTCGACCAGAGCCGAGCGCCGGTTCTGGTGCGCCACCACGACTTCGGCAGCGGTGTCCCGATAGGACGAAGTGAGCGCCTCGGCGTAGTCGTCGACCAGGGCCCACACGGCGGAGGTCGCGGCGACGAGCCCGGCGAGGTCCTGGTGCTCGCCGCGCGCGGTCAGCAGCACGAACCGGTGCCACACCTCGGTGAGCCCGATCCGGTACGCCCGCAGGACTTCCGGCAGCGGCGCGCCCTGCAGCGCCCGCGCGCGGCCGGTGGCGCGCGCCTGCGACAGGTCGGGCACGTCCTCGCCGCGCAGCGTGCGCATCACGTAGTCGAGGTTGGCGCGCACGGACTTGCGCAGCTCGGCGTGCGTCACGAACCGCTGGTCGCGGTAGACGGGCATCTGCTCGAGGATCTGGTGCGTGGTCGCTTCGATCAGCTCGGGCATGGCGGTGTCGACCTCGGCGGCCAGCGCCGAGACCACGGGCGCGAGCCCGTCGCGCAGAACTGTCTGGTAGTGCATCAACGCCCTCCAGGCCGAAGCGAAGGGCGCTCGCGCGCCCTTCGCCCGTGACCGTACGGGGACTCGTCGTTGAGCCCTCGGGAAGGTCATCTAACACGACGGCCGGTCACTCGGCCGGGTGAACTTGTGACACTTGCCGCGAATGCGGAGGAACTGGTGTAGAACTTCCGCATTCGCGGATCACATCTTCGCCGCGGCCGCCTTGATCGCCTCGCGGATGCGGAAGTACGAACCGCAGCGGCACACGTTCTCGATCGCGTCGATGTCGGCGTCGGTGGGGTTCTTGGTCTTCTTCAGCAGCGCGACGGCGGCCATGATCTGGCCCGGCTGGCAGTAGCCGCACTGCGCGACGTCCTGCTCCAGCCACGCCTCCTGCACCGGGTGCAGGGTGTCGCCGTCCGCCAGGCCCTCGATCGTGGTGACCTCGCGGCCCTCGCACTCGGAGACCGGGACCACGCACGGGTTCACCGCCTCGCCGTCGAGGTGGCTGGTGCAGGCCTTGCAGACGTTGATGCCGCAGCCGTACTTGAGGCCGCGCACCTTCAGCTTGTCGCGCAGCGCCCACAGCAGCGGCAGGTCGGCGGGCGCGTCGACGGTGACGGTCTTCCCGTTCACCACGAAGGTGTAGTTGGGCATGGGAACTCCTTGCGGTGGTGGGGAGATCAGCGGGGGAACGGCTCGAAGTCGACCGGGAAGTTGATCGGGAAGCTGCGCGGCTTGATGCCGGTGGCGCGGGCGTAGGCGTTGGCGATGGCGCCCACCGGCGCCGGCAGGCCGAGCTCGCCCGCGCCGCCGATCTCGCTGCCGTTGGCCGGCATCACGAACACGTTCACGTCCATCGGCGCGTTCTTCTGGCGCGCGTAGTGGAACTGCGAGTAGCTGCCTTCCAGCGGGAGCCCGTTGTCGATGTGCAGGCCCGCGGTGAGCGTGGTCGAGATGGCGTCGGTGAGCCCGCCGAGCATCTGCGACTGGATGCCGCGCGGGTTCACCGGCTTGCCGACATCCACGGCGATGGTCGCCTTGGTGACGCGCGGGTTCTTCGGGTCGCGCGCGTCCATCTCCACCAGGCAGGCGGTGTAGGACTTGTACTCGCCGTGCACCGCGATGCCCTGCGCGAAGCCCTTCGGCATCTTCTTGCCCCACTCGCCGAGCTCGGCGACCTTGTCCAGCACCGCCTTCTGGCGCGGCTCCTTGATGAACTCGCGGCGGAACTCCAGCGGGTCTTTGCCGAGCTTGGCCGCGATCTCGTCGGCCATGATCTCCTCGGCGCCGCGGGTGTTCGCGGAGTAGACCGAGCGCCACGCCGAGGTGTGGAACTTGAGCGGCACCTCGTTGAGCAGCTGCGTGGTGACGCCGTAGTTGTAGGGCGACTTCACCGTCAGCAGGAACACCGTCTGCGCGAAGCTCAGGTTGCCGCCCACAGGCAGCTTCGCGGCGAACGCGGTGAGGATCTCGCCGAGGCCGTGGCCCCAGTCGGTCTCGACGCTGGCCACGCGGTGCTCGAACGTGAGCACCTGGCCGAGCGCGAAGGTCGCGCGGATCTTGTGGTGGCTCGCGGCGCGGGCGCGGCCGTGGCGCATGTCGTCGATCCGGCTCCACATGAGGCGGACGGGCTTCTTCATCGCCTTGGAGATGTGCGCGGCTTCCAGCGCGGCGTCGAAGAACAGCCGGCGGCCGAAGGAACCACCGCCCTGCTGGACGTGCACGGTGACCTTGTTCTCCGGCAGCCCCAGCTCCTGCGCGATGGTCTGCTTCGCGACGATCGGCGACTTCAGGCCGGCCCAGATGGTGGCGCTGTCCTCGCGGACATCGGCGACCGCGGAGTTCGACTCCATCGGCGCGTGGCTGACGAACGCGAAGTCGAACTCGCCGTCCACGTACTGCGTCAGCAGCGGCGGCACCACGAACGGCAGCGCCGCGGCCTGCAGCTTCTTCGTGATGGACGCGTTGTTCTCGCCGTCGACCGTGCCTGCGTTCCAGGTGACGTCGAGGGCGTTCTTGCCGTCGAGCGCCTGACCGAACGTCTCGGCCATCACGGCGACGCCGGTCTGCACGACGGCGATGTCGATGATGCCGGGCATCGCACGCACGGCGGCCTCGTTGTTGACCTTCTTGACCGTGCCGTTGATCGTCGGCGGGCGCCGGACCATCACCGGCATCGCGCCGGGGATGTCGAGGTCCAGCGTGTAGACCTGCTTGCCGGTGACCATGGCGAGCGCGTCCTTGCGCGAGGTCGGCGTGCCGACCAGCGTGTGGTCCGACTCGGCCTTCGGCTTCACGGCCGCGGTGGGCAGGTCGGCGCGGGCGGCCGGGCCGGCGAGCACGCCGTAGGAGGCCTTGCGCCCGTCCGGGGAGCGCACGAGACCGTCGCGGGTGGTCAGGCGCGCCGCCGGGACGTTCCACTGCGAGCTCGCGGCGGACACCATCCGGGCGCGGGCCGTCGCGGCGGCGGTGCGGATCGGGTCGTACAGCGACCGCATGGTGTTGGAGCCGCCGGTGAGCTGGTTGAACAGCAGCTCCGGGCGCGCGTCGGCGAGCACCACGTCGACCATGTCCAGCGGCAGGTCCATCTCTTCGGCGACGAGCATCGCGCTGGCCGTGTTGATGCCCTGGCCGACTTCGGCGCGCGGCAGCTGCAGGCGCACGCGGCCGTCGGTGGTCACCTCGAGCAGGAGCATGCCGGACGTCGGCGCGCAGGAGAGCGTGAGCACGTCGCCGAGGTCGAGGATCTCGGCGGGCTGCGGCAGCGTCGGCACCACGGCTTCGGCCGTGCCCGGCGCGAGAGTGTCGAACGACAGCTTCGTCGCGACCGTCAGGGTCGGCGCGGCGACGAGGTAGGTGAGGAAGCGGCGGCGGCCGACGCGGCCGCTGTCGTCGTCCGGCGCGGCGTCGCCCTGTGGTCCGGGGCTGGTGGTGGGACTGGCCATCGGGAATCCCTTCGGGGCACTCGCGCCGGTGAGGATGGCGCGGCCGGGCGAGCGTCGCTGCGACGGTGCAGCCCGGATGGTGGAACGGGAGGTCTGGCGCGCCACGCTATGGACGTGACAGAAACGACGCAACGCGCGGTAGTCGTGTCGACTGATGTCTGTGACGAGGTAACAGCCGACCGCCTCCGAATGTGCGTCGTGACACATTCACCACTGGTCGGATCGGGCGTTCACGGGCGTGCCGACGGGTGAGCGCGGGCTGGGCCGGATGGCCCTTCGGACGCCGGCCCCGCGCGCCCTCCCGCGGGATGGCGCCGACCACCCGTATCGTCGTCTGGACGCTCTGCCGCTGGTCACCGAACGGGTGAAAAGAAGGTTTCCTGCCGAAGCCGGTTACCTTGGCAGGGGTGACATCGGCACGAGTAGGAAGCGGGCGGCACGTGGTGGGCGCGGGGACTCCGCCGGTCGGCACGCCGGCCGGGATGCGCAGGATCAACCAGCGGGCGGTGCTCGACCTGCTGCGCCGCGGCGGGCCGGCCACGCGGCCGCAGGTCGCGAAGGACACCGGGCTGTCGAAGCCGACGGTGAGCCAGGCGCTGCTGGCGCTGGAGGCCGCGGGCCTCGCGCGGGCGACCGGGCACACGTCCACCGGCACCGGCCGGTCCGCCGTGCTCTACGAAGCCGACCCCACCGCGGGGTACGTGCTGGGTGTGGACATCGGGCGCGAGCACATCCGCGTCGCCGTGTCGGACCTGGGCCGCACCGTGGTCGCGCGGCGCGACGCCCGCAACACGGCCCGTTCCGGCAGCGCGCTCGTCGCTTCCGTGGGCCGGCTGGCGGGCGAGATCGTGGCCGAGGCCGGGCTGACCGACGCCGACATCGTGGTGCGGGTGCTGGGCTCCCCCGGCGTCGCGGACCCGGCGAAGCGCTGCTTCCGGCACGCGCCGAACCTGCCGGGCTGGGGCAAACCGGGCCTGCTCGACGATCTGGAGGCCGCGCTGGGCCCCGACCTGGTCGTGGAGAACGACGCCAACCTCACCGCCGTCGGCGAATGGGAAAGCGGCGCCGCCCGCGGCGCTTCCGTGGTGGGCTGCCTCATGATCGGCACCGGCGTCGGCATGGGCCTCATGGTCGACGGCCGCGTCTTCCGCGGCGCGACGGGCGCCGCCGGCGAGATCGGCTACCTCCCCTACGGCCGCACGCAGTCCGGCGGCGAGGTCCCGGCCCGCGGCCACCTCGAAGAGGCCACCGCCGCCCAGTCCGTGGTCCGCGGCGCGCGCGAACTCGGCCTGGGCACGGCGAAATCCGCCCGCGAGGTCTTCCGCCTCGCCCGCGAAGGCGACGAGCTGGCCCAGCGCGCCGTGCAGACCGAAGCCGACCGCCTCGCCTACACGGTCGCCTCCGTGGCCGCCGTGGTGGACCCCGAACTCATCGTCCTGGGCGGCGGCATCGGCACCGCCGCCGACCTCCTCCTGGACCCCATCGACCGCGCCCTGCGCTCCTTCACCCCCCTCCTCCCCACCGTCGTCCAAGGCGAACTGGGCGACGACGGCGTCCTGACGGGGGCGATGAGCGTGGGGTTGCGCGCTGCGGAGGGGCTGGTGTTCGAACGCCGGGTCGGGCCGGCCTGAGCCGGAACGCCCCGCCGCGTCCGAAACACCCGATCCCGGTAGCCGCGGTGGTCCTCGTGCGGGCCGGGTGGAATCATCGGCCACTGTGAGCATCGAGCCCGACCGGCGTCTGATCGACCCGGAGCGCGTGGCCGCCGCTGTCGCCGGGCTCGGGGACAGGGCGGTCATCGAGGAGTGGGCGGGGCGGTTCGCCGTGGTGGCCGATCCGTCGCGGCTGGCGTTGCTCGTGTCGATCCACTACGCGCGCGAGATCAGCGTCACCGATCTCGCGGCGGCGACGGGCATGACGGACACCGCCGTTTCGCAGGCGCTGCGGCTGTTGCGGGCCCACGGATTGGTGACCGCGCACCGCGACGGGCGCGTGGTGCGGTACCGGCTGGCGGACGCGACGGTGCACGAGCTGATCCACCGCGTGCGGCCGCACGACACGGGTGCCGCGGAAGCGGATCCGGACCGGTAGGTTTGCACGCATGATCGGACTGCCGGACACCATCACCGCCTGTCTGTTCGACCTCGACGGCGTGCTGACCGGAACGGCCGTGCTCCACCGTGAAGCGTGGAAACGGACGTTCGACGAGTTTCTCCGCAGCCGGGACGGCGACGCGTTCCGGGAGTTCACCGACCACGACTACGCTGCCTTCGTCGACGGCCGCCCGCGCGCCGACGGCGTGCGCGAGTTCCTGCGCTCGCGCGACATCCAGCTGCCCGAGGGCTCGCCCGACGACGGCGTGGACGAGCCGACCGTGAACGGCGTCGGCAACCGCAAGAACGAGCTGGTCCTCAAGATCATCGAAGAGCGCGGCGTGAACCCCTACCCCGGCTCCGTGCGCTACCTCGAAGCGGCGAAGACGGCCGGCCTGCGCATCGCCGTGGTGACGTCGTCGGCCAACGGCGCGAAGGTGCTCGACGCCGCGGACCTGACGAAGTTCGTCGAAGCCCGGATCGACGGCCTGGTCATCCGGCGCGACAACCTCAAGGGCAAGCCCGCGCCCGATTCCTTCCTCGCCGGCGCGAAAGCGCTCGGTGTCGAGCCCGCGCACGCGGCCGTGTTCGAGGACGCGCTTTCGGGTGTGCAGGCCGGGCACGCCGGGCACTTCGGTTACGTGGTGGGCGTGAACCGCGCCGACCAGGCCGACGAACTGCGATCCCACGGCGCCGACGTCGTCGTCGACGACCTCGCCGAACTCCTGGAGAAGGCATGACCGAAACGCTGTTCGGCTACGAGTGCTCGCCGTGGGAGCTGCGCTGGCGCGGCCTCGACGTCGACGCGTTGCAGCGCACGGAGTCGGCGTTCGCGCTGTCCAACGGCCACATCGGCCTGCGCGGCACGCTCGAGGAGGCCGAGCCGCGCGGGCTGCCCGGCACGTACCTCAACGGCTTCTACGAGCAGCACGAACTGCCCTACGCCGAAGGCGGCTACGGCTACCCCGAGGAGGGGCAGACCGTGGTCAACGTGACCGACGGCAAGATCCTCCGGCTCCTGGTCGAGGACGAGCCGCTCGACATGCGCTACGGCACCGCGGTGAAGCACGACCGCATGCTCGACTTCCGCAGCGGCACCCTGACCCGCTCCACCGAGTGGTCCTCCCCCACCGGCCGGCGCGTGCGCGTGAAGACCGAGCGGCTGGTGTCGTTCACTCAGCGCGCGATCGCGGCGATCCGCTACGAGGTGGAGCCGGTCGACGAGGACCTGCAGCTCGTGGTCCAGTCCGACCTGCTGGCCAACGAACCCATCGAGTCCGACACCCGCGACCCGCGCGTCGCCGCCGCTCTCGACACGCCGCTGGTGTCGCAGTTCAACCGCGCGGCCAACTACCAGGCCGTGCTCGTGCACCAGACGCGCAACTCCGGCCTGCGCATGGCCGCCGCGATGGACCACAAGATCGAGGTCGACGACGGCATCCGCACCCGCATCCACAGCGAGGACGACCTCGCGCGGCTCACGGTCGCCGTCGACGTGCCGAAGGGCGGGCGCCTGCGGATCACGAAGTTCCTGGCCTACGGCTGGTCCGCGCAGCGGTCCGTGCCCGCCCTGCGCGCGCAGGTCGAGGCCGCGCTCGCCGGCGCGCGCCAGACGGGGTGGAAGGGGCTGATCAGCGAGCAGCGCCAGTACCTCGACGACTTCTGGGCCACTTCGGACATCGAGATCGACGGCGACCCCGAGCTGCAGCAGGCCGTGCGGTTCGCGCTGTTCCACCTGCTGCAGGCCGGGGCCCGCGGCGAGACGCGCGCGATCGCCGGCAAGGGCCTCACCGGCCCCGGCTACGACGGGCACGCGTTCTGGGACACCGAGACGTTCGTGCTGCCCGTGCTCACCTACACCATCCCCGACGCGGCGCGCGACGCCCTCGGCTGGCGGCACTCCACAATGGACAAAGCCAAGGAACGCGCGAAGCAGCTCGGCCTGCGCGGCGCGGCTTTCCCGTGGCGCTCCATCACCGGCGCCGAATGCTCCGCGTACTGGCCCGCGGGCACGGCGGCGTTCCACGTGAGCGCCGACATCGCCGACGCCGTGCAGCGTTACGTCAACGCCACGAAGGACGAGGACTTCGAGCGCACCTGCGGCGCCGAGCTGCTCGTGGAAACGGCGCGGCTGTGGGCTTCGCTGGGCCACTACGACCGGCACGGCCACTTCCGCATCGACGGCGTGACGGGTCCGGACGAGTACTCGGCGGTGGCGGACAACAACGTCTACACCAACCTGATGGCGCGCCGGAACCTGATCGCCGCCGCGCAGGTGTGCGAAAAGTTCCCCGACGTCGTGGAGCAGTTCGAAGTGGACATCGCGGAGCTCGACAGCTGGCGCTCCGCGGCCGACGCGATGTTCCTGCCGTACAACCAGGAACTCGGCGTGCACCCGCAGTCGGAGGGCTTCCTGGAGCACGACGAGTGGGACTACAAGGGCACCGACCCGGCGTTCTACCCGCTGCTGCTGAACTACCCGTACTTCGACCTGTACCGCAAGCAGGTCGTGAAGCAGGCCGACCTCGTGCTGGCGCTGCACCTGTGCGGCGACTCGTTCAGCCCCGAGGAGAAGGCCCGCGACTTCGCCTACTACGAGGCCCGCACGGTGCGCGACTCGTCGCTCTCGGCCGGCACGCAGGCCGTGATCGCGGCCGAGGTGGGCCACCTGGACCTCGCGTACGACTACCTGGCCGAGGCCGCGATGACCGACCTGCACGACGTGCACAACAACGTCCGCAACGGCCTTCACATGGCCTCCCTCGCCGGCGCGTGGCAAGGCACGGTCGCGGGCTTCGGCGGCCTGCGCGACCACGGCGGCCAGCTCTCGTTCGCCCCGCGCCTGCCCCGCCAGCTCGGCGGCATCACCTTCCGCCTGGCCTTCCGCGGCACCCGCTTCCAGGTCGCCATCCGCCCCGGCGAAGCCACCTACCACGTCCTCGAAGGCGCCGCCTTGGAGCTCGTCCACCACGGCGAGCGCTTCACCGTCACCACGGACCCCGTGACGCTCCCCATCGTCGACGTCGACGCGGGCGCCCCGCCGGTCCAGCCCTACGGCCGCGCGCCCCAACGCCGCGACGCGTCGAAACTGCGCCAGTTCGTTTCGCCGGAAGCCTGAGTTTCCGTCCCCGGCGGGCGCTCAGGGCGTCCGCCGGGCTCAGGCGTCCTCAGCGTCTTCAGTACCCGGCGGCGACTCCACTTCCTTCGTCTCGCTCGGCGTCAGATCCGGCCCCGGCGCCGAGGGCACCTCGGAACGCACCCGGCTGGGATCGGGCAGCGTCAAGTCGTCTTCGTCGTCCTCAGCGCGATCCCGCGGAAAAAGCTCACGTGTCATACGTCCGGGATACTCCGTGACACCCTGGCCGCACCAGAGGTGTCACGCAGCCGGACGCGAACCCGTGCTGTCCGGGGTCGTGACGAGCGCGTCGAGCAGGGTGAGCAGCAGGCCGTCGCGCGTCGACCACGGACAGATCGCCATGCGTCCGCCCGCGATGGTCAGCAGCGCTTCCGCCACAACAGCGCCACCAAGCGCCTGCTGCGCCCGCTGGCGTGAGATGCCGGGCAACTCGGCCCGCTTCGCCGACGGCATCGCAGCCAGCCGCGGGATCCACACCCGCAAATCGTCGAGATACAGCTCCCGGTCCTTACCGGGGCGATCCCCCGCAAGCCGGGCCAGCTGACGCAGCACCTTCGAGCACCCGACCACCCGGTGGCCGGTGATGTGCTCGGCCGCATCCCCCAACGCGCCCGACACCTCCTCCAGCACGTGCTCGCGCAGCGCCCGGACCTTCTTGGACCGCACCGGCGGCTCGGCCGGCAGCCAGTCGCGCGTGACCGAGCGAGCCCCCAGCGGCAGCGAACGGGCGAAGTCGGCCTGCGAACCGCGCCCGGCCGACAGCTCCACCGTGCCGCCGCCGATGTCGAGCACCAGCAGCGGGCCCGCGGACGCGCCGTACCAGCGCCGGGCGCCCACGTAGGTCAGCTCGGCCTCGCGGCGCCCGGACAGGAACTGCAGCTCCACGCCGGTGTCGCGGCGGACGCGGCGCACCACTTCACGAGCGTTGGCCGCGTCGCGGATGGAAGACGTCGCCAGCGGGAACACGTCGCGCACGCCGTGCTCCTTCGCCACGGCCATGCCGCCGGCGACCGCCGCGGAGATGGCCGTGATGCCGCGCGGGCTCAGGCGGCAGTCGTCGTCGAGTTCGCGGTCGAGGCGCAGCCGGGTCTGGTGGCTCAGGGCGGGCTCCAGAGGTGTGCCCCCGGGCTCGAGTACGACAAGGCGGGCGCTGAACGAACCCACGTCCAGAACCCCTGCAGCCGGCCCCGCTATTTTGCGCACAGTCAGGCCTACCTCGCTTTCGCCTTCGCCGTCGTGTTCCCCCGGAAGACCTTTCCTACACCTGATGTGACCCATCAGAGGCGGATTTACGGTTTTCCCACCACAGCCGCCGAGTCCGAGGTGCGACTTCTTCACACCTTCGTATTACGACATGGTAAACCGAACGCCTGAGCGAGACGGATTCGTCCCGCTCACCGGCGCGTCGACCCAGGTCAGCCGATGATCTCCTTCAGCTTCGCCACCGCCTCGACCCGAGCCTCGCGGCCGGGCTGGAGTGGACTGACCACGAGCGTGGTCACCCCCGCTTCCGCGAACGCCGCCACCCGTTCCTTGACGTACGACGCGGGGCCCACGAGCGAGATCGCGCGCAGCAATTCCAGCGGCACAGCGGCCGCCGCCTCGTCCTTCTTGCCGTCGAGGTAGAGGTCCTGGATCCGGTTCGCCTCGGCCTCGAAGCCGTAGCGCTGGGCGAGGGTGTTGTAGAAGTTCTTGCCGCGCGCGCCCATCCCGCCGATGTAGAGCGCCAGGTGCGGCCGGACCTGGTCGAGCAGGTGCTCCACGTCGTCGCCGATCGCCAGCGCCGGGCCCGCGAACACGTCCAGCTCGCCCAGCGCCGGGTCGCGCTTGGCCTTGCCCTCGGCCAGCGCCTCGCCCCACACGTCGTTGGCCTTCTCGGGGTGGAAGAAGATCGGCTCCCAGCCCTCGGCCAGCTCCGCGGTCAGCGCGACGTTCTTCGGCCCCAGCGCCGCCAGCAGGATCGGGATCCGCTCGCGCACCGGGTGGTTGATCAGCTTCAGCGGCTTGCCCAGTCCCGTGCCCTGCTCCGGGGGCAGCGGGATGGTGTAGTGCTTGCCCTCGTGCACGACGCGCTCGCGCCGCCACACCTGCCGGCAGATCTCCACGATCTCGCGCGTGCGGGCCAGCGGCGCGTCGTACTTCACACCGTGGAAGCCCTCGATCACCTGCGGGCCCGACGCGCCCAGCCCCAGCGTGAACCGGCCGCCGGACACGAAGTCCAGGCCCGCCGCCGTCATCGCGGTGAGGCTCGGCGTGCGCGTGTAGATCTGGAAGATCCCGGACGCCAGCTGCACCCGCTCGGTCTTCGCCGCGAGGTAGCCCAGCTGGCTCACCGCGTCGAAGCTGTAGGCCTCGGGGACGAAGGCGATGTCGAGCCCGACCTTCTCCAGCTCGACGATGTCCGCCACGCTGTCGGCGAACCCGCCGGAGTAGTTGATGCCCGTCCCGATCCTCATCGCGCTCCTTCGTTCCCACGGCTCAGCGCACCGGCCTGGCTAAGCGTGCGCTTAGCCTAGCGACGCGCGCCCCGATGGGCCACCACCGGCACGATCACCCCGGCTCGGACCGGCAGCCGACGATCCGCAGGGCGAACGTGCCGTAGAGCGCGGCCACCTCGGCCGCGGTGTAGTGGCCGTCCGGGTGGAACCAGGCCTTCGCGTTGTTGCCCATCTCCAGGATCGCGAACGAGGCCACCCGCGGTTCGGGCACGTCGAACAGGCCCTGCGCGCAGCCGCGGTCGACGATGGCGAGGATCTGCGCGCCGTAGGCATCGCGTTTGTCGATGATCGCCTGGCGCAGCGGCGGTTCGAGGTTGCGGATCTCGCTGTTGCAGACCGTGACCTCGGCGGGGTTCTCGAGGAAGTCCAGCACCGTCACCTCGGTGGCGCGCCGCAGCTGGTCCGCCAGGTCGGTCACGCCGTCGAGGGCGGTGGCGAGCGCGGCCAGGGCGCGGTCCATCGCCACGTCCATGATCCGGTAGAGGAGATCCTGCTTGGACGTGACGTGGTTGTAGAGGTTCGGCGCGGAGACCGCCAGGACCTGCGCGATGTCCTTCATCGAGGTGCCGCGGTAGCCCCGGCTCGCGAAGAGATCACGAGCGGCTTCGTGCACGGCGTGCGGCGAGACGGCCGTTGACTTGGTCACAGCTCCAGACTATCGTCCCTTTTCACCCATTAATGAACGTTAATTAACCATCGATCGGCGACGCCTGCCGATCGATCTCGCGAACGGCCGACTCCAGCCACAGCCACGCGGCCGCCCTCGCTCCTGAATGCCGACGCAGTCATCAGGTTCGGACGGCGCTCCCGCCGTCCCCAAAGCAACGAGGAGAGGTACATGGCGAGTGAGCTGACGCCGGACCGAGCACGAGGAACGTCGAGATCCGCGACCGCACAGGGTGCGCCCGGGGAGCCGTCGAACCGAGCACGTCCACCGATGCGGCGGGTCGCCCTGTCGGTGCTGATCGGCACGACCATCGAGTGGTACGACTTCCAGCTCTACGGGATCGCCGCCGCCCTGGTCATCGCCCCGCTGTACTTTCCGTCCGCGGACCCGCTCGCGGGCTCGTTGCTGGCGTTCTCCACCTTCGCGATCGGGTTCGGGGCGCGGCCGATCGGCGGCATCATCCTCGGCCACTTCGGCGACCGGATCGGCCGCAAGAAGATGCTGGTCCTGTCCCTGACCATGATGGGTTTCGCGACGTTCCTCATGGGCGTGCTGCCCACCTACGCGCAAGTGGGCGTGTGGGCGCCGATCCTCATGGTGCTCTTGCGCCTGGTGCAGGGTTTCGGAGTCGGTGGCGAATGGGGCGGCGCCGTGCTCACCGCCGTGGAGTACGCCTCGCCCCGCAAGCGCGGCCTCTACGGCAGCCTCCCCCAGATCGGCGTCCCGGCCGGGCTGGTGCTGTCCACCCTGGTGTTCCTGCTGGTTTCGCAGCTGCCCGAGCAGCAGTTCATGGCGTGGGGCTGGCGGATTCCGTTCCTCATCAGCATCGTGCTGGTGGCCGTGGGCCTCGTCGTGCGGCTGCAGCTGCGCGAGACACCGGTGTTCGAGAAGGTCCGGGAACGCAAGGAGGCGCAGCGCGCGCCGCTGATCACCGCGATCCGCGCGTACCCCGCGCAGATCCTGCTCGCCATCGGATCGATGATCAGCACCGGCGCCTACTACTACATCGTCAACACCTACGCCCTGAGCTACGCCACCTCGGCGAAAACGATGGACCGGGGCTCCTTGCTCACCGCCATCATGGTTTCCGGCGTGGTCGCGTGCGTGGCACTGCCGTACTTCGGCTCGATGAGCGAACGGTTCGGCCGGCGCCGCATGATCCTGATCGGCCTCGCCGCGATGGCGGCGTGGATCTACCCGACGATCCTCGCGGTCGCGAGCGGCAACTTCGCCGCTGTGCTGGGGGCTTACCTCGTGGGCGCGATCTTCTTCAGCATCAGCTACGGACCGCAGGCCACGTTCATCGTGGAGATGTTCGACGCCCGCGTGCGGTTCAGCGCCGCGTCGACCAGCTTCCAGATGGGCGTCCTGCTGGGTGGCGCGCTCGCCCCGATCATCGCGGCCGCCCTGGTCCGGGCCACCGGCTCGGTCGTCTCGGTGGCCGTCTACGTCTGCCTGGTGTCGCTGCTGTCGCTCGGCTGCGTGCTGGGCGTCAGCCGGGCGGCCCTGGCCCGAGGGAGTGCCGACCTCGACTCCGTGTGATCACTTCCATCCCCGATCACCTCGGAGTTCTCGGCTGCGCGGATCCACCCGCGCGCTCCGGGGGCCGTGCCCACGCGGGTGCGGCCCCTCGGAGTTTCCCCGGCTTGCTCCTCGGCCGTCCACGACGGGGACCCCACAACGGACCCTGCGGCCGGCCGGCGCGACGGGAGACGCCGGGGAGCAGCACGAGCCGGTGGGTGCGGCGCTCGCCGCGGCGTTCCCGGCTAGCTTGCTTCTCCGCGAGGGGCCGCCACGGGTCGTCGACCACCTCGGCCGGGTCGGTGCCCAGCTCTGCGGCGAGGCGGCCCCGGTGCTCGGACCACAGGCGCAGCCTGGTGGCGCGAACCAGCGCGCGGTCGTCGGTCGTGATGTCGACTTCCGTGACGTTGAAGAGCTCGTGCTCGTCGAGGTTCGCGGATCCGACGGTCAGCCACTCGTCGTCGACGATGCCGAGCTTCGCGTGGACGTACACCGAGGCGGCCCAATCGCCGTCGTGCGCGCGTGAGCCGGAAGTCCGCGCTCGCGTGCCACCCGGCGCCGTCGACCTGCGTCGCCTGTGTCTTCGGTTCCGGGCATGACCGCGACCGGTCAGGTCCGGCGCGCTCTGCCTAGCGCGGCACGACCCGGCCGGTCACCTCCCCGAAGCCGATCCGGGTGCCGGACGGCCCGGGTGCGGTGGCGCTGATCGAGACCTCGTCGCCGTCTTGCAGGAAGGTGCGCGTTTCGCCGTCGCCCAGGGGGAAGGGTTCGCGGCCGCCCCAGCTCAGTTCCAGGAGCGAACCGCGCTGTTCCTTGGCCGGGCCGGTGACGGTGCCCGACGCGTACAGGTCGCCGGTCCGCAGGCTGGCGCCGTTGACGGTGAGGTGCGCGAGCTGCTGTGGTGCGGTCCAGTACTGCGTGGCGAAGGGCGGGCTCGACACCAGGTGGCCGTTGATCCGGATCTCCAGCGCCAGGTCCAGCCCCCACGGCTCGGTCACCCGCAGGTACTCCAGCGGCTGCGGGTCCTGCGCCGGCTGCGGCACGCGCGCGTGCTCCAGCGCGGCCAGCGGCACGATCCACGGGGCAACCGACGTGGCGAACGACTTCCCGAGAAACGGTCCCAGCGGCTGCGACTCCCAGCCCTGGATGTCGCGCGCGGACCAGTCGTTGACCAGGCACACGCCGAACACGTGCGTCGCGAAGTCCTCGACCGGAACGGGCGTGCCCAGCGTCGACGGGGTGCCCACCACGAAGCCGACCTCGGCCTCGATGTCGAGCAGCTTCGACGGCCCGAACGACGGCTCCGTGGCCGTGCGCGGCTTGCGCTGCCCCGACGGCCGCACGACCGGCGTCCCCGACACCACGACCGTGCCGGCCCGGCCGTGGTAGCCGATCGGGAGGTGCTTCCAGTTCGGCATCAGCTCGTCGTCGGCGCCGCGGAAGATCTGCCCGGCGTTGATCGCGTGCTGCTCGCTCGAGTAGAAGTCCACGTAGTCCGCGACCTCGAAGGGCAGGTGGTTCGTGATCTCCGCGCGCGGCACGAGGTGCGGGCGCACCTGGTCGGCGTAGCGCCCGGCCGTGAGCCACTCGCGCACCTGCTCGCGCGCGTCGTGCCACGTCGCGGGTCCGGCCGCCAGCAGCGGGTTGAGCACGCCGCTCGTGAGCAGCTGCGCGAACGGCGCCGCCGCTTCCTCGGCCGCGGCCGACAAGTCGAGCACGTGCTCGCCCACCGCCACGCCGACGCGGCGTTCGGGCTCGCCACCGCGGGAGAACACGCCGTAGGGCAGGTTGTCGAGCCCGAAGTCCGTGTCCTCGGGCAGGTCGAGCCAGGTCACCGCGCGACCCCCGCCTGCCGGGCGGCGATCCACTCCGCCACGAGTGTGTCCAGTGTGGACAGTGGCAGGTTTCCGTTGCCCAGCACCACGTCGTGGAACTCGCGGATGTCGAAGTCCGCGCCCAGGGCCTCCTCGGCCGCGGCGCGGACGCGCTCGATCTCCAGGCGCCCCACCATGTAGCCGAGCGCCTGGCCCGGGTTCGCGACGTACCGGTCGATCTCCGCCTCGATCTCGATCCGCGCCATCGGCGTGTTGGCCACGGCGTAGTCCACGGCCTGCTGCCGCGTCCAGCCCAGCGCGTGCAAGCCGGTGTCGACCACGAGCCGCGCGGCGCGCATCGAGTCCTGCGTGAGCATGCCCAGGCGCGTGACGTCGTCGGAGTACAGGCCCATCTCCTCGGCGAGGCGCTCGGAGTAGAGGCCCCAGCCCTCGATGTAGGCGTTGAACGGCACCAGCCGCCGCAGCAGCGGCAGATCCGTGAGCTCCTGCGCGAACGAGAGCTGGAAGTGGTGCCCCGGCACGGCTTCGTGGAACGCGATCCCCTCGCTGGTGAACCGCGGCCGCGAGCTCGCCTCGTGGGTGTTGGCGTAGTACGTGCCCGGGCGCGAGCCGTCGAGCGACGCGGGCAGGTAGTAGGCGATGGTGCCGCTGGCCGCGTCGGCCTCGGGCACCGGCGCCACCACGCACTTCGCCGCGGGCACGCGCGAGAACCACTGCGGCGCAACGGCTTCCGCCCGCGTGATGGCGGCGCGGGCACCGGCCAGCAGCTCCTCGCCGTCGCGCCAGCGCAGCGCGGGATCGCTGCGCAGGTGCTCGAAGATCTCGGCGAGGTCCTCGGTGCCGAACACCCGCCCGCCCAGCTCGCGGTACTCCCCCGCCAGCTTCTCGGCGATCCGCAGGCCCGTGTCGTGCAGGTCCTGCGCCGTGCGGTCGGTGGTGGTCTCGGCGCGGATCAGGCCCTGGTACTTCTCCTGCCCGCCCGGCAGGTGCCCGATGCCCGGCTCGGTCTCGGGCTTGGCGACCGGCGCCACCTCGTCGGCCAGGAACGCGCGGTAGCGCGCGAACGCCGGACGCACGACCTCGGCCAGCAGCCGGTCGCGCTCCTCGGCGAACCCGGCGACCTCGACCGCCGGCGTGACCCGCAGCGGATCGGCGTCCCCGGCCGCGAGGTAGCGCTCGACGTACCCGATGCCCACGCGCACCAGGAAGTCCGGCGGCGCGAACCCGTCGGCCACGGTGGCGCGCTGGGCTTCGATCACGGCGTCGAGGTAGCCGCCGATGCCCGCGAGCCGGCGCAGGTAGCCCCGGGCCTTCTCCTCGTCCTCCGGCACCAGCGCGGAGAGGTTGGTGATCAGGTACAGCGCCGGCGAACTGAACCCGTCGCTCACGGCGAACCCGGCCAGCCGTGAGTCGAGCGTGTCGACGACGCCGCGGGCGCGGGCGATCACCACGTCGCGGGTCACGGCGTCCGTGGCCGAAAGGCGGGCCTGGTCGATCGCCTCCGCGCGATCGGCGAGGTCGGCGAAGCGGGTGCGGAAGCTGTCGGTCGCGGCGAGGCTCGGGTCGGGCAGCACACCGTGGTCGCCGGGCAGGCCGTACATCGTGCGCTCCAGCGGCGCGCGTTCGAACTCGAGCTCCAGCAGGTCCTCGGCCAGGCCCGCGACGGTGTCCCCGTGGCCGGCGACCCAGTCGGTGACCACCGTGTCGAGCACCGACAGCGGCAGCGCGCCGCCGGAGAGCACCACGTCGTGGAACGCGCGGACGTCGAACTCACTGCCCAGCCGGGTCTCGGCCGCGGCGCGGATCCGCTGGATCTCCAGGCGCCCCACCAGGTACGCGAGCGCCTGGCCCGGGTAGCCGATGTAGCGGTCGATCTCCGCCTCGATCTCCAGCCGGCCCATCGGCGTGTTCCCGACGAGGTAGTCGATGGCCTGCTGCCGGCTCCAGCCCAGCGCGTGCAGCCCGGTGTCGACCACGAGCCGCCCGGCGCGCATCGACTCGAGCGTGAGCATGCCGAGCAGCGAGACGTCGTCGGAGTACAGGCCCATTTCGTCGGCGAGGCGCTCGGTGTAGAGGCCCCAGCCCTCGACGTAGGCGTTGAAGTCGCCGAGGCGGCGCAGCAGCGGCAGGTCGGTGAGCCCGAGCGCGGTGCTCAGCTGGAAGTGGTGGCCCGGGATCGCCTCGTGGAACGCCGTGGCCTCGGCGGTGTGCCGGAACCGTTCGGTGGCCTCGTAGGTGTTCGCGAAGTAGGTACCCGGGCGCGAGCCGTCGACGGCCGGCGGCATGAAGTACGCGGGCGGCGCGCCGGGCGCGGAGTCCTCCGGCACGGCCTCGACCGTCCACGGCTGCGGCGGAATCGTGCCGAACCACTTCGGCGACTCGGCCGCCGCACGCGTGATGGCCGAGCGCGCGGTGTCGAGCAGCTCCTCGGCGCTCGTCCAGCGCAGCTTCGGGTCGGTGCGCAGCCGCTCGAAGATCTCCTGCAGGTCGCGCGTGCCGAACACGCGCTCGCCCAGCGCCTGGTATTGCTCCACCTGGCCCGCGATCACCGCGAGGCCGGTGTCGTGCAGCTCCTGCGGCGAGCGGTCGGTGGTGGTGTGCATGCGCGCGAGGCGTGTGTAGATCTCGTCCCCGCCGGGCAGCCACGACACGCCCGCGCGGTCGTCGGGCCGGCCGTGGGCGAGCACCTCGGCTTCGAGGAAGTCGCGGTACTCCTTGAACGCCGGGCGCACGACGTCGCGCAGCAGCTCCTCGCGCCGGCTCGCGAACGCCTCGTCCGGCGCCGGCTGGCGCAGCAGCGGGTCACCCGCCGGTTCGGCGAGGTACCGGTCGACGTGGGCGATCGCGCCCTTCACGAGCCGCTCGACGGGCACCAGCCCGGCCTCGATGCCTTCGCGGTGCCGCAGCGCGACCGCGCGCAGGAAAGCCGGGATCTCCGCCAGCCGGTCGAGGTGCACCGAGGACTTCTCCCCCGGCAGCACGGGCACCATCGGCAGCGCCGAGAGCAGCCCCGCCGCGGGCCCGACGAACAGGTCGGTCACGGTGAACTCGCCGAAGCGGCTGTCGATCAGGTCGAGCTTGCCCTCGATCGAGTTGATCACCACCTCGCGCGTGACGCGGTCCGTCGCGTCGAGCGCGCCGGCCTCGATCGCCCGCGTCCGTTCCAGCAGACCGGCGAGCCGCTCGCGGTACGCGGCTTCGGCGGCGGCGCTCGGGTCGCCGAGCCCCGGCGCGTCGGGCTTGATGCCCAGGATCGCGGCGGAGAGCGGTTCGAAGCCGAACATCTCGCCGACGAGCTCGTCGGCGAGATCTGTGACGACGGTCATGGGTGCGGACTCCCGGGGTTCGGTGGTGCCGTGCGATTCCGACCCTAATGGAGACCGGGGCGCCGGGGTGGCGTTCCGGCACGAGCGTCCCGTTCACCCATTGTGAACGGCGGATCCGCGCCGTTGCCGACACCCAGAGCCACCGAATCCGGGGCGCCGCCACCGGACCGGGCGATGCGGCCCGGCCTTGCCGCGCGCGGGCCGGCCCGGAAGGTAGCGTTCCCCGGGTGGCCGTGACCGATCCCGCCGATGTCCGCCTGCTCGCCGCCCTCGCCGAGCTGGGCAAAACGGCCGTGCACGACCTCGCCGCGAAGGTGAGCATGGACCCGCGTGAGGTCGCCTACCGCCTGGTTGCCTTGTCCGGCAGCGGGTTGCCGCTGCTCGTCGGCGTCGAGAGCGATCCCGCCGGGCTGCGCGCGGCGATCGCGGCCGCGCCGCCGTCGTGGCAGCAGGCCCCGCCGCCCTCGGGCCCGATGCCCGTCGCCGCACCCGGCGGACGGCCCGGCCCCGGCCTGCCGCCCGGCCCGGGCCCGGGGATGCCGCCGGGACAAGGGTTCCCGGCCGCGGCCCCGCCGAGCGCCCCCGTTCCGCGTCCCGGGAACGGACCCGGAACGCCGGGTGCGCCGTCCGTCCACGGTGGACCGTCGGGACCCGGGCCGGGCGTGCCGTCCGGCCCGTACGGCGTGTCTTCGGGACCCTATGGCGTGCCGTCGGGCCCGTACGCACCGCCGCCGCTCGACCCCGCGCTGAGCACGTGGGGCGTACCGCAGACGGCGTCCTGGGCGCGCGGCGACGAACCGCGCCGCGCGGGCCCGGCCGAGGGCAAGCGCGGCCGGATCGGCGAGACGCTCGCGACGCAGGGCCTCGAAGGCGAGCAGCTCACCGTGCAGCTGCTGGAGGTGCAGGACCCGGCCGACTACCTCTTCGGCGCCGCCGGCTACCGGCTCGACGCGGGCGAGCGGGCGGTGGTCGTGCACACCGAGATCACCAACCGCGGCAACGTGCCCTTCGCGTCGCTGCCCGACAATTACCTGGAGCTCGTCACAGCCGACGGCACGACGGTCGCCAAGGCGCCCGTGTCACTGACCTCCCGGCCGCCGCACAAGATCGGCGTGCGGCCGGGCGAGACGCTCGGCGGCCACACCGTCTACGTCATCCCGGACGCGACGCGCGTGGTCTCGGTGCGCTGGAGTCCCCGGCCGGAGCCGGACGACCGCACGCTGACCTGGGCCGTCGAGGGCTAGTAGCTCTCCTCGCGCAGGATCTCCAGCGCGCCGGCGAGGTCGTCGGGGTACTCGGCCTCGAACTCGACCCAGCGGCCGTCGGCCGGGTGCGCGAAGCCGAGGGTACGGGCGTGCAGCCACTGCCGCGTGAGCCCGAGGTGGCGCGCGAGCACCGGGTCGGCGCCGTAGGTCAGGTCGCCCACGCAGGGGTGGCGCAGCGCGGAGAAGTGCACGCGGATCTGGTGCGTGCGGCCCGTCTCGAGCTTCACGTGGGCCAGCGACGCGGCGCGGAACGCCTCCACCACCTCGTAGTGCGTCACGCTCGGGCGCCCGCCGGCGACGACGGCGAACTTGTAGTCGTGGCGCGGGTGCCGGTCGATCGGCGCGTCGATGGTGCCGCGCGTCGGGTCCGGGTGGCCCTGCACCACGGCGTGGTAGCCCTTGTCGACGGTGCGCTCCTTGAAGGCGCGCTTGAGCACCGTGTACGCGTGCTCGCTCTTGGCCACCACCATCACGCCGGTGGTGCCCGCGTCGAGCCGGTGCACCACGCCCTGGCGCTCGGCGGCGCCCGACGTCGAGATGCGCAGGCCCGCGGCGGCGAGCCCGCCGACGACCGTGGGCCCGGTCCAGCCGGGGCTCGGGTGCACCGCGACGCCCACGGGTTTGGAGATCACCACGATGTCGTCGTCGTCGTGGAGGATCTTCATGCCCTCCACGGGCTCGGCGATGACCTGGATCGGGGACTCCGGCTCCGGCAGCGTCACTTCCAGCAGGCCACCGGCGGTCAGGCGGTCGGACTTGCCGGCGGGCCGGCCGTCCACCAGCACGTCGCCGGCCTCGGCGAGCTCCGCCACCACCGTGCGGGACAGGCCCAGCAGCTTGGCGAGGCCGGCGTCGACACGCATGCCGTCGAGCCCGTCGGGGACGGGCAGCAGGCGCGCGGTCACGCGGTCTCCTTCTTGCTGTTCTTGTCGCGGGTCGAGGTGCCGTCGTAGTCCTTGCCCAGCAGCGACAGCAGGACGATGAGCACGCCGCCGACGCAGATCGCGGAGTCGGCGATGTTGAAGATCGCGAAACCCTCGCCGTTGGGGGCGAAGGCCGAGATGAAATCGATGACGTGACCGCGCAGCGGGCCGGGGGCCCGGAAGATGCGGTCGGTGAGGTTGCCGAGCGCGCCCGCGAGCACCAGGCCGAGGCCGATGGCCCAGCCGACGCTGCGCAGCCGCCGCGACAGCCAGATGATGGCGATCGCCACCGCGGCCGCGACCAGCGCGAACACCCACGTCATCCCGGAGGCCATCGAGAACGCGGCGCCGGAGTTGCGGATCACCTGCAGGTAGATCAGCCCGCCGAGAACGCGCACCGGCTCCTTGCCCTCGAGGTTGGCCGCCACGAGGTTCTTCGACACCAGGTCGATCACCCAGATCACGGCCGCGACCGCGAACACCAGCCCGACCCGGCGCTTGGGCAGCAGCACGGCCGCCTTCTCGGCGGCAGGCTCTTCGGGAGCCGCGTCGCCGGTCACCGCCGGTTCGGGGGCATCGGCGGGCTCAGCGCCTTCGGACAGGCCGTGTTCGGACGAGGAGGACTCGGTGCTCACGCCCCCATTGTCCACGCCCCGGGCTCACCCGGTCGCGGCGGCAGGCCGTGACCGCCACTTCGCCGGTCCGGCGACCACCGCGAACGCCGTCGCCAGCAGGATCGCGGCCGACAGCACGACCCCGCCGAGCCCGGGCAGCACCACGGCCGCGACCAGGGCGAAGACCACCGCGACCACCAGCACGACGACGCTGCGCTCGTACCACGCGAGCACCACCAGCCCCAGCGTCGCCAGCGCGGGTCCGCGCAGGTCCGCGCCGAGACCGAGCCAGCCGAACGCGGCCAGGTCCAGCACCGGCACGGCCAGCACACCACCGGCGACGAGGGCGGCGAACCGGCCGGTGCTCGGGGCCTTCCCGGCCCGCACGTACCCGGCCAGCACGAGTGCCACCACCACGGCGAGCGCGATCGGCCAGCCGAGCGCCGTCGCGTACGTCGACGGCGGCAGCGGCACCTGGTCCTGGGTGAGGAACTGCAGCCCTCCGGGGCCGGGGCCGGGGCCGGGGCCGGGGCCGGGGCCGAGGAGACCTCCGGGGACCCGGTGGACCGGGTCCGCATAGAGATCACCCTGCGCCCCGTGTTCGGCGGTCGCGAGCTGCACCGCCGCCAGGATCAGCTCGGCGAACCCCAGCGCCGCCAACGGAACCCAGAACCCCCACGCTCTCCCCATGCGGGGAGCCTAGCGAGCGCCTCAGGCGCAGAACGGAGGAAGCTCCCGCGGGTCCCCCACCGGCGCCCAGCGGCCGTCGACCTTCGTGTACTCCCAGCGGGCGCCGCGGGCGACGATCTGGCGCAGCGCGAGCACGAGCCGGTCCACGTGCTCCTCGGTGCTGCCCAGGCCGAGGCTCACGCGCACGGCCTGCTGCCCGTCGCGGCCGCATTCGCCGATGAGGCGCTTGGTGGCGACGTGGGCGCAGAACGCGCCGTCGCGCACGCCGATGCCGTACTCGGCCGAGAGGACCGCGGCGAGCCAGCCGGGTTCGAAGCCGTCGACGACGAAGCTCACGGTGCCCACGCGGTCCACGGCTGCGTCGAACAGGCGCAGCTCGGCGCAGCCGGGCACGCCGGCCAGGCCCTTGCGCAGCCGTTCCAGCAGCGTGGCCTCGTGCTCCCCCACGGCGGTCCAGTTCGCGGCCAGCTGCTCGCACGCGACGCCCAGCGCGTAGACCCCGACGGTGTTCGGCGAGCCGGCCTCGTGCCGTTCGGCGCCGGTGTTCCACACGACGGCGTCCTCGGTCACGAGCTTCGTCGCGCCCCCGCCGGCGAGGTACGGCTCGGCGGCGCGCAGCCAGTCGGACCGGCCGATGAGCGCGCCGGCGCCGAAGGGCGCGTAGAGCTTGTGCCCCGAGAGCGCGACGTAGTCGACGTCCAGCTCCCGCAGGGAGATCCGGCGGTGCGGCGCGAGCTGCGCGGCGTCCAGCGCCACGCGCGCGCCGTGTTTCCTTGCCACGGCGGCGATCTCGGCGACCGGCAGCAGCTCACCGGTCACGTTCGACGCGCCGGTCACCACCACGAGCCGCGGTCCTTCCGGGCAGGCGGCGAGTGCTTCGTCCACAACGGACACCGCGGCCAGGCGCGTGCGCGGCAGCGGCACGCGCCGCACATTCGGGCCACGCCAAGGCAGCAGGGCCGCGTGGTGCTCGGTGTCGAACACGACCACCGACGTGCGCCGCGGCAGCGAGCGGGCCAGCAGGTTGAAGGAATCCGTGGTGTTGCGCGTGAACACGACGGTGTCGGTGGCGCGCGCGTCGACGAACCGGCGCAGGATGTCGCGCGTGCGCTCGTAAAGCCGCGTCGACACCTGCGACGCGAAGCCGGCGCCGCGGTGCACGCTCGCGTACCAGGGCAGGAACTCGTCGACCGCGGAGCGGACCGCGTCGAGACACGGCGCGCTCGCCGCGTGGTCGAGGTTCGCGTAGCCGATCTCGCCGCCGGTCACCAGCGGCACCCGCAGCGCCGCCCCCGCGACGCCGGGAATCCCCTGTGCGGCAACGGTTTCGGTGTTTCCAGCGGTACGGTCCAGAGCGAGCGTCATGGCGGTGCCTCCTCGGCAGTCCGGGGGACCCCCGGCGAGGGGCCCGCGCTTGCCTGCCGCACAACGCGACCGGCCCGGTCTTCACCCGGGGCACCCCACCGCGGTAGGAGGGTTGCCGGCCAGCAAGCCGGGGCTGAACGCTGGCACTCATGACCTGTTGATGAAGGTAACCGAACGACGCCCCGTGACGCCAGAGGTGTCCCGTGAGCTGAGACGGCGCTCACAGACCGGCGATCACCGCCGCAGCGCGCGGAAGGCCTCCGTCTGCTCGCGGATCGCGCGCTCGGCCGGGAGCCGTTCGATCGAGGAAGCACCGAAGAAACCGACGATCCCTTCGGTGTGGTCGAGCACGTACTGCGCGTCTGCGGGTTCGGCGATCGGGCCGCCGTGGCACAGCACGAGCACGTCCGGGTTCACCCGCTTGGCCGCGTCGTGCATCGCCTGCACCCGGGTGACGGCCTCGTCGAGCGTGACCGCCGTCTGCGCGCCGATCGTGCCGCTGGTGGTGAGCCCGAGGTGCGGCACCAGCACATCGGCTCCCGCGCGGGTCATGTCGGCGGCCTGCTCGGGGTCGAAGACGTACGGCGCGGTCAGCAGATCGCGTTCGCGGGCCAGCGCGACGAGGTCGACCTCCAGGCCGTAACCCATGCCGGTCTCCTCGAGGTTCTGGCGGAACACGCCGTCGATCAGCCCGACCGTCGGGAAGTTCTGCACGCCCGCGAACCCCATCCGCTTGAGCTCGTCGAGGAACGGGCCCATCAGCCGGAACGGATCGGTGCCGTTGACGCCCGCCAGCACCGGCGTGTCGCGCACGACCGGGAGCACCTCGCGCGCCATGTCCACGACGATGCCGTTGGCGTCGCCGTAGGCCAGCAGCCCGGCGAGCGAGCCGCGGCCGGCCATGCGGTAGCGGCCGGAGTTGTAGATGATCAGCAGGTCGATGCCGCCGGCCTCGGCGGACTTGGCGGACAGGCCGGTGCCCGCGCCGCCGCCGATCACGGGCCGGCCTTGCGCCACCGCGGCGGTGAGCCGGGCCAGCGCTCGTTCGCGGTCCACGTCAGGACCTCCCTTCGCCGATGAGCCGGTGCAGTTCCCGGGCGGCGGCCGCGCCGAACCCGGCGTCGTTGATGGCCTCTTCGCGCCGCGTCACGATCGCGGTGCCACCGGAAAGCGCTTCAGTGAGGTGGGCGAACAGCTCGGCGTCCGCCGCCGGATCGTGGAACGGGCCGTCCGGAACGTCCACAGCGGACACTCCGCCGAGCGGCAGGAACACCGACACGGGCCCTTGTGCCGCCCGGAGTTTGCGCCCGAGCAGCGTGCCCAGCTCCGCGGATTCCTCCGCGGTGGTCCGCATCAGCGTGACAGTCGGGTTGTGCACCAACAGGTTTCGGCCCGCGAACCGCTCGGGCACGGTGTCGGCCGGGCCGAAGTTGACCATGTCGAGTGCGCCGACGCTGACCACCTGCGGCAGTCCCGCCCGCCCGGCCGCCTCCAGCCGGTGCGGGCCCGCGGAGAGCACCCCGCCGACGAGCTCGTCGGCCAGCTCCGTCGTGGTCAGGTCGAGCACACCGGCGAGCAGGCCGTCGGTCACGAGCTTCTCCATCGCCCGGCCGCCGGAGCCGGTCGCGTGGAACACGAGCACCTCGTAGCCGAGCCGTTCGAGCTCGGCGCGGGCCTCGTCCGCGGCGGGGGTGGTGACACCGAACATCGTCACCGCGACCACGGGCCGGTCGGTGGTCTCGCGGCCGGTGTCGTGGTGGCGGGCCATGGCGGCGATCGCCGCCGCCGCGTTGCCCAGCACGGTCTTCGACACCGAGTTGAGCCCGGCGATGTCGACCACGGAGTACATCAGCGTCACGTCGGTCTCGCCCACGTACGGGCGGACGTCGCCGGACGCCATGCTGGAGACCAGCAGCTTCGGCAGCCCCACCGGCAGCTCGCGCATCACCGCCGCCGCGATCGACGACCCGCCCGAGCCGCCGACCGCCAGCACAGCGTCGACCCGGCCCTCGTCGAACAGCCGCCGGACGGTCACCGCCGCACCGCGCGCCATCGTCTCCACGGCGTGCCCGCGGTCGCCTTCGAGGGAAGCGAGGTCGACGCCGGCGGCGCGGGCCACCTCCTCGGCGGGCACGTCGGCGCCGTCGGACGGGGACGACCCGGCGTCGACCAGCAGCGTGTGCACGCCGTCGATTTCGAGGCGGGTGCGCAGCCAGTCGTATTCGGCGTGTTTCGTGTCGAGGGTGCCGACGAGGCAGACCGTGGCCATGTCCGCCATCGTCGCCCCGCGGCAGGTGCGGCCGCTGGGCCACTTCGCCGGAAGTGGTCCAAACTGGCTGGTGAAGGAGGTGCCCATGCACCGGGTCACGGCCGCCGAACTGGTCCGGCTGCTCGGCGCTTGGCGCGGCGGTGGCCCCACGCTTCCCGCCGCGCTCGCCGCCACGCTGGGCGAGCTGGTCGACTCCGCCGTGCTGCCCGAGGCCGCCGTCCTGCCCGCGCAACGGCCGCTCGCGCGCGCACTGGGTGTCTCCCGGGGCACGGTGACCTCGGCGTACGACCAGCTGGCGGCCGGCGGACGGCTCACGGCCGAGGCCGGCTCCGGTTCGCGGGTGCGCCGGCGCCAGCCCGGTGGCCCGGGCGTGTCCGGTGGCCGGCTCGTTTCGTTCACCGGCTCGGCCGCCCCGGCGGACCTGTCGAGCGGTGCCCTGCCCGGCTCGGCCCTGACCGCCGACGCGCTGGCCGCGCTCGGCCCCGCCGACCTGGAGCCCTATCTCGGCACCGACGGCTACTTCCCCGCCGGCATCCCGCGGCTGCGGGCCACGATCGCGCGGCTGCTCACCGACGACGGCGTGCCCACCGGCCCCGAGCAGGTGCTGGTGACCGCGGGCGCCCAGCAGGCCGTGTGGCTCGTGGCGAACACGCTGGTCACGGCGGGCGACCTGGTCGTGGTGGAGGAACCGAGCTACCGCGGCGCGCTCGAGGCGTTCGCCGGGGCCGGGACCCGGCTGCGGGGTATCCGCTGGACGGCCGACGGAATCGACCGCGACCAGCTGCGAGCGGCGCTGCGCCGCTCCCCCGCGCTGCTGTACTGCCAGCCGTCCGTGCACAACCCGACCGGCGAGCGGATGCCCGCGGCGGCGCGGCGCGAGCTCGGCAAGCTGATCACCGCCGCGGGCCTGCGCACGGTGGAGGACCGCAGCAGCGCCGATCTGGCGTTCCGCGGGCCTGCGCCGGGGCTGGCCGCGCACGTGCCGCCGGAGCTGCTGGTGAGCATCGGCACCGCGTCGAAGCTGTTCTGGGGCGGCGTGCGGATCGGGTGGATCCGCGCGGACGCGCCGACGATCGCACGGCTGACCGAGGCGCGCAAAGCGATCGACCTGGGGTGCTCGGTCGTCGACCAGCTGCTCGCCGCCGGGTTGCTGCGCCGCGTGGCCGAGGCCCGCGAGGCGCGGCGCGCGCTGCTCGCCGCGCGCTGGGAGTCCACTGTGGACGTCCTCGGCCGCGTGGTCCCGCACTGGCGCTGGACGACACCGGCCGGCGGCACCGGGCTGTGGGCCGACACCGGCGAAGACGCCGTGCGCCTCGCGCAGCGCGCGCTCGCCGCGGGGGTGAAACTGGCGCCGGGGCCCGCGTTTTCGGTCTACGACGGGTTCCGGACCCACCTGCGCCTGCCGCTGTGGCACGCGCCGCGAGACCTGGAGCCGGTGCTCGCCTCGCTGCGGTGACTCAGCGGCCCAGCTCGCCGCGCCAGCGCGCGAGCCGCCCGGCCCGGTCGACGGCGCGGATCCGGCGCTCGGTCGCGTCGCGGACGCCGGCCGTGGTGACCACCAGCAGCTGGTCGTCCTCCTGCAGGCGGCTGGTCTTCTGCGGCGTGAACCCGGAACCACGGCGGACCACGAGGCTCACGGTGGCGCCGACAGGCAGGCCGAGCTCGGAGATGTACACGCCGTGCAGCTTCGAGCCCTTCTGGATGCGCACCTGCAGCAGCTCGGCGCCGAGCTCGTCGAGCGGCGCCGCGTCGACCTCGATCTCCTGGGCCTCGGCGCTCTTCGTGAGCCCGAGCCAGCGGGCGAACGGCCCGAGCGTGGCCCCCTGCAGCAACGTGAGCACGATGACCAGCACGAACACCGCGTCGACGAGCCGGCTCGCACCGGGCACGCCCTGCGAGAGCGGGATCATCGCGAGCACGATCGGCACGGCGCCGCGCAGGCCCGCCCACGAGAGGAACGTCCGCTCCCGCCACGGCAGCCGGAACGGCAGCAGCGAGATCACCACCGACAGCGGCCGCGCGAGCAGCAGCACCACCGCGCCCGCGACGAGACCGGGCACCAGCGTCTCCAGCAGCCGGCTCGGCGACGCGAACAGCCCGAGCAGCACGAACAGCCCGATCTGCGCGAGCCAGCCGAGGCCTTCGGCGAACGAGAGCGTGTCGGAGCGGTGCGGCAGCTTGGAGTTGCCCAGCACCAGCCCGGCGACGTAGGTGGCGAGCAGCCCGGACGCGTGGGCCAGCTGACCGGAGGAGTACGCGAGGATGCACACGGCCACCGTGGCCAGGGGGTACAGGCCGGTGGCCGGCAGCGCGGCCCGGCGCAGCGCCATCGCGCCGAGCCAGCCGAACAGCAAACCGATCACGAGCCCGGCGGCGAGCTCGTAAACGACCAACAGCGGCAGGGTCCAGCCCACTGTGTCCCCCGACGCGAGCACGATCACCGCGATGTACGCGGGCGCGTCGTTGAGGCCGGACTCCAGCTCCAGCGTGCCGACGAGTTTCGGGCGCAGCCCCACCGAACGCAGCACCGAGAACACCGCCGCCGCGTCGGTCGACGCGAGCACCGAGCCCCACAGCAGCGCGAGCCGCCAGTCGAGCCCGAGCAGCCAGTGCAGCGCCGCGCCGGTCACCGCGATGCTCACGACCACGGCCACTGTGGACAGCAGGATCCCCGGCCCCAGCGAGGGTTTCACGGCCTGCCACCGCGTGGTGAGCCCGCCTTCGGTGAGGATCATGACGAGCGCGGCGAGCCCGAGCGACTGCGTGAGGCCGGGATTGTCGAACTGGATGCCGATGCCCGATTCGCCCAGCGCCACGCCGATGCCGAGGTACAGCAGCAGCGACGGCAGGCCCAGCCGGATCGACACGCGCACGGCGACCACCGACGCGAGCAGCACCACTCCGCCGACGCCGAGCAGCAGGGGAAGCTGATCCATCTCCGCCCCCTCCGGTCGCCGTGGGCTTCCAGGATAGAGAGACGGGGGCGTTCACCCGTTCGTGCACCACCGGACAACTCGGGCAAAGTGGTGTGTTAGGACACTCGGTCGCCACCCAGTGTCGCCAGATCGACACCGAGTGCGGCGAACGGCTTCTCCGCGGCCGGCTTCAGCCGCACCGCGCGTTGCCGGTCCCGGGTCACCCATCCCGCGTCGACGGCCCGCGCCAGGATCGCCGCGGGGAGGGCGCCGGCGAGGTGGTCGCGCCGCTCCGTCCAATCCAGACAGTCGCGCAGCAGCGGGCGCCGGCCGCGTTCCGGCACGGCGACCCCGATCTCGTCGAGCACCTCGCGCCCGGCCGCCGTCAGTGTCAGCCCGTCGCCGGTGCCGACGATCCCCTTGGCGATCAAGCCTTCGCGCAAGGCGACGCCGACGGTTCCGGCGAGGTGGTCGTAGCAGCTGCGCGCGAAACTCAGCCGCTGCGTGCGCAACGACGCCTTCAGCCCGACCGGTTCGCGGTGCTCGGCGTGCTGCGCCAGGTGCTCGATCAGCTCGGCGACGCGCGGGTCGGCGATGCGGACGTACGCATGCCGGCCCTGCTTCACCCGGGCGACGAACCCGGCGTCGTGCAGCCGCGTCACGTGCTCGCTCGCGGTCGACACCGCGATCCGCGCCGCCGCGGCCAGCTCGCTGATCGTCCAGGCGCGCCCGTCGAGCAGGGCGAGGCACATCGTCGCCCGGCTCGGGTCGGCGAGCACCGCGGCCACCTCGGCCAGCGCGACGGTCTCCATGCCCCCACCGTAGGAGCCCGACGCTTCGGCCGCCGCCGAAGCGCTATTTCAGGTGTCGTTTCACGCGTGTCATTTCACGCCGGCGAGGAACTTCGCGCCGAGCGTCACGGCCGGGCCGGAGTCGTTGCCGCCCTCCAGGAACACGCAGAACGCGACATCACCGCGGTAGCCCACGAACCAGCCGTGCGCCTCGGCGCCGTCGCCGAACTGCGCGGTGCCGGTCTTGCCGTAGACGGTGCCCGAGCGCGCCAGGCCGGTCGCGGTGCCGCCCGTGACGACCTCGCGCATCATCGAGCGCACCGAGGCCAGCACGCTCGCGGGCGGCGCGTGGTAGCCGTCGTTGACGGTCGTGGCGGAATCGGCGTCCAGCCACAGCTTCGGCGTCACCGCCTTGCCCGCGGCCACCGTCGCGGCCATCACCGCCTCACCGAAGGGGCTGACCTGCACGGTGCCCTGGCCGATGCCGTCCTCCACCTGCTCGTCGGCGCTGCCGGCGGCGCCGACCTTGCCCATCTCGGTGGTGAGGCCGGGGATGTCGAAGTCGGCGTTGAGGCCGTACTGGCTCGCGGCGTTGGCGAGCGCGTCCGGCGGCAACTGCGAGGCGAGCTGGCCGAAGGAGGTGTTGCACGAATGCGCGAACGCGCGGTGCACGGTGGTCGTGCCGAGGTCGAAGCCCTCGTTGGAGATCGTGCGGGTGCCGATCCGCGCCGTGAGCGGGCACGCCACCTGCGAGTCCTTCGTGACGACGCCGGCCTCCAGCGCCGCCGTCGCGGTCGCGATCTTGAACGTCGAGCCCGGCGCGTACAGGCCGTTCAGCGCCGAGGGGCCGGTGCCCGCCGCCGCGTTCTGCGCCACCGCGAGCACCCCGCCGTTGGACGGCTGGATCGCCACGATCACGGCCTTGCCGCGGTAGGAGTCGACGGCCGCCTGCGCCGCCTTCTGCACGGAAACGCTCACTGTGGACTTCACTGCCTGCTGCCCGCTTTCGGTCTTGCCGAAGAGCGTTTCCAGCGCCTTGCCCGAGGTGTCGACCCGCTCCACCGCGAAGGTGTCGGACGGCGTCGACGTGCCCTGTCCGGTCAGCGCCTGCGTGAGCAGCGGGAACTTCGCGGCGGGATCCAGGTGCGTGCCACCCGGTCCGCTGATGACCACGGGCTTGCCGTCGCGGTCCACCACCACGGCCTCGTCGGCCGCCGCGGTCGCGATCACGAGCCGCTGCCCGGCCTGCAGCTTCGGGTGCAGCGCGGCGGGGGCCCAGTGCACGCGCCAGCTGTCGCCGGAGTGCACGAGGTCGAGGCTGCCGTCGTAGGACCACACGTGGCCGGGGCCGAGGTCCCAGGTCAGGGTGTACGCGGCGGTGCTCTTCGGCGCGTTCGCGGCGGCGTCGCTCACCTTGCCGAGCTTGGCCTGCAGCCCGTCCGGTTTGAGCGTGTCCCAGGCGTCGCGCAGTGCGGCGGCCGCGCCGTGCGGGTCGTCGGTCAGCAGGCTCGCGTCGTCGGTGTCGTGGCCCGCGAAGTCCTTCAGGTAGAGCTGCGCCGCCGACGTCGGATCCGGGGCGACCGGTCCCGCCGCGACCGAGGTCCCGGTCGGCTCGGCCGCCGCCTCGGGCGCCGGCGAACCGCCGGTCAACAACACCACGGCCGCCACCACGATCGCGACCATCGCGACCGCGCCCCCGATCAGGACGGCTCTCTTACCGGCAGGACTCACTTGTGACTCTCCCCCAGGCCCGTGCGTCGTGCGCGCACTCGGCCCAGCTTGCCCATCGCTGACGGACAAGGAGCGTTACAGGTGAGAAAGCGGCCGTCCCGACGCCGATTCGTGATCAACGCCGGGACGGCCGGTTCGCTACGCCTTCTCGACCGCCACGCGGACCTTCACGCCGTCGCCGACCGTGCCCTCGAAGCCCTCGGGAGCGTCGCCGTAGGTCACCGAGGTGGCCAGCGTTTCCGAGGCCACGAACTCCTCGAACTTGCGCACCGCGGCCACGACCTCGTCCGGCGCGTCGACCGTGAGCGCGATGCGGTCGGACACGTCGAGGCCGGCCTCGCGGCGCGCCTGCTGCACCACGCGCACCAGGTCGCGGGCGACGCCCTCGTCGGCCAGGTCCGCCGTGACCTCGGTGTCGAGCTGCACCAGCCCGGACCCGCCCGGCAGCTCGGCCGCCGCGCCGCCGTCCTTGGCCACGAGCCGCCGCTCGTACTCGCCGTCGAGCAGCTCGATCCCGGCCGCCACCACGACACCGCCCGGGTTCGTGGTCCAGTCGCCCGCCTTCACGGCCTTGATGACCTTCTGCACGTCCTTGCCCAGGCGCGGCCCGGCCGCCCGCGCGTTCACGGCGACCTCGAACGAGCCGTGCGCCGCGACGTCGGTGGTCAGCTCCACCGACTTCACGTTCACCTCGTCACGCAGGATGTCGGTGAACTCGCGCAGCGCCTCCACGTCCTCGGCCGCGACCAGCAGCTTCGCCAGCGGCAGCCGCACGCGCAGCTTGTTGGCCTTGCGCAGCGACAGCGCCGTCGACGCCACCTGCCGCACGCGGTCCATGGCCGTGACCAGCGCCGCGTCGGCCGGCAGGTCGAGCGAGCTCGGCCAGTCGGTCAGGTGCACCGAACGGCCGCCGGTGAGGCCGCGCCACACCGTCTCGGTCGTGAGCGGCAGCAGCGGCGCGACGACGCGGGAGGTCACCTCCAGCACCGTGTGCAGCGTGTCGATCGCGTCCTGGTCACCCGCCCAGAACCGGTCGCGCGAACGGCGCACGTACCAGTTCGTGAGCACCTCCAGGAAGTCGCGCACGGTCTGGCACGCGCCGGCGATGTCGTAGTTGTCCAGCGCGTACTCGACGTCCGTCACGAGCTCGTGGGTCTTCGCGAGCACGTACCGGTCGAGCAGGTGCGTGGAATCCGTGCGCCACTGGCCTTCCACGCCCTCGGCGTTGGCGTAGAGGGCGAGGAAGTAGTACGAGTTCCACAGCGGCAGCACGGCCTGGCGCACCGCGTCGCGGATGCCCCGGTCGGTGACGACGAGGTTGCCGCCGCGCAGGATCGGGCTCGCCATGAGGTACCAGCGCATGGCGTCGGACCCGTCGCGGTCGAACACCTCGGTCACGTCCGGGTAGTTCCGCAGCGACTTCGACATCTTCTGCCCGTCGGAGCCGAGCACGATGCCGTGGCTGATGCAGGTGCGGAACGCCGGCCGGTCGAACAACGCCGTCGCGAGCACGTGCAGCAGGTAGAACCAGCCGCGCGTCTGCCCGATGTACTCCACGATGAAGTCGCTCGGGTAGTGGTGCTCGAACCACTCGGCGTTCTCGAACGGGTAGTGCACCTGGGCGTACGGCATCGAGCCCGAGTCGAACCACACGTCGAGGACCTCGGGCACGCGGCGCATGGTGGACCGCCCGGTCGGGTCGTCCGGGTTGGGCCGGGTCAGCTCGTCGATGTACGGGCGGTGCAGGTTGTCCAGGCGCACGCCGAAATCGCGCTCCAGCTCGTCGAGCGAGCCGTAGACGTCGGTGCGCGGGTAGGTCGGGTCGTCCGACTGCCAGACGGGGATCGGCGAACCCCAGTAACGGTTCCGGGAGATCGACCAGTCGCGGGCGTTCTCCAGCCACTTGCCGAACTGGCCGTCCTTGACGTTGTCCGGGTACCACGTGATCTGCTGGTTGAGCTCGACCATGCGGTCCTTGAACTGCGTCACCGCGACGAACCACGACGACACCGCGCGGTAGATCAGCGGGTTGCGGCAGCGCCAGCAGTGCGGGTAGGGGTGCTCGTAGGTTTCGTGGCGCAGCAGGATCGGGCCCTGCTGCTCGGCGGAACCCGTGCCGTTCTTGAGGTCGCGGATGATGTTCGGGTTGGCCTCGAACACCTGCTGGCCCTCGTAGTCGGGCACGGTCGCGTCGAAGCGGCCGCGCGCGTCGACCGGGGTGGCCGGCGTGATGCCCGCGGCGTCGGTGACGACCTTGTCCTCTTCACCGTAGGCGGGCGCGATGTGCACGACACCGGTGCCGTCTTCGGTGGTGACGTAATCCGCCGACAAGATCCGGTGCGCGTTCTCGCGGCCGAGGAAGTACGGGAACGGTGGGGCGTAACGGTTTCCGAGCAGCTGCGCCCCCGTGTAGTGCGCCACGACGGTCGGCTCCTCGCCGAGCTCGCGCGCGTACGCGCCGACGCGGGCTTCGGCGAGCAGGAACCGCTTGCCGGGGAAGTTCTCGCTCTCGACCACGACGTAACGCACCTCGGGGTGCACGGCGGTGGCGAGGTTCGACGGCAGCGTCCACGGCGTCGTCGTCCAGATGAGCAGGTAGGTGCCGTCGAGCTCGTTCCCGTTGCCCTCCAAGCGGAACCCGACCGTGACGGCCGGGTCCTGGCGGGTGCGGTAGACGTCGTCGTCCATGCGCAGCTCGTGGTTGGACAGCGGCGTCTCGTCGCGCCAGCAGTAGGGCAGCACGCGGTAGCCCTCGTACACCAGCCCCTTGTCCCACAGCTGCTTGAACGCCCAGATGACCGACTCCATGTAGGGCAGGTCGAGCGTCTTGTAGTCGTTGTCGAAGTCGACCCAGCGCGCCTGGCGGGTGACGTACTCCTCCCACTCCTTGGTGTAGCGCAGCACGGACTCGCGGGAAGCCTCGTTGAACTTGGCGACCCCCATCGCCTCGATCTCTTCCTTCTCCGTGATCCCGAGCTGGCGCATCGCCTCGAGCTCGGCGGGCAGGCCGTGGGTGTCCCAGCCGAACCGGCGGTCGACGTGCTTGCCCTTCATCGTCTGGTAGCGCGGGACGATGTCCTTCACGTACCCGGTGAGCAGGTGCCCGTAGTGCGGCAGCCCGTTGGCGAACGGCGGGCCGTCGTAGAACACGTACTCGTTGTCGCCGTTCTCCCCGGCCGGGCGCGCGGCGATCGAGGCCTGGAACGTCCGATCCGTCTCCCAGTACTCGAGCACGCGCTGCTCCAGCGCGGGGAACGACGGCTGCGACGGGACCGTGGTGTCTCCGGTCTCTCCGTCGAGCTGGGCCTTCGGGTACATCGGGGTGCGCTCCTTGCGTTCGTCGCTCGCGTACGGACGACCGGCGCCTACCGGTCACCCACACGGGGACGAGACGCTCGCGCGTCACGCGGTACCACCCCGCTTGCCCGGCGGTGCCGCTGCCGGGCCACTCGTTCGTCGGCTGTGACGGGCCGCCCCGTCCGGTTCTACTGGGGACGCCCGCGTCCCGTTCTTCCGGAGGCTCCCCGGTGATGGCCGGATCGACGCCTTGCTGATACCAGGTTAGCCCGAGCGCGCAACCACGTTTGCGGTGACCCGGGGTCCGGTCGTGACGGGCGTGCAAAGCCGCGCCGGCCGGCGTCACCGCTGTGTGCGGCGGGCGCGCACGTACGCGATCCAGTAGAACGCCGCGTTGGCCGTCCAGAGCACCAGGCAGAAGACGTTGAACCACGCCGTGACCGGTCCGAGGACGGTGAACAACCCCACGGCCGGCCAGCCGACCGCCAACGTCGTGTACACCGAGGCCACGAGCAGCGCGGTCTTCCGCGGCATCGGCCACGGCACGAACCACCTCGCCGCCCGTCCCGTCAACGAACCCTCCCGTCGCGTGCCGCGCTCCTCCACAACGTGCCCCGAGCCCGGAGAGGCCAACCTGTTCCATTCGCACCAGTGGCCCGGGGGCCGGTCGTGACGGCGGCGAGGGCCGCGGCGGCGAGCCACAGGGCGGCGGAGAGGACGCCGAGGGCGTGGAGGCCGTGGGCGAAGGTCGTGCGGTGTGTGGGATCTCCTGCCACGGCGCCGAAAACGGCGACGCCGAGGGCGCCCGCGGCTTGGCGCGCGGCGTTGTTCACGCCGCCGGCGATGCCCGCGCGTTCGGGCGGGGCGTCGGTGACGGCCGCCGTGACGACGGCGGCGGTGAGCAGGCCCATGCCGGCGCCGAGGCCGAGGAGGTGGGCAGGAGAGTCGGATACGTGTCGACGCGGAGGAGTCCGAAGAGACCGAGAGCGCCGAGGACAAGCCCGGCGATGATCGGCGGGCGGGGGCCGAGTTTGGCGGTGAGGCGGCCGCTGAGCGGGCCGAGCAGGACCAGCGGCAGGAAGAGCGGCAGCAGGGCGAGCCCGGCGTCGAGCGGTTCGAGGTGCAGCACGCTCTGCAGGTAGAGGGTGAAGACGAGAACCGAGCCGAGGCCGACGAAGTTCATGGCGGCGGAGATGACGGTGGCGCCCGCGGTGCGGCGGGATTTGAGCAGACCCAGCGGCAGCATCGGGGCTTCGGAGCGGTGTTCGATCACGAGGAAGGCGGCTGCCGCGGTCACGGCGATGCCCGCGGCGAGGGGCTGGTGCCCGATGACGGCGTAGACGCCGGCGCCGAGAGCGAGCGCGGCGGTGGCGGCGCCGGGCACGTCGATGCGGCCGGGGGTGCGGCCGGGGGTGCGGCCGGGGGTGCGGCCGGGGGTGCGGCCGGGGGTGCGGCCGGGGGTGCGGGCACCGGGCCCGACCAGCTTGCGCACGGCTAAGGTCGCGGCCACGACGATCGGCACGTTGAGCAGGAAGACGGGCCGCCAGCCGGCGACGGAGACGAGCGCCCCGCCGAGCAGCCGCCCGGCGGGCAGGGCGAGCGCCGACACGCCGGCCCAGACGCCGAGGGCGCAGGCCCGGGTGCCCGGATCGGGACACTGCTGGTTGATCACGGCGAGCGTCCCCGGCAGCAGCAGCGCGGCGCCGATTCCCTGCACGGCCCGGGCGGCGACCAGCCAGGCCGCGGACTGGGCGAACCCGCACGCGGCGGACGCGGCGCCGAACACCACCAGCCCCGTGAGCACCACGCCGCGGTGGCCGAGGACGTCGCCAAGCGCGCCGCCCGCGAGCAGCAGCGCGGCGAGGACGACGGAGTAGCCGTCGACGACCCATTGCAGCGCGCTCAGTCCGGCGTGGAGTTGCTCGCCGAGGGTCGGGAGCGCGACGTTGACGACGGTGAGGTCGAGCTGCACCAGGAACATCCCGGTGCACAGGGTGATCAGGAGCGCCGGTCTCATGGTCTCCAGTGGACCTCGCGGACGCTTCCGTCGCGGTGGAAGTGTCGCGGGGGCACCCTGGACGTCGTGGACGGAGACGCCGACATCGCCGCGACCGCGGCCCTCTTCGCCGACCCGGCGCGGGTGCGCGTGCTGCTCGCCCTGGGCGACGGCCGCGCGCTCGCCGCGTCGGTGCTGGCCGCCGAGGCGGGCCTGTCGGCGCAGGGCGCCAGCTCCCACCTGGCGAAACTGCTGGACGCGGGCCTCGTCACCGCCGAACGCTCCGGACGGCACCGCTTCTACCGCCTCGCCGGCGCGGCCCCGGAGCTGCTGGAGACCCTGGCGCGGTTCTCCCCCGCGCGACCGGTCCGTTCGCTGCGCGAAGGCACGCGCGCGGCCGCGTTGCGCTCGGCGCGGACCTGCTACGACCACGTCGCCGGGCAGCTGGGCGTCGCCATCACGGCGGCTCTCGTCTCACGCGGCGCACTGGCCACTGTGGACGGTGACCCCACCACCGCGAGACGGCCGGGCGACCGGATTTCCTCGCAGCTGCCGGATCATCCGTACGTTCTGGGGCCTGCCGCTCAGACGGTGTTCTCCGCGTTGGGCGTCGACCTCGAGGCGGCTTCCGCGGCGCGGCGGCCGCTGCTGCGCTTCTGTCTGGATTGGAGCGAACAACGGCACCACCTGGCCGGCGCGCTCGGTGCGGCCGTTGCCCAGCGGTTGCTGGACGCCGGCTGGCTGCGCCGCCGCGCCCAGGCCCACCGCGCGGTCCGCCTGACGCCCGCGGGAAGCGCCGCGCTGGGCGAGATCCTGGGTATCTAGCGGCTCGTCAGCGGTGCGCGGCGGCGAGAACGGCGTCGGGGCCGCAGCGCGCACACGGCGTGAAGCCGAGCTGGCGCGCCTCGCCGACGCCGATGGGGATCGTGTCGCGGCCGGAGAGCCAGGGGCAGTCGACGAGGTGGTAGCGGGGGTACTCGTCGACCACCACGACCTCGTCCTCGAGCTCCTTGACGACCGCGAGGTCCTCGGCGCTGGTGTCTTCCTCGGCGGGCGGCGTTTCGCGAACGGGCGGCGCCTTTTCGGCAGCAGCTGCGGTTGCGGTCCCGGCCGTCGCGGCGGTCGCGGCAGTCGCAGTTTCGGCGGTCGCACTGGTCGCCGTGGCCGCCTCACCGGCTGCGGCGCCGTCCGCGGCTTCACTGTCCGCAACAGCCTCGGCCGGCTTCGGCGCGGGCACGGTTTCGGACTCCGTCTCGGACGCCGGCTCGATCTCGGGCTCGGGCACATCGGCCGGATTGCCCAGCTCGCCCCGCGACGGCAGCAACGCGGTCTGCTCGGCATCGAAGTTCTCGACCTCGGCGACCTTCTCGCCACCCTCGGCGGGCGCCCCGACCTCAGCCGGCTCGGGGCGATTGCGCCTCCGCAGCCAGTCCACGAGCAGGATCAGCCCCGCGAGCACCGACAAGCCGATCGAGACCCACGCCCACAGCGAGCTTGCCGTGATGAGCGCCGTGACGAGCAGCGCGAGCGCCGCCAGCACCAGAACGAGGACGATGTAGAGCACGCTGAATTACAGCACGCGAAACCCGGATCCCGGGTCACGACCCGCCCACGCCGGGTACCGCACCGGCTGCATTCCGTGGCCACCCCGCCACCACCGCTGCCCCCAAGATCCACCCCACCCCGGCGACGCCCACCTCACCCGCTCACCGGGACACCCAGTCGCCCAGTGGTTGATCATCTGCGCCGAACCGCACAAACCGTCAATCCACCCCACCACCGCACTCACCGGGCAAACCCGCCTCCGCCGACCGTCGGCCGTCGACGCGGTCTCCGCCAGACTCGCCGAACCCGCACCGCGCGACCCGGCGGCCCCATCACTCCGCCCGGCTGCGCTCGACGAGCCTCGGGGCCTTCGGGGAACACTTGCCGGCCGTGGGTCGCTACTCGCCGAGTCGGCCCACTCGCGGTGATCCGGCCGGCGAGGCTCAAGTCACCGAAAGTCGATCCGGACCCCGGGCGCGTCGCCGACCCGCAGAACCAACCGTTCGCGCCCCGGTCTCGCACAGCGCGAGCGGTCCAGCGCGCTCCGTGCGCACGACCCCTAAATACCACCGGAAAATCGCCAGGCCACCCGGAGAAACTGGTGATCAAGGTCAGCCCGAACGGGCAGTTTCCCGGCCCGAAAAGCCCACCCCGGAATTCACCACCGCGACATTCCGTGCGCATTCCATCACCGAATGCGCAGGGGCATTTCTGGGTCACCAAAACGGCCGATCACGAATTGCCACCGGCCGACTACCGAAAATGGGGAAACCGCAGGACGCTCGGCCCTTCGAGGCGCATGACGAAGCCCCGCCTGATCCCGGAAACCCGGATCAGGCGGGGCGTCAGCCAACGTCAGACGAGCGAGGAACCTCAGCCGGCTTCGGCGCGGGGGCCGAACGAGTAGCCCTGGCCGCTGCTGGAGCCGGAGGACTGGCCCGAGTTCGACGACGCCGAGGCCGGGGCCGCGGAGCCGCGATCGTCGAGTTCGCGCAGCTGGGACTCGAGGAAGCCGCGCAGGCGAGTGCGGTACTCGCGCTCGATGGTGCGCAGCTCTTCGATCTTCTTGCCCAGCGAGCCCTTCTCGGCGTTCAGGTTGTTCATCGTCTCGGTGTACTTGCGCTGCGACTCGCGTTCCATGGTGGTCGCCTTGTCGCGCGCCTGGCGCTCGAGCGTCTCGGCGCGCGTGCGCGCGTCGTTCAGCATGGTCTCGGCGCGGGTGCGCGCCTCGTTGACCATCGAGTCGGACTTCGCCCTGGCGTCGGAAAGCAGCTGCTCGGACTTGGTCCGCGCCTCCGCCAGCATGCCGTCGGACTCGGTCTTCGCCTCGGCGGTGAGCCGGTCGGCCATCTCCTGGGCGAGGCCGAGGACCTTGGCGGCCTGAACGTTCGGCTCGCCACTGTCACCGACCATCGAGTGCGCCTGCGTCTGCTCCATCGCCGAGGCCGGCGGCGGCACGGGCGCCAGGCGGCGGGACGGCTCGTCCCGCACCGGCGGAGGACCGCTCACCTTCGCGTTCTCGAGCTCGCTGCGGGTCGACTCCAGCTCGTTGTCGAGCTGTTCGACCTGCTGGCGCAGCTCGTTGTTGTCCTCGATCAACCGGGCAAGCTCGGTCTCCACCAGGTCGAGGAACGCGTCCACCTCGTCCTCGTTGTAGCCCCTCTTGCCGATGGGCGGCTTGCTGAACGCGACGTTATGCACGTCAGCGGGGGTCAACGACATCAGATCACCTCACGCACTCCATGGCCTGCAGGGTCCACCCAAGTTTCCCCGATCACCTGGGAGTTGCCAGTTGCATCGCGAAGAACACAACCAACAGCAGCACCATAATCGATAAGTCCAGTCCCATCCCGCCGATCCGAACCATCGGGATCATTCGCCTGAACAGACGAACCGGCGGGTCGGTCACTGTGTAGATGGTCTCGAGCGTGACCGCAACCCCTCCGGCGGGACGCCACTCTCGTGCGAAGGTCCGCACGAGCTCGATCACGATACGCGCCGTCAACAGAAGCCAGAAGGCGAACAGCACGTACCAGACCACCAGCCACACAGCATTCACTCGACCACTCTAGCGGGGGACGCCGGGGGAAGTCGCAGCCAGCGGCCCCGGCGTGGCGCCGAGTCGACAAAATCACGTCTGGCTGCGCCCAGCGGTCCGCCGGACTTCAGCCGCACTTCACCCGCGCAGGAAAAGCCCGCCCTCGGCGATCCGCCGGCGGTCCTCCGCGGTCACGTCGACATCCGGCGGTGAGAGAAGGAACACCTTGTTGGTGACCTTGTCCATCGACCCCCGGAGCGCGAACGCGAGCCCCGCGGCGAAGTCGACGAGCCGCTTGGCGTCCGCGTTCTCCATCTCCGTGAGGTTGATGATCACGGGGATGCCCTCGCGGTAGTGCTCGCCGATCGCGCGCGCCTCGACGTAGCTCGTCGGGTGCAGCGTGGTGATGCGGCTCAACGGATCGCGGACGGGTGCGCGCACGGGCTCGGTGACCGGCCGCAGCCGGGCGACGGGCTCGGGCTGGCGGTCCACGGCGAGAGCGCCGTGCGTGGTCGGTTCCGCAGCGGTGACCGACCGTGAGCGAGTCCGCGGAGCGGGCTCGTCGTACGTGTCATCGGCCTCGCGGTACCGTGAGCGCGATCGCGCCGGCGGCTCGTCGTAGGAGTCGTACTCGTCGTCGTAGTCACGCCGGTAATCCTCGTCCTCGACGTCGTAGCCGTCCTCGTCCGCGGGCACCATCCCGAAGTAGGCCTTCAGCTTCTGCAGCGCGCTCATGCCTCTCCCTAGCCCTAACCGCTCCCGCACCGTGCTACCCCACCCGACCGATCACGAAACGTGACGGCCACGCGGACTCCCTACGGCGAGGCTAAACCGCGCCCACCGAGCAGCGCGGTTCCGACACGCACACACGTCGAGCCGTGCGTGATCGCCTGTTCGAGATCATGGCTCATCCCGGCGGAGACTTCTGCGGCATTCGGGTGATCTTTGCGAAGTCGCTCCGAGACCTGGGCAAGCAGGGCAAAGGCCCTGCCCGGATCCTCTTCCCGGGGTGCGACAGCCATCACGCCACGCAACCTGAGCTCACCCACGTGAGTGATGTGATCGGCCAGCGCGCCGAGGTCGGACAAGAGCGTGCCACCCCGCGCCGGGTCGCCGTCGAGGCTCACCTGGATCAGCACGTCGAGCGGATCGGACCGCTCCCCCGCCTCCCGCGCGTTGCCGGCCGCGCGGCCCAGCGCATCGGCCAGCCGCGCCGAGTCGACCGACTGGACCTCCGCCGCCCAGCGCACGACCGAACGCGCCTTGTTGCGCTGCAGGCTGCCGACCATGTGCCACCGCGGCGCGGCTTCCGGGCGCAGCTCCCCGACCTCGGCGGCCTTCGGGCCCGCCTCCTGGTCGCGGTTCTCGGCCAGGTTCCGCAGCCCCAGATCCACGAGGAGCGCCGCGTCGGACGCCGGGAAGGTCTTCGTCACCCCCAGCAACCGCACCTCGTCACGCGCGCGTCCCGCGGCCGCGCACGCCGCGGCGATCCGGTCCTCGATCGCGGCCAGCGAGGCCGCGAGCTCGGCGCGCCGCCCGGCCTCCGTCACGCCGCCTCCCGGGTTCCACGTGCAGCCCGAGCGAGCCAGGTGCTCATGCCGCCTCCAGCCATGTGATCCCGGCGATCCGGCCGGTGGTCCCGTCGCGGCGGTAGCTGAAGAGCGTCTTGTCCTCCGCCGTGCACCGCGGATCCACGCCGATGCGCCCGACGCCCAGCCCGGCCAGCTGGCGCCACAGCCCGGCCCGCAGGTCGAGCCCCGGCGTGCCCTGACGGGTCTTGCAGGCGCTGCCGGGCACGTGCTTCTCGACGTCGGCCGCCATGTCGGCGGGCACCTCGTAACACGCGCCGCAGATCGCGGGGCCGAGCAGCGCCTCGATGCGGGACGGTTCGGCGCCGAGGCCGCGCATGGCCGCCACCGCCGCCGGGACCACGCCGATGCGCGCGCCCACGCGTCCGGCGTGCACCGCCGCGACGACGCCCGCCTCGGGGTCGGCCAGCAGCAGCGGCACGCAGTCGGCGACGAGGACCACCAGCGCCACGCCGGGCTTGTCCGTCACCAGCGCGTCGGTGGCCTCCGCGGCGCGGGCCTCGGTGCCGTCCACCACGGTCGCCGTGCGGCCGTGCACCTGCTCCATCCACGCCAGCCGCTCCGGCGCCAGGCCCAGCTCGGAAGCCAGCCGCTCGCGGTTCGCGAACACGTTGCCCTCTTCGTCCCCGACGTGGTCACCGAGGTTGAAGCTGTCGTACGGCGGCCGGGAAGCCCCGCCCGCCCTGGTCGTCACGACTCGTCGTACTCGCACCCGGTCCATCCTTCCAAAACGCGCCGGAACACGCCGAAGGCCACCTCGACGTCGGGTCGAGGTGGCCTTCGGCGTGAACGGGATCCCTAGCGGCGCATGAACGGCGGCACGTCGACCTCGTCGTCCGACGGGTCGTCGTGCACCGTGGCCGGACGGCTCGGCAGGCTGCCGGACGTCGGCCCGGAGCCGATCGGCGAGTAGCCCCGCGAGCCGCCGCCCGGCTGGGGCAGGCCGCCCGGCGGGGTGCCGGGCTGCGGCAGCGGCGGCTGCGTGCGCGGCGGCGCCACCGGGTAGCCGGAGCTGCTCGCCGGCGGCACCGGCGTAGCGCCACCCGACGGCGCGGGCGCCTGGGAGCCGCCGACGTGCCCGGCCGAGGCCGACGCCGTGGTGCCGCCCGAGCGCGAGCCGAACGCCGGCGGGTCGAGCTTCTTGTGCGTGGGGGCGCCGGCGTCGAAACCGGCCGCGATCACCGTGACGCGGACCTCGTCGCCGAGGGAGTCGTCGATGATCGTGCCGAAGATGATGTTGGCGTCGGGGTGCGCCGACTCCTGCACCAGCGACGCGGCCTCGTTGATCTCGAACAGGCCCAGGTCGGAGCCGCCCGCGATCGACAGCAGCGCGCCGTGGGCGCCGTCCATCGACGCCTCCAGCAGCGGCGAGTTGATCGCCTTCTCCGCCGCCTGGATGGCGCGGCCCTCACCGCGAGCGGACCCTATGCCCATGAGCGCGGAGCCCGCGCCGGACATCACGCTCTTCACGTCGGCGAAGTCGAGGTTGATCAGACCGGGCGTGGTGATCAGATCGGTGATGCCCTGGACACCGGACAGCAGCACCTCGTCGGCGGAGCGGAACGCGTCCATGAGGGACACGCCGATGTCGCCGAGCTGCAGCAGCCGGTCGTTCGGGATGACGATCAGCGTGTCGCACTCGTTGCGCAGCGACTGGATGCCGTCCTCGGCCTGCTTGCCGCGGCGCTTGCCCTCGAAGGTGAACGGGCGGGTCACCACGCCGATGGTCAGCGCGCCCAGCTTGCGGGCGATCTGCGCGACGACGGGCGCGCCGCCGGTGCCGGTGCCACCACCTTCGCCGGCGGTCACGAACACCATGTCGGCGCCCTTGATGACCTCTTCGATCTCCTCGCGGTGGTCCTCGGCAGCCTTCTGCCCCACCTCGGGGGCGGCGCCGGCACCGAGGCCGCGGGTCAGTTCCCGGCCGATGTCGAGCTTGACGTCGGCGTCGGACATGAGCAGTGCTTGCGCGTCGGTGTTCACCGCGATGAACTCGACACCCTTGAGGCCGACCTCGATCATCCGGTTCACGGCGTTCACGCCGCCGCCGCCGATGCCGACGACCTTGATCACCGCAAGGTAGTTGTGCGGGGGCGTCATCGTGGCCGCCTTCCTGATCGTGATGTGCTCGTGCTGCCCACCGGGGCCGCAACCCTCACCCTCAACCCGAGAATGAGAGTTATGTCAACCACCGGCGTTAGAGCAGGACGGTAGGCACCGGGCAGGCTCTAATCCAGTAGCCACGCCGTGTGCGGCAAAGGTGTTTTGCCACAACGCGAACGACGGCGCAAGGCCGGGAACCCGATCACCCCGTGATCCACTCGTCTGCTATGGCACCGGGAAAACGCCAGAGCGGCGGCACCGGCGGGAAACCGGTACCGCCGCTCACGACGGAATCACCGCAGCTTCGGCCCGGGATCAGGCCGGCATCGACATCACGAGAACCACGTCGGACGAGGGCTTTCCGGTCGGCGAGCCGCCGGCCGGCTCCACGCTGATCGCGAACTGGTCCGCACCGGCCAGCCCGTCGGCCACCACCAGCGAACCCGCGGGCCCGCCGGGCAGCAGCCCGGCCGGGCGCGGCGCGAGGTTCGGGCCCATCAGCCACGCCTGGTAGACGTGCCCCGCGGGATACGGCGGCAGGTCGGACTCCATGAACATCATGCGGTCGAGCTGCTTCGACACGACGACCGTGCCGCCTCCCCCGCCGGGCGCGGTGCCGTGGATCGCCTGCGCGTCCGGGGCGGCCAGGATCTCCGCGACGGGCTGGTAGCGCACGCGCGCCTGGTCCAGCTGCGACTGCGCGGCGTCGAGGCGCCCCTGCGTGGTCGCGGCGAGTCCGCCGAACACGCCGGCGAGCGCGAGGCCCACCACCGCGGCCGCCGTGGCCAGGATCAGCGGCCAGCGGCGCCGCCCGCGCGAGCGCTCCCCCGGCTCGGGTCCGGACAGCGGCGGCAGCTGCGGCGTCGAGCGCATCTCGGCGAGCACTCGCTGCTTCAGCGACGCGGGCGGCTCCTCGGCCATCGCCGAGCCGAGCCGGCCCGCGGTGGCCCGCAGCTCGCGGACCTCCTGCGCGCAGGCCTCGCACTGCTCGAGGTGCCGGCGGAACAGGGCGCGCTCGGTGTCGGACAGGGCGTCGAGCGCGTACGCACCGGTCAACGTGTGCATCTCCGGCGAGTTCACGCGGTCACCCCCAGGCAGTCGCGCAGCCGGATCAGCCCGTCGCGCACCCTCGTCTTGATCGTCCCCTGCGGGGTCGCCAGCACGTCGGCGACCTCCCGGTAGGTGTAGCCCTGGTAGTAGGCCAGCAGCACCGACTCGCGCTGCAGCTCCGTGAGCGACTTGAGGCAGCGGCGCACCTGCGAGCGCTCCAGCCGGGCGGTGACCGACTCGGCCACCTCGTCGAACGGCCGCCCGCGCGCGGCCTCGAACGTCGCCTTCTGCTCGCGTTCGGTGCCGGCCCGCGCGGAGCGCACCCGGTCGACGGCGCGGCGGTGCGCCAGGGTCATCGCCCAGTTGAGCGCGCTGCCCTTCTCGGGCGAGTAGCGCGTGGCGGTCTTCCAGAGCTCGACGAGCACCTCCTGCGTCACCTCCTCCGACTGCGCGGAGTCGCGCACGATCCGCCGCACGAGGCCGAAGACCGGCCCCGCGAGCCGGTCGTAGAGCAGCTCGAACGCGCGCTCGTCGCCCTTGGCGACCTGGGCCATGAGGTCCTCGGCCGTGGGCGCGGCCTGCTCGTCGCCCGCCGGCACGGCCGCGACCGGGCGCGGGCGGGCGGTCTCATCCATGGCGCGCTCCTGACGAGTTCTGCGGGGTCCGGGTGGCCACCGGGGCCTTGCGCAGCCACAGCGCGACGCCGTGGCGGCGGATCAGTGCGGCCACGCGCTGCGGCTGCAGGGGCCGGCCGAGCACGAGCCGCGCGAGCGAACGCGCGCCGGCCGGTCTCCGGACTCCTCGCAGCGTAGCGAGCAACGGTGTCTTCGCGCCCTGGTGCAACGCGACCGTGAGGTCGAGCAGCGCGTCGGGCCGCGGCAGGCGCATGCGGTACTCCCCCGTCATCTCCTGGAACGGCGACACGTAGAACTCCTTCTCCGCGCGGGACTCGCCCGCCGCGTCGGGACGCAGCAGGTAGGCGTGCCGCCCGCCGTAGGTGTTGTGGACCTCGGCGACGACGCACTCGAGCGCTCCGTCCGGCGTGTGGCACCAGTAGACGGTGATCGGGTTGAACACGTACCCCAGCACGCGCGCCGACGCGAGCATCGTCACCGGCCCGCCGCGCAGGTCCACGCCGCGGTGGGCGAGCCAGCGGTCCAGTTTGGACCGGATGTCGCCCGCGTCGCCGGGCTCGAAGTGGTCGCGGCCGTCGAAGGACGCGAACGGCCGCAGCCACCACGGCAGCCGCGGCGGCGAGCCGAGGTCGGTCAGCCACAGGTACAGCTTGTGCACGAAGGCGTGCGGCGGGTCGGCGCGGCGCACGTGGCCGACCGTGGCGTCGTACAGCGCGGCGGTCACCAGCCCGCCCCGAAGCTCTCGGCCGCGCGGACACCCGACGAGCAGCCGTCCTCGTGGAACCCCCAGCCGTGGTAGGCGCCGGCGTACGCGACGACCCCGTCGTTCAGCGTCGCGAGCTTTCGTTGCGCGGCAACCGATTCGGGCGTGTAGACGGGATGTTCGTAGGTCATCTTCGCGACGACCGACGAAGCGTCGGGCTCGTCACGAGGGTTGAGCGTGACGACGTAGCCGGTGGGTTCGTCGAGGCGCATCAGGCGGTTCATGTCGTAGCTCACCTGCACGGCGTCGCTGCCGGCGCCGCACCCGGGCGTGCGGTAGTTCCAGCCCGACCGCGCGGCCGCGGCGTTCGGCAGCACGCTCGTGTCGGTGTGCAGCCAGGCGTCGTTGCGGGAGTAGCGGAACGCGCCGAGCACCTCGCGCTCGGCGGGCGTCGGGTCGGCCAGCAGCCGCAGCGCCTGGTCGGCGTGGGTGGCGACCACGACGCGGTCGACGCGGTGGCGGGTGTCGGCGTCGTCGCGGATCTCGATGCCGCGCGCGGTCCGCCGCACCGAGCGCACCGGCGTGGACAGGTGCACGGCGGTGAGCTGCTTCGCGGCCAGCTCCACGTACTCGCGCGAGCCGCCCTCGACCGTCCGCCACGTCGGCGAGTTCTTCACCGTGAGCATCCCGTGGTTGCGCAGGAACTCGAACAGGTAGCGCGCCGGGTACTTCAGCGTGTCGGCGCGGTCGGCCGACCAGACGGTGGACACGAGCGGCAGCACGAAGTGGTCCACGAAGTAGCGCGAGTACCCGCCGATCGCGAGGAACGCGCCGAGGCCCACGTCGCCGGCGTCCTCGCGCTGCAGCAGCCGGGCCGCGTGCCGGTGGAAGCGCTTGACCTCGGTGAGCATGCGCAGGTAGCGGTGGTCGGTGGCGTTGCGCCGCCGCGCGAACAGGCCGCGCACGCCCTTGGCGCCGGCGTACTCGAGGCCGCAGCCGTCGCAGCGGATGCTCATCGACATCTCGGTCTCGCGGGTGCGCACGCCGAGCTCGCCGAACAGGCGCAGCAGCGTCGGGTAGGTGCGTTCGTTGTGGACGATGAAGCCCGAGTCGACGCCGATCGTGCCGCCGTGGGCGCTGGGCACGTCGTGGGTGTGGGCGTGCCCGCCGAGCCGGGGGTCGGCTTCGAACAGCAGCACCTCGTGACGGCGCTGCAGCAGGTAGGCGGCCGTGAGGCCGGCGACTCCGCTGCCGATGACGGCGATCCGGTGTCCTGTGGGGTGTCCCGTGGTCTGGTGCACGACAGGGATTCGGGACCGGTGCCGTCTTGGATTGGTGGCGGGCGGATCGAAAACCGGGACCCATCCGCGCCGCCGGGGGCTCCGAACCCCGGGTATGCCGAACAGCATCGCGAACCGCTTGGCCACCTTCGTCGAACGTCGCCTCGGCGCTCCGCTGCCGCTCGCCGTCCGCGCGTGGGACGGCGAGCGCGTGGGCCCCGAGGGCCCGACCGTCGTCCTGAAGAACCGCCGGGCGCTGCGCCGGCTGCTCTACGCACCGGGCGAGCTGGGCCTGGCGCGCGCGTACGTGTCGGGCGACCTCGACGTGGAGGGAGACCTCGCCGAGGGGTTCCGGCGGATCTGGGCCCTGACCCGCTCGGGCGAGCTGAGGAGGGTGCAGCTCGCCCCGCGGGACTGGGCCGGCGCGGCCGGGCTCGCCGCGCGCCTGGGCGTGCTGGGCCTGCCGCCGAAACCGCCGGCGGAGGAGGCGAGGCTGACCGGCGTGCTGCACAGCCTGCGGCGCGACCGGTCGGCCATCGCCCACCACTACGACCTGTCCAACGCCTTCTACCAGCTGCTGCTCGACGACTCGATGGCCTACTCGTCGGGCTACTGGACCTCGGACGAGCCCGGTTACGGCCTGGCGCAGGCACAGCACGACAAGCTGGAGCTGATCTGCCGCAAGCTCGGCCTGCGCCCCGGCATGCGGCTGCTCGACGTCGGCTGCGGCTGGGGTTCGCTGCTGGTGCACGCGGCCAAGCACCACGGCGTGCACGCGGTGGGCGTGACGCTCTCGGCCCAGCAGGTGCAGCACGTGCGGGGGCGCCTGAAGCAGCACGACCTCGAAGACCGCGTCGAAGTGCGGCAGCAGGACTACCGGGAGCTGACCGACGCGCCGTTCGACGCCGTCGCGTCCGTCGAGATGGGCGAGCACGTCGGCGAGGAGAACTATCCGACTTACGCGAATACGCTGTTCCGCATGCTCAACCCGGCCGGGCGGCTCGTGCTGCAGCAGATGTCGCGTGGGCGCGCCGGGGACACCGCGCCCGGCGGCGGCGCGTTCATCGAGCGCTACATCGCGCCGGACATGACGATGCGGCCGCTGAGCCGCACGCTCGGGCACCTCGAGACGGCCGGGTTCGAGATCCGCGACGTGCACGCACTGCGCGAGCACTACGTGACGACCGTGCGCGAGTGGGCCGAGACGCTGGAGTTCCACTGGGCCGAGGCCGTCGCGCTGGTCGGCGAGGCCGAGGCCCGTGTGTGGCGGCTCTACCTCGTGGGCGGCGCGCTGGCGTTCGAGGAGAACCGCATGGGCGTGGACCAGGTCCTGGCCGTGCGGCCCCTGGACACCGGCGACTCCGGGATGCCGGCCACGCGGGAGTGGGCGTGATCGGCGCCGCCCCGCTCGTCGCGATCACCGCCGGCGTGGTGCTGGTGGCGGTGACCGTCACGTTCGGGATCGCCCGGCTGCGCGGCCGCTACGACACCATCGACACGTTCTGGGGGCTCGGTTTCGCGCTCGTCGCGCTGGTCGCGTTCCCCCTGGGCAGCGGGCCGCTCGTGCTGCGGCTGGTCACGGCGGCGCTCACGGTGATCTGGGGTGTGCGGCTCGCCGTCCACCTGCACCTGCGCAACCGCGGCGGGCCCGAGGACCCGCGCTACCAGCGGATGGTCGAGCGCGCCGGCGACAACCCGGGCGCGCGGATCTTCGTCCGGGTGTACCTCGTGCAGGCCGTGATCCTGTGGTTCGTCTCCCTGCCGGTGCAGTTCGCGATGTACGGCACCGGCCTCGGCGTGCTCGGCTGGATCGGGGTCGCGGTGTGGGTGCTCGGCTTCGCCTTCGAGTCCGTCGGCGACGCCCAGCTGAGCCGGTTCCGCGCGGACCCCGGCAACCGCGGCAAGGTGCTCGACACCGGGCTGTGGCGCTACACGCGGCACCCGAACTACTTCGGCGACGCCTGCGTGTGGTGGGGCCTGTACCTGCTGGCGTGCTCGACGTGGCCCGGCGCGGCGACGATCCTCTCGCCGATCGCCATGACGTTCACCCTCGCGCGCGGCACCGGGAAACCGATGCTGGAGAAGAGCCTGGCGCGCACACGGCCGGGCTACGCGACGTACGTGGAGCGCACCAGCGGGTTCGTCCCGTTGCCGCCGAAGAAGCTCACTCGCCGGTGAGGCCGTCGGTCAGTTCGCGCAGCAGGTCGAGGTGGCCGAGGTGGCGAGCGGTCTCCTCGATCATGTGCGTCACGACCCAGCGCACGCTGACCCGGCGGTCTCCCTTGTACGGCGCGGTGTCGGTGAACTCGCGCGCCGCCACGACCGCGCGGCAGCGCGCGACCTCGGCTTCGTACCCGGCCACGAGCTGCTCGATCGGGGTCGTCAGCGCCGCACGGAACTCGGCGTCGCGGTCGAGCTCCAGGGCCGCCTCCCACTCGTCGGGCTGACCGTCGAGCACCACCCGGAACCAGTAGTTCTCCACGAGCGTGAGGTGCCCGAGCAGGCCGGCGATGGTGGTCAGCTCGCTGGGCAGGTGGCGGCGGCGGGCCTGCTCGTCGGTGAGCCCGCCGGTCTTCCACACGACGCTCGCGCGCAGGAAGTCGAGGAAACCGGTGAGCTGGGTGCGTTCGTCGGCGTCCAGGGGCGGATCGGGGCGTTCCGGAGGCGTGGTCACGAGGTGCAGCCTTCCGCACCGGGCAATCTTTTTTCGCCAGATAGGTTGCGCGCAATCTGATTGCGCACTATGTTCATGACAGACGAACAACAGCGATCCCCCGCCCCGGGGGATCCGGCACCGAGGAGGCAGCTGTGCCCAGCCGCGACGCGACGACCCACTGGACCGGCGGATTGCAGAAGGGCAAGGGCGAGGTCACGCTCGACTCGTCCAACGCCGGCACGTTCGAGGTGTCGTTCCCCACCCGTGCGGGCAACCCCGACGGCCAGACCAGCCCCGAAGAGCTCATCGCCGCCGCGCACTCCTCGTGCCTCGCGATGAACCTGTCGGGCGTGCTGGAGTCCCAGAAGCTCGAGGCGGAGTCCATCGACGTCTCCGCCGAGGTCACCCTCGGCCCGGCCCAGGGCGGCGGCTTCGAGATCAGCGGCATCGCCATCACCCTGCGCGCCAAGCTCGACGGCGTGACGCCGGAACAGTTCGCGGAACTGGCCGAGACCGCCGAGAAGACCTGCCCGGTCACCAAGGCCCTCGCCGGCACCACGATCACGATGGACGCGGCGCTCGCCTGATTCACCACGCGGTGAAAGCCCCTCCGGCCGGAGGGGCTTTCACCGCGCTGTCCGGTCGAGGAGGCGCGGACCGGTTCGCTTGACGCCAGGTCGGCCGGGTTTCGCCCTCTCTCTTCAGGAAGGCACGACGACTCGCCCCACGCCGGCTCGATTCACCCGGCAACCCAGCGCCGGCTCGCAGGCGGCGCGGCAGCCCGCAGGCCACCGGCGACTCGCCCCACCGCGGTACCCGCATCTGCGCGCAGCCACAGTGGTCGGCCCCCTCCGGCCACCGTCCACAGTGGCCGGAGCGGGCTCCGGGTAACCCGGACACGCCGGGCGGAAACCGGCGGCCCGCAAGCGCTTCCGGGTCGCGAAGATCACCCTGGGGGGCCGGTTACCGGCTGTTAGACTCGGGAACCGGTTGTTCCGGTTGTCGAGAACGAGGTGCCCGTGGCCCAGCCCGAAGCCGAGACCACGTCCCCCGCGGCGCCCCGGCAGGCGCCACCCTCGTGGCTCGTCCTGCTGCTCGCCGTCTCTTGTGGACTGACGGTCGCGAACCTCTACTACGCGCAGCCGTTGCTCAACGAGCTGCGGACCACGTTCGGCGTCGGCGAGGCCGCGGCCGGCGGTGTGGTCACCGCCACCCAGATCGGCTACGCGGCGGGCATGCTGCTGATCGTCCCGCTCGGCGACCGCGTGGAGAACCGCAGCCTGGTGTCACTGCTGCTGGCCATCGCGTGCGCCGCGCTCGTGGCGACCGGCCTCGCGCCGCAGTTCTCCGTGTTGCTGATCGCGTCGCTCATCGCCGGCTCGACGTCGGTGGTGGTGCAGATCCTGATCCCGCTCACGGCCGACCTCACGCCCGACGCCGTACGCGGGCGCATCGTCGGGCGCGTGATGAGCGGGCTGCTGTTCGGCATTCTGCTCTCCCGCGTCGCCGCGAGCCTGCTGGCCGAGGTCACGACCTGGCGGGTCGTGTTCCTCATCTCGGCCGGGCTGATGGCGATCCTCGCCGTGGCGCTGCGCTTCAGCCTGCCGCGGCGCGCGCCGAAGACGTCCGTCCACTATGGAGAGCTGCTGCGCTCGACGCTGCGGCTCGCCCGCGACCACCCGGCGCTGCGCCGCCGCGCGCTGTACCAGGCGGCGCTCTACTCGGTGTTCAGCGCCTTCTGGACCACGATCGCGTTCGTGCTCACCTCCGCGCCGTTCCACTACACGCAGCTGGGCGTCGGGCTGTTCGCGCTCGTCGGCGCGGCCGGAGCCGCGATCGCGCCGCTGGCCGGGCGCTGGGCGGACCACGGCCACGGCCGCGTGGCCACCGGCGCGTCCTTCCTGCTCTGCGCGGTGGCGTTCGGCGTCGGCGGCTTCGGCGCGCACAGCGTGATCCTGCTCGCCGTGGCGGCAATCGCCCTCGACATGGCCGTGCAGACCACGATGGTTTCGGGCCAGCACGTGATCTACCAGCTCGACCCGAACGCCCGCGCCCGCGTGAACAGCATCTACCTGGCCACGTTCTTCGTGGGCGGGGCGATCGGGTCGGAGATCGGCTCGGTCCTCTACCACCTGGGCGGCTGGACGGCCGTGTCGATCTTCGGCGCCGTCATCCCGCTGATCGCGCTGGCCTGGTGGACGACCGAACCACGCGCTGCGGACAACTAGGAGAACGCGCCGGCGTGGCGCGCGGCCCACTCCGCGTAGGTCACCCCTCGGCGGTCCAGCAGCTCCTCGACCACCCCGGTCGGCACCTGCGGCCGCGCCACCACGGCGGCGAAGCCGTCGAGCAGCCAGTCGGCGATCTCCCCCGGGATCCCCAGCCCGACCCACTCGGCGTACTGCTGCTCCCGCGTCAGCTCCACGAACGGCACGTCACGCCCCATGGCCACGGCGATTTTCCCGGCCATTTCCCGCAACGTCAGCGCCTCCGGTCCACTGAGGACATACGTCCGCCCGTCGTGGCCCTCGGTGGTGAGCACGTGCGCGGCGACGGCCGCGATGTCGGCCAGGTCGATCGGCGTCTGCGTCGCTTCCGCATACGCGGTGCGGATTTCCCCGTGCGTGTGCACGGAATGCGCCCAGCCGAGCGAGTTCGCCATGAACACCCCCGGCCGCAGGAACGTCCGGGCGAACCCGGCCTTCGTCACCGCCGCCTCCACCGCCGCGAACTCCGGCCCGCTCGACCCGGCCTGCTCGTCCCCGACGCTGCTGCCCGACAGCGCGACCACCCGCCGCACGCCGGCCTCGGCGGCGAGCTCGCAGAACCGCGTGACGGTGCGCGCCATCGGCGCGAGGTACACATCTTCGACCCCCTCCAGCGCCGGCGGCAGCGTCGACGGCCGCGCGAGCGACCCCACGACCACCTCGACGCCGGCCGGCAACGCCGCCTGCGCGGGGTCCTTCGTCAACGCGCGCACCGCCGCGCCGCGGGCCAGGAGTTCGTCGACCACGAGCCGCCCGACGTTTCCGGTGGCACCCGTCACCAAGATCGGCATGGTTCCCCACTTCCCTCGTATGCCGTACGGAATAAAACAGCGTACAGCATACGGAGAAGGGGGTGTCAGTGAAAAAGACGAGGTCAGGACGTGATGGTCGGCAGCTCGGGCGCCGAGACGTCGTAGACCTTGCCCTTCTGCGTGAGCAGGGCGGCGAGGACCTTCGCCTTGCGGTCGGTCTTGCCGGCGTCGCCCCAGCGGACCGTCTTGCCGTCGGTGAGGGTGAACTGGACACTGGCCGGGGTCTGCGCCGTGGCGGTGGTGACCTGCTTGAGCAGCGCCTGCGGGATCACGCCGAGCACCGCGGTCACCGCACGCGTCACCGGGTCGTCGGCCGAGACCTTGGGCAGCTTCAGCTCCGGCAGGCCCGCCGGACGGGCCTTCACGGTCTTGAACACGACCCCGCCGCCGTCGACGAGGTGCACCCCGTCGCCGCCCGGGCCGCTGTCGAAGAACGCGATGGCCGTGCGCTCGGTCACCGAGATCTCCACGGTGTTGGGCCACGAACGCGACACGTCCACGGTCGCGACGCCCGGCATCTCCGCCACGCGGTCCCGGATCCCGTCGACGTCGACGAGCACCATCGGTTTGTCGACCGGCACGGCGGCGATGGCCCGGATCTGCTCCGCCGACACCGTTTTCGCACCCTGCACCGTCACGTCCTTCACCCCGAGCATCGAGCTGAAGAACACCAGGTACCCCAGCGCGACGAGCGTGACGACCACGAGCAGCGCGACCCAGCGGCGCCGGATCTCCTCCTTCCGCGTCGGACGCGCACGCAGGCTCTCCGCGCGAGCCGCCCGGCCCGAGCGTGGCGCCGACGAGCGGCTCGAGCGGGTGCGGCGGCGCTCCTCTTCCGAGCGCCGCCCCCGCCGGGCGCGGGCCAGGGCAGCGCGATCCCGCTCGTCCTCTTCGGACGAGGACGGATTGCGGCGCTCCCTGGTCGACGTCATGCGCCCGCGGTCCTCCGGTCGAGCTCGGCCAGGATCTCCGGGCCCAGCTGCGTCACGTCACCCGCGCCCATGGTCACCACGAGGTCACCCGGCTTCACGAGGTCGGCCACCAGCTTCGCCGCGACGTCGAACGCGGGCTGGTAGTGCACCGGGCTCGTCACGCGGTCGGCGATCAGCGCACCCGTCACACCCGGCACCGGCTCCTCGCGAGCGCCGTACACGTCGAGCACCACGACCTCGTCGGCCAGCGAGAGCGCTTCGGCGAACTCCGCCGCGAACGTCTGCGTGCGCGAGTACAGGTGCGGCTGGAACACCACCAGCACCCGGCCGAGCCCCGCCGCCGTGCGCACGGCCTTGAGCTGCGCGGCCACCTCGGTCGGGTGGTGGGCGTAGTCGTCGTAGACGCGGACGTCGCCGGAGCGGCCCTTGAACTCGAAGCGGCGGCGCACCCCGCCGAACGCGGCGAGTCCCTCGGCCAGGCCGGCGACGGGCGCGCCCAGCTCGAGCCCGGCCAGCAGGGCCGCGACCGCGTTGAGCGCCATGTGCTCGCCCGGCACGGCCACGCGCAGGTCGAGCTCCTCGCCGTCGAGCGCCAGGCGCACCTGGCCGCCGTCCGGGGCGGGCTTGTAGTCGAGCACGCGCACGTCGCCCTCGCCGGTGGCGGTGCGGCCGTAGCGGCGCACGCGCACGCCCTCGGCGGCCGCCTCGTCGCCCAGCTTCGCGGCACCCGGGTCGTCGGCGCACACCACGAGCAGGCCGCCCGGCTGCAGGCGCCCGACGAACTCCGTGAACACCTTCACGTAGGCCTCGGCGGTGCCGTGGTGGTCCAGGTGGTCGGGCTCGACGTTGGTGACCACGGCGACCGACGGCGAGTACGTGAGGAACGAGCCGTCGCTCTCGTCGGCCTCCGCGATGAAAACGCCGCCCTCGCCGTGGTGCGCGTTGGCACCCGACTCGTTGAGGTCGCCGCCGATCGCGAACGACGGGTCGAGCCGGCAGTGCTGCAGCGCCACGGTGAGCATCGACGTGGTCGAGGTCTTGCCGTGCGTGCCGGCGATGCAGGCCACGCGGTGGCCCTCCATCAGCCCGGCGAGCGCCTGCGCGCGGTGCAGCACGGGGATGTTGCGCGCACGGGCCGCGGCCAGCTCCGGGTTGGACTCCTTGATCGCCGTGGACACCACGACGGCCGACGGGGCTTCGGCGAGCGCGTCGAGGTTCTCCGCACGCTGGCCCACGAACAGCTCGGCGCCCTGGGCGCGCAGCGACAGCAGCGCGCGCGACTCCTTGGCGTCCGAACCGGACACGGCCGCCCCGCGGGCGAGCAGGATCCGGGCGATGCCGGACATGCCGGCCCCGCCGATGCCGATCAGGTGCGCGCGGCGCAGTTCTTCGGGCAACTCAGGCACCTGCGGCCTCCAGCACGATCTTGGCGAGCGTCTCGTCGGCCTCGCGGTGTCCCATCCCCACGGCGGCCTCGCTCATCTTCGCGACGCGCGCGGCGTCGGTGACCAGCGGCACCACCAGCTCGGCCACTTTGGCCGGGGTGAGCTCCCCGTCGGGCACCAGGAAGGCGGCACCCGCGTCGACGGCGGGCTGGGCGTTCACGGCCTGCTCGCCGTTGCCGTGCGGCAGCGGCACGAACACCGCCGGCAGCCCGACGGCCGACACCTCGGCCGCCGTCATCGCGCCTGAACGGCACAGCACCACGTCGGCGGCGGCGTAGGCGAGGTCCATGCGCTCCAGGTAGGGCACCGGCACGTACGCCGGCTTGCCCGGGAACTCCTGCACCACCAGGGTGTTCTTCGGGCCGTGGGCGTGCAGCACGCCGACGCCGGCCTCGGCCAGCTCCTTCGCGGCACCGGACACGGCGCTGTTGATCGACTGCGCGCCCTGGGAGCCGCCGAACACCAGCAGCGTCGGGGCGTCCGGGTCGAGGTCGAAGAACTTGCGGGCCTCGGCGCGCAGCGCGGCGCGGTCGAGCGACGTGATTGACCGGCGCAGCGGGATCCCGACGACCTCGGCCTTCGGCAGCGGCGTGCCCGGCACGGCCACGGCGACGCGCGCGGCGAAGCGGGCGCCCACCTTGTTGGCCAGGCCCGGCGACTTGTTGGCCTCGTGGACCACGATCGGCGTGCGGCCCCGCGCGGCGAGGTACGCGGGCAGCGCGACGTAGCCGCCGAAACCCACCACCACGTCGGCGCCGACGCGCTCCAGCACGTCGCGGGTCCGGCGCACGGAGTCGCGGACCTTCAGCGGGAGCCGCAGCAGCTCCGGGGTCGGCTTGCGCGGCAACGGCACCGGCGGGATCAGCTCCAGCGGGTAACCGCGAGCCGGTACGAGCTTGTTCTCCAGGCCGCGCGCCGTGCCCAGCGCGATCACCTTCGCGTCGGGGCGCAGCCGCATGACGGCGTCGGCCAGGGCGAGGGCGGGTTCGATGTGTCCTGCGGTGCCACCTCCGGCGACGACCACCACGGGCACCTTGCCCGAGGGGGATCGCTCGGCTCCCTTGACGGGGTTACTCACCAATGACCTCTCCGGTTCGCGGTACCCCTGGCACCGCGGTTCGCTGTTGTCCGCGCCGCGTTCGTCCGTGCGGCAGTGCTGCGCCGCGTCGGCTGCCGGACCGACCTGCGGCGCTCCTGCGCCGGTGCGGGCCGGGCCGCGCGTGGCGCCGGCCGGGCCGCCTTGGCCCCCGAACCGGTCCCCCGCCCGGCCAGTCCCCTGCGGGTGGTCGTGGGCGGGCGGTACGGGTCGGGCGCGGGCAGCCTCAGCAGGCGTCCGAATTTACCCGGGCCCTGCGAACGCAGTGCGGCCACCGCCTCCGGTTCGTGCCGGGCGGCGTTGGCGAGCACCCCCATGATGAGCATCGTGATGAGCAGCGACGTGCCGCCGTACGAGATCAGCGGCAGCGTGACACCGGTTACGGGCAGCAGGCCCACGACGTAGCCGATGTTGATGGCGGCCTGCGCGACCAGGAACATCGTGAGCGTGCCGGCCACGATCCGGATCCACGGGTCGATGTTGCGCGTCGCGATCCGCAGCCCCACCACCGCCACAAGAGCGAACAGGGCGAGCACCACGGCGCAGCCCACGAAGCCGAGCTCCTCGCCGACGAGGGCGAAGATGAAGTCGTTCTGCACGTTCGGCAGGTAGCCCCAGTTGGAGGCACCCTGGCCGAGACCCTTGCCGAACAGGCCGCCGTCGGCGAGCGCGAGCTTGGCCTGGTTGGCCTGGTAGCCGGCCGAGCTGAGATCGGTGTCCGGTGAAAGGAACGACAGCACCCGGGTGAGCCGGTACGGCGCGATGATCGCCAGCACCAGGACACCGGCGAGACCACCCGCCAGGATCACTCCGAACAGCCGCTTCGGCGCGCCGGCGAACCACAGCAGCGCCAGCAGCACCACGGCGAGCGTGATCGTGCCGCCCAGGTCGGGCTGCAGCATGACCAGGGCGAACATCACGAGCGCGACCGGCACGACCGGCACGAGCAGGTGGCGCCACTGGTGGATCACGTTGTACTTGATCACCAGGATGTGCGCGCCCCAGAACGCCAGCGCGACCTTCGCGGCCTCAACCGGCTGGAACGTGAACACGCCCAGCTTGAACCAGCCCTGCGAGCCGTTCACCGTCGAGCCCAGCGGCGTGAGTACCAGCATCAGCAGGCCGAGGCAGATCACGACCATGGTCGCCGACATGCGCCGGATGCGTTCGAGCTTGATCCGCAGGCCGACCCAGAACACGACCGAGCCGATCGCCACGAACAGGACCTGCCGGTAGAACAGCGAGTACACGCTGCTGCCGGTGCTCGGGTCGTAGGAGGCGACCGACGACGCGGACAGCACCATGACGACACCGATCACGGTGAGCACCCCGGTCAGGGCCAGCACCAGGTGGAACGACGCCAGTGGCCGCGAGAGCCACGCCGTGAGCGCCGTCCGGAACGCCACGAACGGGCTTACCTTGCGCTCCCGCCGTGGCCGCTCGGGCCGATCCTGGGTCCGCTTCTCGTCAACTACCGTCATTCGCCGCCCCCGCCGCACCGCCCGCGAGGACACGCACCGCCGCGATGAACGCGTCGCCGCGCTCGCCGTAGTTGCGGAACATGTCCAACGAGGCGGCGGCGGGCGCGAGCAGCACCACGTCACCAGGGTGAGCCATCGCGCTGGCCGCATCCACCGCCGCAGTCATGGGTTCATGGTCACCCGGACGGAGGCGGTTCACCGGGACATCCGGCGCGTGTCGCGCAACAGCGGCTGCGATCACGGGTGAATCCACGCCGAGTAGCACAACTCCGCGCAGCCGGCCAGCGATCGAGGCCACGAGTTCGTCGACCGCGGCGCCCTTGAGCTGGCCCCCGGCGATCCACACGATGCTCTCGTGGGCCCGCAGCGAGCCGCTCGCGGCGTGCGGGTTGGTGGCCTTCGAGTCGTTCACGTAGCGCACGCCGCCGATCTCGGCGACCTCCTGCGCGCGGTGCGGCGCCGGCTGGTACTCGCGCAGGCCCTTGAGCACGGCCTCGGTCGACACGCCGTGGGCGCGCGCGAGCGCGGCGGCCGCCAGTGCGTTGGCGACGTTGTGCGGTCCCGCCGGGCGGACGTCGGCGATCGTCGCCAGCTCTTCCGCGCTCGTGGCGGGATCGGCGACGAACGCACGGTCCACCAGCAGGTCCTCGACCAGGCCCAGCTCGCCTGCGTGCGGCGTGTCCAGGCGGAATCCGACGCGGCGGGCGCTCTCGGGCGCGTGCTCCTCGGCGAGACGGGTGGACCACTCGTCGTCGGCGTTGTGCACGACCACGCGCGAGCGTTCGTGGGCCCGGCCCTTCGCGGCGCCGTACTCCGCCATCGAGCCGTGCCAGTCGATGTGGTCCTCGGCGAGGTTGAGCACCACCGACGCGTCGGGCGCGAGCGTCGAGGACCAGTGCAGCTGGAAGCTGGAGAGCTCCACGGCGAGCACGGCGTGACCGGCCCGCACGGCGTCGAGCACCGCGTAACCGACGTTCCCACAGGCCACGGCGTCGACCCCGCCCGCACGCAGCATCGACTCGAGCATGCCGACGGTGGTGGTCTTGCCGTTCGTGCCGGTGATCACCAGCCACGACGGCGGCCGCTCACGCAGCTGCCCGATGCGCCAGGCCAGCTCGACGTCGCCGATCACCTCGACACCGGCCGCGGCCGCGGCGGCCAGCAGCGGCGACGTGGGCCGCCAGCCCGGGCTCGTCACCACGAGCACGGTGCCCGGCGGCGGTTCGCTCAGACCCGGCACCAGCTCGGCGCCGAGGCCGGCCAGCTCTTCGAGCCGCTCGGCGTTCCCGTCGGTGACCGTCACGTGAGCGCCCAGCTCCCGCAGGACCGGCACCACCGACTTCCCGGTGACGCCGGCGCCCGCCACGAGCACGTTCTTGCCTTCGAGCAGGAGCTCCCTGTCGGTCAAGACCTAGCTCCCGACGCCCAGCTGTTCGCTGTAGAACAGCCCCAGTCCGAACATGCAGCAGATGGCCGAGAGCAGCCAGAACCGGATGATCACCGTGGTTTCCGCCCACCCGGCGAGCTCGAAGTGGTGGTGGAAGGGCGCCATCCGGAACAGCCTTCGCCGGGTCGTGCGGAAGACCGCGATCTGGGTGACCACCGAGATCATCTCGACCATGAACAGGCCGCCGATCACGATCGCGAGCAGCTCCGTGCGGGTGGTCATCGACAAACCGGCCACGAGCCCGCCGAGCGCCAGCGAACCGGTGTCGCCCATGAAGATCTTGGCGGGCGCGGCGTTCCACCACAGGAAGCCGACGCACGCGCCGGTCGCCGCCGCGGCGACCACCGCGAGGTCCAGCGGGTCGCGCACGTCGTAGCAGGCGGTCGTGGGCCCGTCGGCGCACGAGAGGCGGGCCTGCCAGAAGGAGATGACCACGTAGGTGGCCAGCACCATCGCGGCGGCGCCGCCGGCCAGGCCGTCGAGGCCGTCGGTGAAGTTCACCGCGTTCGACCAGCCGGAGATGACCACGTAACAGAAGATCACGAACACGATCCACGGGAACGTGATCAGCGCCAGGTCACGCACGTAGGAGAGGCTCTGCGACGCGGGCGTGAGGCCGTGCTCGTCGGCGAACTGCAGCGACAGCACCGCGAACAGGATCGTGACCACGAGCTGGCCGACCAGCTTCGCGGTCTTGTTCAGGCCGAGGTTGCGCTGCTTGCGGATCTTGATGAAGTCGTCGAGGAACCCGACGATGCCGAGCCCCACGGCCAGCATGAGCACCAGCAGGCCGGACGCCGAGGGCGCCGAGCTGTGGGAGTTGCCGAGCCAGCTGATCAGGTGTGCGACGAAGTAGCCGACGACCATCGCGATGATGATCGCGACGCCACCCATCGTCGGGGTGCCGCGCTTCGACTTGTGGCCCTGGGGCCCTTCTTCGCGGATCTCCTGCCCGAAGCCCTGCCGGGAGAAGACCCGGATCAGGTAGGGCGTGAGCAGGATGGAGACCAGCAGACCCGCCGCGGCCGCGATCAGGATGTTGATCACGCGTGACCACCGTTCGAGCGTTCAGAGGACGGGGAGGGGGAAACGGATTGTGCAGCGTCTTCGGAGTCTTCGGAGTTCTCGGAGTCTTTCGAGTCTTCCGAGGGGGCGAGCAACGCCTCGGCCACGTGCCACAGGCCGGCGGCGTTGGAGGCCTTGACCAGCACCACGTCTCCGGGACGGAGCTGATCATGCAGCAGGGCCACGGCGGCGTCGCCATCGGGTACCAGCACCGACTCCTCGTTCCAGGAGCCCTCCTGCGAGGCCCCCTGGTGCATCGGCGCGGCCTCGTCACCGACGACCACGAGCTTGTCGATGTTGAGGCGCACCACGAGGCGGCCGATGGAGTCGTGCTCGGTCACGGAGTCGGCGCCGAGCTCGCCCATCACGCCGAGCACCGCCCACGCGCGACGGCCGGTCCGGCGCATCGACGCGAGGGCCTTCAGCGCGGCTCGCACTGATTCGGGGTTGGCGTTGTACGCGTCGTTGAGGACGGTGACGCCGTCGGCGCGCGTGGTCACCGCCATGCGGTGGGCCGAGCGGCGTTCGAGGGCGGACAGCCGCTGCGCGACCTCGGCCGGCGTCGCGCCGAGCTCCAGCGCGATCGCGGCGGCCGAGAGCGCGTTGCCGACGTGGTGCTCGCCGTGCAGCGGCAGCGTCACCGGCGCCTCGCCGTCGGGGGTGATCAGCCGGAACGACGCACGGGCCTCGGCGTCGAGCGTGATGTCGGCCGCACGGACCTGCGCGGACGCGGTCTCGCCGACGCCGACCACGCGGGCGCTGGTGCGGCTCGCCATGGCGGCCACCAGCGGGTCGTCGAGGTTCAGCACGGCGACGCCGCCCGCTTCGGCACTCGGCAGCGCCTCCACGAGCTCGCCCTTGGCCTTCGCGATGGCTTCGCGCGAGCCGAACTCGCCGACGTGCGCGCTGCCGACGTTGAGCACGGCGCCGATGCGCGGCGGCGTGATCGCGGCCGCGTCGGCGATGTGCCCCGTCCCGCGCGCGGACATCTCCAGCACCAGGTACTTCGTGGCGTGGTCGGCACGCAGCGCGGTCCACGGGTGGCCGAGCTCGCTGTTGAACGACCCGGGCGGCGCGACCGTGGGGCCCATCGGCTCCAGCAGCTGCGCGATGACGTCCTTGGTCGAGGTCTTGCCCGACGAGCCGGTCAGCGCCACGACCGTGAGGCCTTCGGCGGCGAGCCGGCCGACGACGTGGCCGGCCAGCTTCGCGAGCGCGGCCAGCACGGCGGCGCCGGAGCCGTCGGTGTCGCCGGCCAGCGCGACCGAACGCTCGTGGGCCTGGCCCTCGGGCAGCGGCGGCACCACGATCGCGGGCGCGTCGACCTCGCGGCCGGCCAGCACCGCGACAGCACCGGCCGCCACCGCCTTCGCGGCGAAGTCGTGCCCGTCCACGCGCTCGCCGGGCAGGGCGACGAAGAGGCCGCCGGGACCGATCTTGCGCGTGTCGAACTCGACACTCCCCGTGACGGCCGACGAGCCGTCGGCTCCGTGCAGCCGGCCGCCGACCACGTCGGCGATCTCGGCCAGGCTGAGCTCGATCACGCACTCACCTCGAGATGCTTGCGAATGGCGGCCTCGAGCTCGTCGCGGTCGGAGAACGGGTGCACGACACCCTGAACCTCCTGGCCGGTCTCGTGGCCCTTGCCGGCGATGAAGACGATGTCGCCCGTGCGGGCGAGCGACACGGCGTGGGTGATGGCCTCGCGGCGGTCGCCGATCTCCACGATCTCGCCGCCGTGGGACGGCCCGACGCCCCGCGCGCCGGCGAGCATCGCGGCGCGGATCAGGGCCGGGTCCTCGGACCGCGGGTTGTCGTCGGTCACGATCAGCACGTCGCTGCGGCGCACGGCTTCCTCGCCCATCATCGGGCGCTTGGCCGTGTCGCGGTCGCCGCCGCAGCCGAGCACCGTGATGATGCGGCCGTCGGTGCGGGCGCGCAGCGCGTCGAGCCCCTGCGCGACGGCCGCTGGCTTGTGCGCGTAGTCGACGACGGCGGTGAAGTCCTGGCCCAGGTACACGCGCTCCATCCGGCCCGGCACCTCCACGGCGCCGAGACCCGCGACGATGGCCGCCGGGTCCACGCCGGCGCTGCCCAGGATCGCGGCGGCGAGCACGGCGTTGGCCACGTTGAACGTGCCCGGCAGCGGGATCTTCGCGGCGAGCGTGAGCCCGTCCGGGCCGTGCAGGGTGAAGGTCTGCTCCCCCGCCGCCGTGGGCTCGATGTCGGAGGCGCGCCACGCGGCGTCGACGCCCTGCTCGATCGACACGGTCACCGTCTGCGGCGTGAGCAGAGCCCGCCCCCACGCGGTGTCCACGACCACGACCTCGGTGGTCGAGCGGCCGTCGAACAGCAGCGACTTGGCGGCGAAGTACTCCTCCATGTCGTGGTGGAAGTCGAGGTGGTCCTGCGAGAGGTTCGTGAACGCGCCGACCGCGAAGCGCGTGCCGTTGACGCGGCCGAGCGACAGCGCGTGGCTCGAGACCTCCATCGGCACGTGGGTCACGCCGCGCTCCAGCATCACCGCGAGCAGCGCCTGCAGGTCCGGCGCCTCCGGCGTGGTGAAGCCGCTGACCAGGCGTTCGCCCGCGATGCGCGTCTCGACCGTGCCGATCAGGCCCGTGGTGAGGCCGGCGGCGCGCAGCCCGGAGTCGACGAGGTAGGAGGTGGTGGTCTTGCCCGACGTGCCGGTGACCCCCAGCACGGACAGGTGCAGCGACGGCTCCCCGTAAATCCACGCGGCCATCTCGCCGAGCGCGGCACGCGGGTCGGGGTGCACGAGGATCGGGATGCCGGCGTCGCGCAACGCGGGGCGCTCGGCGCCCTCGGCGTCGGTGAGCACCGCCGCCGCGCCGGCGGCCACGGCCTGGTCGCTGAAGTCGGCGCCGTGGGCGCGCGCACCGGGCAGGCCGGCGAACAGGTCGCCCGGCAGCACGTGCTGCGCACGCAACGTGGTCCCGGTGACGGTGAGGTCGGCGGCCTCGGGGCTCTCGGCGATCAGCCGGGCGCCCGCGCGGGCGAGGAGGGTGGCCAGCGGGACCGGGTCGATCCGGGCCGGGCGGGGCGGGGCGGCGACCGCCTTCACCGGGCTTTCCGGCAGCGACGACGCAGCCGGCCCGCTCTGGGGCTTGGACGAGGACACGGACACGCCCGAGAGGTTACCGAGAGCGCGATCGGGTGACCCAAGGCGGTACGGCGAACGCGCCGGCGTGCACCGGGTGTGCTATGCGGCGCGCGAAACGTCGTTGCGGGGCAAGCGTTTCCGCCCGCCGCCACCAGCCGATGTGGACTATCGCAGGCGGAAACACACGGGAAAGGGCCGCCTCGCGAGACGCGAAGCGGCCCTCGGCCGAGTGTTGCAAAGACGTTCCGGTCGTGTCCCGGGAACGTCGCGGGCGCGTCACGGGATGATGAGCGGGACCTCCGGCGACGGACCGTCGGACAGCGGAATCTGGTAGCGCTGCGTCAGGTACGAGGCGATGGAGTGGAACAGCGGGCCCGCCGAATGCCCGGCCGGCAGCGTGGTGTCGGGCGCGTCGAGGCGGATGCCGACGACGAACCGCGGGTGGTCGGCGGGCAGGATCCCGGCGAAGGTGATGTTGGCCAGGCTCTGGCTGTAGGCCTTCGTGCGCGGGTCGACCTGCTGGCCGGTGCCCGTCTTGCCCGAGATCTGGTAGCCCTCCAGCGCGGCCGACGGCGCCGTGCCCGCGTTGGGGCTCTTGGCGTTCTGCACCACCGCGCGCAGCATGTCGCGCACCGTCGTCGCGGTCTGCGGGCTGACCACCTGCACCGGCTTCGGCGCCGGCTCGGGCACGACCGTGCCGTCCGGGTTCTTCTTCGCCTTCACGATCCGCGGCGGCACGCGCAGGCCGTTGTTGGCGATCGCCTGGTACATCCCGGCCATCTGGACCACAGTCATCGACAGGCCCTGGCCGATCGGCAGGTTGCCGAACGTACTGGCCGACCACTGGCTGCGCGGCGGCACGTAACCCGGGCTCTCACCGGGCAGGCCGAGGCCGGTGCGCTGGCCGATGCCGAACTTCTTCAGCAGGTCCGAGTAGCGGTCCGGGCCGATCTTCTGCGCCAGCTCCAGCGTGCCGACGTTGGAGGACTTGGCGAAGATGCCGGTGGTGGTGAAGTTCTGCGTGCCGTGCACCCAAGCGTCGTGCACCGTGCGGTCGGCGATCTTGATCTCGCCCGGGACCGCGATCGTCGACTGCGGCGTGGCGATGCCCTCGTCGATGGCCGCGGTGGCGGTGACGATCTTGTTCACCGAGCCCGGTTCGTACGGTGTGGTCACCGCGCGGTCGTTGAGCAGTTCGTCCTGGAAGGTCGACTGGTCGTTCGGGTTGAACGTCTTGTCGTCGGCCAGCGCGTAGATCTCGCCGGTCCGCGAGTCCATGATCACGGCCTGGCCGCCCTTGGCGTGCGACTGCGCGACGTAGTCACTCAGCTGCCGCTGCAGCTCGTACTGCAGATCCGAGTCGATGGTCAGTTCGAGGTCCGAACCGGGGATCGCCGCCTGCAGCACGTGCTCGGAGCCCGGCAGGTACAGGTTGTCGTTGCCGTTCTGGGTGTTCACGATCTCGCGGCCCGGCGTGCCCGCCAGGTCGTTGTCGCGCGACTGCTCCAGCCCGACCACGCCGTGGAGGTTGTGCTTGGACACGTCGGGGTCCTCCATGCGCCAGTTGGCGAGGCCGACGATGTTCGACGCGAGCGTGTCGCCCGGGTACTCGCGCATGGCGCGGTTCTCGACGCCGATCCACGCGAACTGCTTGACGATGTCGGCGGCCACGGAGGGCTCGACGTTGTCCACGAGGTAGGTGAACGACTGCGGCTTGTTCAGCTTCGTCAGCAGTTCCTGCTCGGTCGTCAGGTTGGGCACCTTCGCGGCGATGTACTTGGCCGCGCGGGTGACCTCGGATTCGAAGGTGACGCCCTTGGCGGGGTTCTTCTTCGCGTAGTCGTCCATCGTCTTGTGCAGCACGCGCAGGTTCACCGACAGCGTGCGGGTTTCCACGCTGAAGGCGAGCTTGTTGCCATTGCGGTCCACAATGGACCCGCGCTGCGCGGGGATGTCGATGGTGAGGCTGCGCTGCCGCTCGGCCGCGGCCGAGAGCGTGGGCGCTTCGAACCACTGCACCTGCACGAGCTTCACGCCCGCGATGACCATGAGCGCCACCAGCAGGATGCGCACGGCCGAGAAGCGGCTGCGCTGCCCGCCGTTGCCGCGCTTGGCCACCGCGCGGCGCGTGCCCGCGGCGTACGTGCGCCGGGCGCTGCCCGCGGCGCGCGCCCGGCTCGCCCCCGAAGCCACCATCACTGCCCCGCCGGGGTGGCCGGCAGGTCGCCCTCGATGCCGCCCTCCTGCTGACCGGAGGCGGGCTGCCCGGCGGGCGCGCCCGGCTGCTGCGGCGGCGTCTCGGCCGTCGAGCCGGCGGCGGGCTGGGCCTTCGTCGGCTCGCCGACGACGGTGGTCTTGCCGTCCGGCCCCACGACGATGCGGGCCGGGTCGCCGCCGGGCACCATGCCCAGCTGCTTCGCGGCCGGCGCCAGCGACGCGGGCGACTGCGCCTTCGCGACGTCACGCTCGAGCCGGTCCTTCGCCTCGGCCAGGCTCGCGTTGGTCGTGCGCAGCTGCTCGAGGCGGTAGGAGTCGGCGATGGCCTGGGTGGTCAGCCACAGCGTCGAGGCGACGCCGACGGCCAGCAGCCCCATCATGACCAGCACGAACGAGGCGCGCGAACGCGGCCAGCGCAGCAGCAGGCGCTTCTGCTTCGGCTTGGCCTCGGTCTCGGTGCGTTGAAGCTGGGGCTTCTTCGGCTCGCGCTGCTGCAGCAGGTCGGCCCGCTGCGCGCGGCGCGCGTACGCCCGCTCGGCGGCCGTGGTGCGGCCGCGCGAGGACCGGCGCGGCGTGGTTTCCGGCTGCGCGGTGGTGCGGCCGGTGGTCTGCGGTTCCTGCTCGACCGTGGTCCCCGCTTGCGCGCTCCGGCGCGTCGCCGGCGCGCCGGAGCGGCGGCGGGACTTCGTGGGTGCGGTCATCGCGGCTCTCCGATCCTCTGTGCTGCCCGCAGCCGCACGGAGGCGGCCCTGGGGTTGTGCTCGATCTCGCCTTCGCCTGCCTTCTCGGCTCCTCGGGTCAGGAGTTTCAGCTCGGGGCCGTGCCCGGGCAGTTCGACCGGGAGCCCCTCCGGGGTCCGCGACTTCGCGAGCTCCGCGAACGCCTGCTTCACCAGGCGGTCTTCGAGCGACTGGTAGGACTCCACGACGATGCGGCCGTCCATGGCGAGCGCCGAGAGCGCGGCCGGCATCGCCCGTCGCAGCACTTCCAGCTCGCCGTTGACCTCGATCCGCAGTGCCTGGAACGTGCGCTTGGCCGGGTGCCCGCCGGTGCGGCGGCTCGCGGCGGGCACGGCGTCGTAGAGCAGTTCGACGAGCCGCGCGCTGCGCGTGAACGGTTCCTTCTCGCGCGCGGCGACAACGGCTTTGACGATCCGCTGCGCGAAGCGCTCTTCGCCGTAGTCGCGCAGGATCCGGATCAGCTCGCCCGGCGCGTAGGTGTTGAGCACGTCGGCGGCGGTGAAGCCGGTGGTCGGGTCCATCCGCATGTCGAGCGGGGAGTCCTTCGAGTACGCGAAGCCGCGTTCGGCGCGGTCCAGCTGCATCGAGGACACGCCGAGGTCGAAGAGGATGCCGTCCACACGGGACAGTCCGAGGCTCTCGATGGCTTCGGGGAGTCCGTCGTAGACGGTGTGGACGAGGTCGACGCGGTCACCGTGCCGCGCGAGCCGCTCGGCCGAGCGCTCGAGCGCGGCGGGGTCGCGGTCCAGCGCGACGAGCCGCAGGCGCGGGAAGGCTTCGAGCAGTGCGTCGGAGTGGCCGCCGAGGCCGACGGTCGCGTCGACCAGCACCGCGTCGCGGTCGGCGAAGGCGGGGGTGAACAGTTCGACGATGCGGTCCAGCAGCACCGGAACGTGCTCGTGCTCGGTCGCCATGCCCCTCCCCCTTCCGCGCTCCGTACTCCCGGGGAAGATGCGGCGGATGCCGTCAGGTCCCTGCCCGCCCGCGGTCCGACCTGGCACCGGGGAAGGTGCGCCAGGGCCAAAGAGCGGACAGAGGCCTCACGGCATCCGCGGGGACGTTTCCGGTTCCACGATCCCGGCGGACCCGCGTCCCCCGACGACGCAGGTGCTCCGGTGCCCGTGTCCCCTAGAAGACGCCCGGTAGAACTTCCTCTCGAGCCTTCGCGTAGCTGTCCTCGTGTTCGTCCAGGTAGCCCTGCCACGCCTGGGCGTCCCAGATCTCCAGCCTGGTGATCGCGCCGATCACCACGCACTCCTTGTTCAGCCCGGCGTAGCGCCGGAGCTCGGACGCGATGGTGATGCGCCCCTGCCCGTCCGGGCGTTGTTCGTCCGTTCCGGCGAACAGGTAACGCTGGTAGGCCCGAACCGCCTCGTTCGTGAACGGGGCTTCGGCGACCTTCCGTGCCATCTGCTCGAACTCGGCGCGGGGGAAGACGAAGAGGCAGTGGTCCTGCCCCTTGGTGACCATCAGCCCGCCGGCCAAGGCGTCGCGGAACTTCGCGGGCAGCGCGAGCCGCCCTTTGTCGTCCAACTTCGGGGTGTGAGTGCCGAGGAACACCGGCCCCCACCTCCCTACCGGCCCCGGCTGGCGAACCACCCGGCTCCGGCCACGGGGCTCCCTTCCGCCCCACTGGTCACCACCGTACCCCACTTTTCACCACAGTCAACGCGACTTGCTCCCCGTTAACTCCGTCGTGTCACGCGTTTACGCAGGTCAGCGCTGTGGGGCCTGGTGGGGGCCGCGTGGGGGGCCGTGGTCAAGATCCCCCGCGCCGGGGTCCCGGAGCAACCCGGACCGGCTGCCGAACGTCCGCTGAACGGCAGCATGAAGACCAGGAACCCCCTGGGTGGGGCCCGGTGGGGAACCCAGGTGGGGGCCGGTGGGGATCGCGGTGGGGTGAGGTGGGGGCGCTGGTGGGGAACGGTGGTGCCGCGCGTGGGGTGTGGTGGGGAGACCGGTGGGGCCGACGGTGGCGCGTCGTGGGGAATCGGGGGAACGTCTGGTCGTCGGGCACCCGCAGTCATCGGGCACTGAGGTAGGGGCGGATCAGAACCTGGGGCGCGGCGGCAGCCGCTGTCGACTTGTTCCCATTCGCAGACGCGGTGGGTGCTCAGCCACGAGGCGCCCAACCGCGGGGTGCTAGCCGATCAGGCCTGCGGCCGGGGGGCAGCCGCGGTCTGGCGCCTGAGCACCCGGCCACGAGTCGACCCGATCACCAGGGAACGGGCGCGAGGATCAGGCCTGGCGCAGAGCGGCAGCCGCGCTCGGGTCGTACCCGTGGGCGGCGTCGCGCGCGCCCGGCCACGAGGCGCCAGCCGCGGGACACGGCCGCGCAAGCCGAACAGGCCGGAGCAGGACCACGGCCACGAGGCGCTCACCCCATCACGGAGCCGGCCGCCGGACCTAGACATCGAGCCGATCAGGTCCGCGACAGAGCAGCCGCCGCCGTCCAGTCATGGCCGTGGGCCCTCGCCGCGGCGCCCGATCGCGAGGCGGCCCAACCACCGCACCCGGGCCTCCGAGCCGATCAGGCCTGCGGCAGTGCCGCAGCGGCGGTGCGCTCGTGGCCGTGGGCCGGTGTCGCGTGAGGTTGGAGGGCGTAGACGACCCAGCCGACGAGGGAGAGGCCCGCCCAGCTGATCGCGCGGTAGATCAGCACGGTGGCAGCGGCCGGGGCGGCGGGGACGCCCGCGGCGACGAGCACGCCGAGCAGTCCGGCTTCGGCGAGGCCGGCGCCGCCGGGGAGGATCTGGAGGGCGATGCTGGCCTGGACGACCAGGAAGCCCACGGCGAGGACGTCCCAGCGGATGTGGGTGCCCGTGCCTTCGGCGCTGGCGATGAGGGCGAAGAAGTCGAACCCCCAGCTGGCGAGCGCGAGGACCAGCAGGACGCTCCAGCGGGTGCCGCCGGGGCGCAGCCGTGCGACGCGTTCCGAGAGCTGGAGCGCGGCGGCGTCGGCTTTCTCGAGCCAGGTCTTGCGGCAGGTGGTGCACGTGCCCGGGGTGCGGCCGAAGACCCGCAGCAGTGAGGTGAGCCCGCGTTGCAGGACGGTCGGGTGCGTCAGCAGCGCCCACACCCCCGCGGAGCCCGCCGCGACCACGATGGCTGCGGGCACGGCCAGCCGGAACGGCACCCGGCCGGCCCAGGCCAGGGCGAGAAAGCCGAGGACGATGAGCAGCACAGTGGTGATCACGCCGGCGAGCAGGACCGCCCAGGCCGACAGGGCACTGTCGACGCCGCGTCGGCGCAGCTGGTTGATCGCGTACGCGAGCGAGCCGGCCCCGCCCACCACGGGCACCGTGGTCGAGACGGCGTTCTGCGCGAAGGTGATGCCCTGCACGGCCGAAGGCGGCACGTGCGCTCCCCCGACCAGCAGCAGCTGGCGGTGCACTTCGCCGTAGACGGCCAGCGCCGCGAGCCCGGCGAGCCCGGCCGCCACGACCCAGCCCCACTGGATGCGGTCGAGCTGTGCGAACTCCCTGGCCAGCTCGGGCACACGCCACACGAGGTACCCGAGCGCGGCGGCCACGACGGCCCAGTGGAGCACCGGCCGCCAGGGCAGCCGACGGCGCGCCGCCGCGCGGTGCTCGACCGCTCCGGACTCCGTGTCCGCCATCTCGAGGCTCGTCACGCCGGCCTCCTCCCACACTGTTTCTCAATGGCGACAACCCCAGTGTGCGGCCGAGCATTCCGCCCACCGCGGCGTGAAGTATCACGCCACGAATGGGGGTCAGCGGGATTGACCGGCCCCGACCGGCTGCCGTGCGGCCGGCAACCGGCCGACGAGGTGGTCGGCCGCCACCAGCCCGGCCCCCGCCAGAGCGAACGCCGCCACCGGCCCGAGCGGCACCACGCACCACGCGGTGACCACGGCGAACACCAGCGTCCCGGGCAGCGAGCGCAAAGCGGAACGCACCAGGGTTTCGGCGGCGGCGAAGCCGGACCCGCCGTGGGTGGTCGGGGTGAGGATCGCCAGGACGACCGGAGTGCAGGCGAGCACGCCGGCCAGGTGCGGGCCGAGCATCCTCGACAGGACGGCCAGCGCCGTCACGACGGCCGCAGCGGCCGCGACGCGCACGGGCAGCTCCCAGCGTGGAGCCGGGCCGACGACGTCGATCGGCGGCGCCGGCGGCCAGGTCACCAGCCCGGTGAGCACGACGGCGCCGGTCACCGCCGCCGCGACCCACGGCGACCCCACCTCGGCCACCAGCGACAACGCCCCGGCGGCGACGGCCAGCGCCACCGTGGCCGCGACGGCCGGGCGCCGCACCCGGCGGGCGACCCGGCCATAGCCGAGGCAGAAAGCCGCCACCACCAGCTGGCCGGCGATCATCCCGCGCGCCGCGTCGGCCACGGTGGCGGCACCGTCACGCGCCAGGAGGACGAGCAGGAACGGAAAGGTCGTCGTCGGGAAGCCCGCGAGCCGGCCGCCGAGCCGCGGCCCGTAGCGGCGCTGGACGACGGTCACGAGCAGGACGCTGAACACGGGCAACAGGGGCGGTAGCAGGACATCCATGCCCGGAACGGTTCCAGGATGTCCGCCGAAGGTGGCTCGGAAATCACGGGCTGCGTCGGCTATTCACCGAGTTTTCCTTGGCACTTGCCCGACCTCGCCGAGTTCTGCACAATCACGCCTGTGGACGCCATCGACCGCTCACTCGTCCGGCTCCTCGAAGAGGACGGCCGCCGCACCTACAACGAGCTCAGCGCCCAGGTGCGCCTTTCCGCCAACACCGTCGCGGACCGCGTGCGCCGCCTCCGCGCCGCCGGCGTCATCCGCGGCTTCCGCGCCGACCTGGACCCCGCCGCCCTCGGCCGCGGCCTGACCATGGTCAGCGACGTGCGCCTGCGCGAAGACGTCGACCGCACCCACTTCGAACGCGAACTGCACCGAGTCCCGCAGGTCGTGTCCGGCGCCCGCATGACCGGCGAGTACGACTACCAGCTCCGCCTCGCCTGCCTGGACCCCGCGGAGTTCGAAACGGTCGTCGACCGCCTCAAACGCGAACACGGCGTCCGCGAGCTGCGCAGCCGCCTGGTGCTCCACGAACTCGACGTCAGCGCGACCGGCCTGCTCGACCTCGCCTGAGCCGCCCGGCACAGCTTCCGCCGGGCCCACAGCACCTGACCCAGCTCGAACGAACCATGGCCGCGCAGCGGTCCAACGCCTCGGCCGGCGGCTGCAGCCGCCCGACTCGATGTCAGCGCGACCGGCCCGCTGAATCCGCGTGAGCTGTCGGCGCTCAGCCGAACAACGCCAGGGCCCGCTCTACCAACCGCGGCCCGGGACCGGTGACCAGCTCCAGCATCACTGCAGTGCATTGCACGTGGCCCCAGCTCGAACGCGCACCGATCGAACACCTCGGGCCGGCGAATGCACAGCCGCCCGGCTCGACGTCAGCGCGACCGCCCTGCTCGACCCCGCCTAAGCCGGCAGCTCAGCCGAACAGCGCCAGAACCCGCTCGACCAGCCGCGGCCCGTCGACCGGGGCGACGGTCACCCAGTCCTGCCCGCCGCGGCCGGCGGACACGCCGGCGGAGTAGGCGCCCGCGTCGGTGTCGAACCAGGTCAGGCCACCGCGGCGGTCGATGCGGCCGCTGCTGGTGCGGGTGTAGGCGCCGAACTGGCCCGCGGCGAAGACCGGCCGGGCCTGGATCGCGGCGATCTCCTCGGCCTGGCGGGCCGTCGAAGCGGAAGCCGCGGCCGAAGTCGAGTCCCACCCCGAGGCAGGCAGGCTGACGCCGAACCCGGGGCCCGGCGACAGCCGCGGCAGCACCTCGACGAGCGCCGAAACGAGCTCGCCCTCGCGGATTCCGCTGAGTCCCACCGTCCGTTCGGGCTGAACCGCGAGCACCCCGCTGCGGCCGCGCACGGCGGTCACGGCGCGGAACGGCGTGTCGGCAGTCATGTCCACCAGGGCTTCGCACGCGACGTAGCGCGAGCCGCTGTCGAGCAGCCGCAGCCGGTTCTCCAGCTCGGGGGCGAGCCGTCCGTCGAAGAGGCCGCGGCCGGTGAGGCCGCGGTAGACCTCGGCGCGCACGGCCGCGCGTTCGGCCTCGGTCGCGCCGACGCTGGGCACCGCCAGGGGCACCGGAACGGGGCCGAGCCCGAGGTCGTGCCACACCACGTCGAAGGCCGACGCGGAGAGCCGGATCAAGCCGGCCCCGCGCCGAGGGCCGGGGTGTCCGGGAACGCGACGCCCGGCACCAGCCCGTGCAGCGCGGTGTCGCGGGTTCGTACGACGTCGATCGCCTTCTGCCGCGCCGCTTCGGCTTCCGCGCGGCGCGCGTCCATCGCGAACGACAGCCCGGCGAGCTCCAGGACGTTGCCGCTCGCGGCGGCCGAGCGGATCATCGCCGCCGGGTCGAACTCGACCGGCGGCGGCATCTCGGCCCGCGCCCGCGCCGCCACGTCGGCCTGCCCCGCCACGGCGTCACCGACCACAGTGGACACCGCCGCGGACTCCCCCAGCCAGCCGGCCGCCCGCGCGAGCACCGCGCGCATCGCGTCGCCCGCTTCGCCTTCCCACGTCTCCTGGCTGGCCGCCGACAGCGCGGCCAGCGACGCGGTCGAATCCTCGAACTTGCGCGCGAGCTCGGTCCAGCGCGCCCCGGCCTGGCCGGCGGCGACGGGGTCGTTGTCCTGTTCGACCTGCGCGGCCAGCGCTTCGTGGCTGAAGGACTCGTAACGGGCCGTCGGCTCGGGCACGGCTGCGGACACGGCACACCTTCCGGTAAACGGGATCGGGAAAGCTCAGGGCAGCTTCGGCTCCACCAGCCCGGCGACGGTCGTCGCGCGGGAGCACGCAAGCGTGGTGTCGGAGAAGCTCGCGTTGCTCACGTCCACCTGCACGCTCGCGGAGTCGCCGACCCCCAGCAGCATGGCGCACGTGCCGGCCGCGGCCTTCTTGTCCGCCACCTGCAGCGCCTGGTGCGCGCCCACCTTCTTCTTGGTGCGCGTGCCGTGGGAGACGTCGAGGTTGGCGAGCCCGGCGGTCTCGTCGAGCGTGACTGTGACACCGAACGTCGAGGGCACCGTCCAGTCGCACGCGCGCGCCTCGCCGATCGTCTTCGGCTTGCCCAGCTCGGTGAGCCCGGCGCTCGAGCGGTCGCTCGGCGAGAGCAGCGCGCACGGATCCAGATCGGCCAGCGCCGGACGGGCCGAGCTCGACGGCGCGGGTTCCGGTCCGCCGTCGGCCGCGACCGCCTTCGGGGTCACGGGGCGCCCGCACGCGGCGAGCACGAGGAGGGCAGGGACCAGCAGCAGGAGCTTGCGCACGGGCTCAGCCACCGGCACAGTCCACGCCGTCGGCCGCGGCGTCGTCTTCACGCCGGTACTTTTTCAGCGCGCTCTCGATGCGTTCCTTGAGATCTTCGATCTGCTTGCCGAACGCGGTCAGCTGCGCGACCGCCGACCCGTCGCGGCCGAAGCCGTACTGCGCCATGAACGCGCCGACCTCGCCGGCGTACCCGCTGCCCAGCGGCACCGAGCGGCCCAGCACGTTGGCTTCGCGGACCATCTCGCCCACCACGTCCTGCAGCTCGCCGAGCTTCGTGTAGGTGGCCGTCGCCAGCTCCGGCGCCACCGCGAACCGGCCGGAGCCGGATCCCGAGCTCGTCAGGCCCGGCACGTCGGGCAGCGGTGCGGCCCCCACCTCGCTCATGAGCGGTTACGCCTCTCCGTAGTCGAGCGACCTCGGTTTCGGAGCATACGTGAGAGCCCTCCGTCAGCGGGAGCACCCGAAAACGCGGCTCCGTACACCCGAACGGCGGACCGAGGGCATTACCGGAGAGTCATCGGCGGCCGTTCGCGGGGTTCCGGCGCCGAGTTCGCCCGAGTTTGACACACTGGATGGAACGCTGATCGCTGCGCGGACAGCGAGCGACCCGGCGGAGCCGGTGAAAGCCGCACAGGCATGCGCCACCAGGAGGACGAGTGACGTCGAGAATCCAGTCCGCCACCCCTGCCGGACCGCAGGGCGGCGGGGCCGGGCAGCCGCCCTACCCCTCGGCGGATGCCCCGAACGGGCGAGGCAACGGGTACGCCCCGAGAGTGTCCCTCGACGAGCTGCACGACACGGCCCGCCGGATCGCCGCCAACGTCGAACGCGTGCTGGTCGGGAAGCCCGACGTCATCCGGATCGCGCTGGTGACCCTCCTCGCCGAGGGTCACCTGCTCGTGGAGGACGTGCCGGGCGTCGGCAAGACCTCGCTGGCCAAGGCGCTCGCGCGGTCGATCGACTGCACCGTGAGCCGCGTGCAGTTCACCCCCGACCTGCTGCCGAGCGACGTCACCGGCGTGTCGATCTACAACCGCCAGACCGGCGAGTTCGAGTTCCGGCCCGGCCCGGTGTTCGCGAACATCGTGGTGGGCGACGAGATCAACCGCGCCTCGCCGAAGACTCAGTCGGCGCTGCTCGAGTGCATGGAAGAGCACCAGGTCACGGTCGACACGAGCACCTACCTGCTCGGCGCGCCGTTCATGGTGATCGCCACGCAGAACCCGATCGAGATGGAGGGCACCTACGCCCTGCCCGAGGCCCAGCGCGACCGCTTCACCGCGCGGGTGTCGATCGGCTACCCCGACCAGCAGGCCGAGCTGGCCATGGTCGACGAGCACGCAGGCCACAACCCGCTGGCCGAGCTTTCGGCGGTGTCCGACGGCGCGACCGTGCAGCGCCTCATCGAGACCGTGCGCGCGGTGCACATCGCGCCGGAGGTCCGGCGCTACGCCGTGGACCTGGTGTCGGCGACCCGGCAGGTGCCGGAGATCCGGCTGGGCGCCTCCCCGCGCGCGACGCTGCACCTGGTCCGTGCCGCGCGGGCGCAGGCGGCGCTGTCGGGCCGCGAGTACGTGGTGCCGGACGACCTGCACACGGTCGCCGTGCCCGTGCTGGCGCACCGGCTCGTGCTCACCACCGAGGCGCACGCCGCCCGCCGCTCGGCGACCGACGTGGTCCGCGCTGTTCTGCACCGCGTCCCCGTCCCCCAGGGCTCCACCGGCACCCGCTGACCGGCGATCCCCTTACGCGAATCCGAGAACCGCATGCTGCGCGCACTCTCCGGCCTCACCACCCGCGGCCGCTGCCTCCTGGCCGCGGGGATCGCCGCGGCCGTGTGCTCGCTGGTGCTCAACGAGCGTGACCTGCTGCGCGTCGCCATCTTCGTGGTGGCGCTGCCGCTGCTGGTCGCCGCGTTCATCTCGGCGACCCGGCTCCGACTCGGTGCCACGCGGGCGCTGCGGCCGGAGCGCGTGGCCGTCGGCGCGAGCGGCGAAGTGCACCTCGAGCTGTGGCGCAGCGGCCGGCTCCCGGGCGGCGAGGTGCTGCTCGAAGACGGCGTGCCGTACGCGCTGGGCTCGAAGCCGCGGTTCGTGGTCGAGCGGCTGCCGCACGACCGCCGGGTGTTGCTGCGCTACCCGCTGCAGCCGTTGCTGCGCGGGATCCAGCAGGTGGGGCCGCTGCGCGCGACGATCACCGACCCGTTCGGGCTGTGCGAGTTCGAACGCGAGCTGATCGGGCACTCGCGGCTGGTGGTGGTGCCCCGCGTCGTCGGCCTGTGGGGGCTGCCCGGCGGCGCCGGGGTTGGCGCGGGCGACGACGGCACCGTGCGCCTGCACGCCGGGCAGGGTGAGCCCGATGTGATCGTGCGCCACTACCGCACCGGCGACGACATGCGGAAGGTCCACTGGCGCTCCACCGCGCGCCGCGACGAGGTCATGGTGCGCGTCGAGGAACGGCCGTGGCGGGGCGGCACGACCGTGCTGGTCGACCACCGCGCCGCCGCCCACCACGGCACGGGTCCCACGGCGAGCCTCGAGTGGGCGGTGTCGTTCGCCGCTTCCGTGGCGCTGCACCTGCGCCGCTCCGGCCACCGCGTCCGACTGGTCACCGAACACGGCATCACGCTCGCCGACACCCCGGGTGAAGGCGGCGAAGGCTACGACAACGTGGTGCTCGACGCGCTGGCCGGGCTGCAGCCCGCGCACCAGCGCGACGTGACGCTCGGGCACGACCCGGCCGAAGGACAGGAGCTCATCGCGGTGCTCGGCACGGTCAGCGCGGAGTCGGTGCACGAGCTGGCCCGCTACCGCCCGCGCGGCGTCCGCAGCCTCGCGGTGCTGCTGGACACGCCGAGCTGGGCCGGGTCCGGTTCGTCCGACCAACGGGCCGCGGCCACGAAGGACGCCGCCGAGCTGCTGCGCGCGAACGGCTGGGGCGTCGTGGTCGCCGGCCCGCAGACGCCGATGCCGCAGGCGTGGGCCGAGCTGTGCCGCACGGGTGCCCACCGCGGCGCCCTGATCGGCGGTGCGCGATGACCACGACGGCACCCCGTCCGCCCGTTTCCCAGGCTCCCCCACCGATCCCCCACACGCCGACCCCGCAGCCGGCCGCCCAGCCGCCGGTGTGGTCGAGCGGAATCCTGCCGCCCGTCGCCGCCGGCATCGCGACGCTGTGCGCGGCCACGTCGCTGACCGGCGTGGTCTCCGGGTGGGCGTGGTTCGGCTACCTGTTCGTGGCGGTCATCCTGATCGCGTCGACCGGCCTGGCGCTGCGCTCCCTGCGCGCGCCGACGGTGCTCGTCGGTCTGGGCCAGCTCCTGGTGCTGCTGTTCCTGGTCACAGGCGCGTTCACCACGCAAGGCATCCTCAAGATCATCCCCGGCCCCACGGCGTTCGGCGAGCTGCAGGCGACGCTCGCGGCGTCGGCCGAGCAGATCCGCACCGGGCTGCCGCCGGTCGAGGGCACGCAGCCGATCCTGTGCCTGGTGACGATCGCGATCGGGCTGGTCGCGGTGCTCGTCGACACGCTCGCGGTGGCCGCCGCGGCGCCGGCGGCGACTGGTCTGGTCCTGCTGTGCGTGTACGCGGTGCCGGCGGCGCTGTCCGACGAAATGCTGCCGTGGTGGACGTTCCTGCTCGGTGCGGCCGCGTTCGCGTGCCTGCTCGCCCTCGACGGCAACCACCGGCACCGGCGCTGGCGCAACCGTGAGGCGCCGGGGTCGGGCGGGCGCGCGCGAGTGATGCAGGCGCCCGTGGCCGTGGTCAGCGCGGCGATCGTGCTCGGTCTGCTCGGCGGCGGGATCACGTGGGTGGGCACCGTCGGGAAGATCCCGTTCGGCGCCGGCTCCGGAGCGGGCGGCGACGGCAGCGGCGGGTTCGGCGTCGCGCCGTTCACGCAGCTGCGCGGCCTGCTCGACCAGGGTCAGAACACCGAGCTGTTCCAGGTCCGCGGCCTCGGCAACGACCGCCGGTACCTGCGGGCGTTCACGCTCGACACGTACACACCGAACCAGGGCTGGGGCCTGCGCGGCGGCGGCCAGGCGCAGACGGGCGTGCTCGCCAACAGCACCCTGCCCGCCGCGCCCGGCGACGACGGCACCGGCGTGTCGCGGCAGATCCAGATCCAGCCCACGCAGTGGGTGGACAACTGGCTGCCCGTCTACGGTGCGCCGCGCGCGCTGCGCGGGCTTTCGCCGCAGTGGCTCTACGACCGGGTCAGTGGCGCCGTGTTCACCACGAAGAGCGAGTCCGCGCCGACGTACACCGAGGTCGCGTCGCTGAAGGAACCGACGGCCGCCGAGCTGCGGGCGGCCGACCCGAAGTCCGACGAGGTCCCGGCGTTCTACTCGCAGATCGGCCGCGTGGACCCGCGGGTGGTCGCGAAGACGAACCAGCTCATCGCCGGCAAGACCGACAACTTCGACAAGGCCACCGCGCTGTGGCAGTTCTTCAGCGCGCAGAACGGTTTCGTGTACGACACGAAGACCGCGGACGCCACCGACGCCGACGCGCTGGCCGACTTCATCCTCAACGGCAAGCGCGGCTACTGCGAGCAGTACGCGTCGGCGATGGCCGTGATGCTGCGCGTCGCCCACATCCCCGCGCGGGTGGCCATCGGCTTCACGCCGGGCGTGCCGAAGGGCGACTACCAGTCGATCAGCTCGCAGGACGCGCACGCGTGGGTCGAGGCGTACTTCGGCGACAAGGGCTGGGTCAGCTTCGACCCGACGCCGCTCGCCGACGGCCGCGGCATCGTCCCGTCGTACCTGCAGCAGAAGAACTCCAACGCCCAGCAGCCCGACGCCACCGACGACCTGCCCACCGCGCCGCACTCCAGCGCCCCGACGGCGGACTCGCCGCTCGACAAGGGCCAGAACGAGGCCACCCCGGCCACCACGGCCACGCCCGAATCGCACGACGGCTGGCTCGCGATCCTCGCCGCCGTGCTCGCGGTCCTGGGCGCCGCGGCGGTGGTCACGGCGTACGTCCTGCGGCGGCGGCCGCCAGCCCCGGGTGCGGCGACTCCGGATCTGCCGCCCGGGGCCGTACCCGACGGCGACGTCCTCGTCCACGCGCCCGCTCCCCCGGCCGCGCGGACCAGCCAGGCCGCCCTGTGGCTGCCGCTGGCGGGCGGCGTGCTCCTCGTTGCGGCGCTGGGATTCCTGGCCGGCCTCGTGGCTTGGTGGTTCGCCGTGATCGTCGTGCTGCTCCTGGTCGGGCTCGGCGGCCCGGCCGCGCTGCGCGACTTCGCCCGCCGCCGGCGGCTCCAGGCGATCGTCACCCACGCCCCCGGCTCCGCCGACGCGGCGTGGCGCGAGCTCAAGGCCGAGTGCGCCGACCGTGGCCTGCCCCTGGCCGACAGCGACACGGTCCGCGTGGCCGGCCAGAAGATCGCCGAGCGCCACCACCTCGACGACTCCGGCCGCGACAGCCTGCGCACGGTGATCGGCGCCGTCGAGCGCACCTGGTACAGCGGCGCGACCACGGCTGATCCGGAGCTGGCCCCGGCCTTCGACCGCCTCCGCCACAGCCTGCGCACCACGGCCCCGCTGTCCTTGCGCGGGCGGCTGTTCCCGAAGTCGATCCTGCGGCGCCGCTCCTGACCCACGTGGTTCCCCGGCCCCGGCTCGCTCTGGCGACCGGGGCCGGCGCTTGTCCTGGGTGGGTCGGCCGGGGCCGGACGAACCGGGCCGCAGCACGCGCGGCGGGGCCCGAAGAGAATCACGATCGAGGCAGCCGGGACCGAAGAGTCACGATCGGGCGGGCCTGGGCAACGGCCGCGCCGGGCTGCGAAGGGGCGACCGGACCTGAGCACACGAGAATCCGCGCTCCACCCCTACCGGGTGAAGCGCGGATCCCACGATGTGACCGAAGGGAGCTACTGCTCCTCGAAGCGCTGGCGGAAGCGCTCTTCCATGCGTTGCGTGAACGAGCTCTTGCCGCCCGATCCCTTGCCACCGCCGCCGCGGCCGGAGTCTTTGCCGCCTCCGCCGCTGTCGCCGTGGCGTATCGACGTGACCGCCATCATGACCCCGAAGAACATCACGAGGAACCCCAGCACGCTGATCAACGGGATGTCGGCGACCCGCAGGACGGGCACCACCACGCCGAGCACCAGGAGCGCTACCCCCACCACGAACAGCGCGATCCCTTGGATGCGCCGTCGACGGGCGGGGCGGCGCAACCGGGTGCCACGCACCGTGGATGCGAACTTGGGGTCCTCGGCATAGAGCTCGCGCTCGATCTGATCGAGCAGCCGCTGCTCATGCTCGGAGAGTGGCATCTTTCCTCCTCCGGCACAGCTGTCGCGGGCGCCGGGCCGCGCAACGTTCTGGACCCAACTGCCGGCCCCAGGCGGGGCGGCACTGTCCAGGATACGAGCCCCGCGCGCGTCCGACTACCCGATCCCGCATCCAGAAGGGATCGAATTGGGGGAAATCACGACTGACGTGGGTTGACAGTGGGTCACGACGGCCCGGTGACGGTACAACGGACGACACAATGGGCGACACAGCTCACGTCTCCCGGGGCGTCAGCAACGACGCCGGGCGCACTGCGGCCGACCCGAATTTCGACCGCGCCACGTCGGCCGCCACTTCCGCGTCGCGCCAGCGCGGCTCGGCGGAGGCGAACTGGAGCTGCTCACCGCCCTCGCCCGTGTCCAGGCCCTCCACGCGCACGCCGATCAGCCGCACGGCCCCGGTGGGCGCGTGCTCGGCCAGCAGCTCGACGGCGGTCCGGTGGATGTCGCGCGCGACGTCCGTCGCCGTGTACAGCGTGCGCGCCCGGGTGATCGTGGTGAAGTCGGCGAAGCGGACCTTGATCGACACCGTGCGCCCGCGCAGCCCGCGGGCCCGCAGGGTCGCGCCGACCCGTTCGGACAGCCGCAGCAGCTCGAGCCCGAGCTCGGCGCGGCTGTGCAGGTCGATCTCGAACGTCCGCTCCGCCCCGATCGACTTCTCCGCCGTCTCGGGGACCACGGCTCGGTCGTCGTGCCCGTTGGCGAGCGCCCACAGGTGGTCGCCCATCGCGTTGCCCAGCGATCGCCGCAACCGCGCGGGCGGCGCCGCGGCCACGTCGGCGATCGTGTGCAGCGCCTGCCCCCGCAGCTGCTCCTCCGTGCGCTTCCCCACGCCCCACAGCGCCGAGACCGGCAACGGGTGCAGGAACGCCAGCGTCTCGGCCGCCGGCACCACGACCATCCCGTCGGGCTTCGCCATCCCCGACGCGAGCTTCGCGACGAACTTGACCTTCGCCACGCCCACCGAGCACGTGATCCCGTGCTCCGCCTCCACGCGCGAACGGATCCGCGCGCCCAGCTGCGCGGGCGTGGCCCCCAGCCGCCGCAGCGCCCCCCTCACGTCCAGGAAGGCCTCGTCGAGGCTCAGCGGCTCCACGAGCGGTGTGAGCTCGCGGAAGATGTCCATCACCTGCCGCGAGACCTCGCCGTAGAGCCCCGAGGTGGGGGTGATGCAGATCAGGTGCGGACACAGCCGTTTCGCCGTGGAGAACGGCATCGCGGAGTGCACGCCGTACTTGCGCGCCGGGTAGTTCGCCGCGGACACCACCGACCGCGGCCCGCCGCCGGACACGACGACGGGTTTGTCCACCAGCTCGGGCCGCGTCCGCAGCTCGCACGACACGAAGAACGCGTCCATGTCCACGTGCAGGATCCCGCAGCCGGTGTCGTCCGGCAGCGTCCCGGCACCCGTGGTGACGCGGTAGCGGGCCATGCCGCTGGGCAGTTCGGCGTTTCTGCTCCCCACGGGGACCGACGCTACCGGGGACCCCCGACAATTCCGGGCAAGCCCGGCTCAGCGCCGCAGGAGCGCAGGTTCAGACCTGCGCGGGCCGCGCCATCGCGTGCAGCCGCCCGGCCACGTCGCGCAACGCCGGCACCGTGGCCGCCGCCAGCTCGAAGTCCGCCAGCTCGTCCTCACGCACCTCGCCGGGCACGACGTCGGCGATCACGCGGTCGCCCTGCAGCAGCGTCACCTCGAGGCCCGCGGCCACCAGCAGCTCGGTCAGGCCGGCGCTGTCGAAGCGGCGCAGCACGGTGTCGCGCCCGCCGGGCACCACGCCGTCGGCGCCGTCGAGCAGCCGCTGGGCCTCGGCGATCCGGCCGGCCAGCGCGCGGTGCAGCACGGCCGCGTTGCGGTTGGCCACGAGCACGGACAGCGCCCCGCCGGGGGCGACGGCCGCGGCCAGCGCGGCGAGTGCCACCGCCGGGTCGTCGACGACCTCCAGCAGGCCGTGGGCGAGCACGAGATCGGCCGAGCCGGCCTCGACGTGGGCGCCGAGGGCGTCGGAGTCGTCCGCGATCACCGTGATCCGGTGCGAGACACCCTCCTCCTCAGCCCGGCGCCGCAGCGTCGCCAGAGCGTTGGGATTGGGCTCGACCACCGTCACGAGGCAGCCCGCCGAAGCGAACGGCACCGCCCAGCCGCCACTGCCGCCGCCGACGTCGACGACGGAGGGCTGCTCCACGCCACGGGCGCGGGCAGCCCGCAGCTCCGCTTCGAGCGCCCGGCGAACGGCGCCCGAACCTCGGGCGGCCACGGTGTCCGTCTTCATAGTCGGACAGGGTAGTGCCCGCCCACCGGTCACCCGCCGTCACCCGGGCCTGCCCGGAAGAGGTGTTCGGCACCTTCCTCGCGACCCGGCCCACCCGCGGCCCGTAGGCTGTGCCGAGTGCACACGGTCGCCGTTCTCAGCCTCAAGGGTGGCGTCGGTAAAACGACGGTCGCGCTCGGTATCGCGTCGGCCGCTCTGCGTAGGGGTACCCGCACACTCGTGGCCGACCTCGACCCGCAGGGCAACGCCACGACCTCGCTCGACCCGCCGTACACCGACGCGACGCTCGCCGACGTCCTCGAGACCCCCGCGCGGGCCGTCCTCGAACGCGCGATCGCGCCCAGCGTGTGGAGCGACGAGGTCGACGTGCTGGTCGGCGCCGAGGAGCTGGAGCTGCTCAACGAGCCCGACTCCGACGGCCGGCGCCTGGAGAACCTCTCGCGTGCCCTCGACGAGCTGCACCAGAACCCGTTGCGCGAAGAGCCGTACGAGCTCGTGGTCATCGACTGCCCGCCGTCACTCGGCCGGCTGACGAAGTCGGCGCTGGTGGCGGCCGACAGCGCACTGATCGTCACCGAACCCACGATGTACGCCGTGGCGGGCGCCCAGCGCGCGCTGGAGGCCATCGAGCGCATCCGCGAGGAGAGCAACCCGGGCCTGCGCCCGATCGGCGTGCTGGTCAACAAGCTGCGCGTGCGCTCCTACGAGCACCAGTTCCGCGTCGCCGAGCTGCGCGAGAACTTCGGCTCGCTGGTGATGCCCACGGCGATCCCCGACCGGCTGGCCGTGCAGCAGGCGCAGGGCGCGTGCAGCCCGATCCACGAGTGGCACTCCCCCGGCGCCCAGGAGATCGCGCTGACGTTCAACATGGTGCTGGCGAAGATCCTGCGGTCCAACCGCGCCGGGCGCCACCGCGTGCGCGGCGACGAGGACGAGGCCCTTGAGACCGCCGAGACCACCGCCGAATCGCCGGCGACCGTGTCCGACGCCGCGGGCTGAGCCGTGCCCGAGGGCGACACCGTCTTCCTGGCCGGCAAGCTGCTCGACAAGGCGCTGGCCGGGAAGACGCTGGTACGCGGGGAGTTCCGCCACCCCGCACTGGCCACTGTGGACCTTTCCGGCCGTGACGTGCTCGGGGTCGGCACGGTCGGCAAGCACCTGTTCACGCGCTTCTCCGGCGACCTCACGCTCCACAGCCACCTGCGCATGGACGGCAGCTGGGACATCTACCCCGCCGGCGGCCGCTGGCGCACCCCCGCCCACCACGCGCGGGTGATCCTGGCGACCGCCGACGTGCAGGCGATCGGTTTCCGTCTCCACGACCTGAAACTCGTGCCCACGGCAGGGGAACACGACCTCGTCGCACACCTCGGTCCCGACCTGCTCGATCCACAGTGGAGCGACGAGCACGCGGACCGGGCCGCGACCGCGCTGGCCGCGCAGCCGGATCGGGAACTGGGTGACGCGCTGCTCGACCAGCGCGTGCTGGCCGGTGTCGGCAACCTGTACAAGGTCGAGATCTGCCACCTGCTCAGGGTGTCGCCGTGGACGCCGGTGTCCGAAGTGGACACCCGGAAGGCCGTGGCACTGGCCCGGAAGCTGCTGGTGGCCAACGCGTGGCGCCACGAGCAGGTGACCACCGGCGACCTCGCGCGCGGCCGGCGCAACTGGGTCTACGAGCGCACGCGCCAGGGCTGTTTCCGCTGCGGCGGCCGGGTCGAAGTCCACGACCAGGGCGAAGGCGTCTACCGGCGGCCCACGTGGTTCTGCCCGCGCTGCCAGCCCGGTCCGCACCCGGTGGACTGAACCGCCGAGGGCTGGGCGACGGCGTGCCCGCGGGCCCCGGTTCGGCGCCCCCTGTTCGCGTCGGGCGAACGGATTCGGACATCCCAGGCAGGCAACCGTGAGTTCGCCCAAATGATGTTGCCGCGCACCGGCATTCGCGGTTAGCGTGGTCTTACACGAGAGAGGAGGTGGTCCTAAGTTGTATTCTCACAGGACTCGTGAGGTGGCTGTCCGCTAGCGGATGGCACGCGTAGGGACTTTGAGCAGCGATACAACCTGAGCCACCTTCGGCTCATCGCCTGCTTCGCGTGTTTGCCTGATAGCGAATACCAGGCAGTCACCGGGCTCCCGGGGCTTTCGAGCACCGGTCCGGCTTGGACTCGGACGTTTGACGGCGTCCGAGAGGCGCCCCGGGAGCACCCCTTCATATACGAGATCTCGCCGTCGGGCCCCGCTGGGCGACCGTCCGGCGATCGATCCCCCTTTTTCGCCGATCAATCGGCCCGGGCAGATACCCCGAACGGCCGTATGTGGCTAGCCTGAACGGCATGCTGAGGCCCGATTACCCGATCACGACGGAACGGTTGCTCCTGCGCCCGTTCACGCTCGCGGACCTCGACGCGCTGAACTCCTTCCAGTCCCGGGCCGACGTCGCCCGCTACCTCTACTGGGGACCACGCAGCCGGGCCGAATCCGCCGCCGCGCTCGCGAAGCGCGTGCACAGCTCCACGCTGACGCAGGAGGGCCAGTTCCTCGCCGTCGCGGTGGAGCTCGCCGAAACCGGGCAGCTGATCGGCGACCTCAACCTCGAGTACCTCAGCTCCGAGCACCGCCAGGGCGAGATCGGGTTCGTCTTCCACCCCGACCACCACGGCCGCGGCCTCGCGCTGGAGGCGACGAAAGAGCTGCTGCGTCTCGGGTTCGAAGATCTGGGCCTGCACCGCATCGTCGGGCGCTGCGACGGGCGCAACAGCGCGTCGAGCGCGTTGATGGAACGCCTCGGGATGCGCAAGGAAGCACACCTGAAGGAGAACGAGATCGTCAAGGGCGAGTGGACCGACGAACTGGTCTACGCGATGCTCGAAGACGAGTGGAAGGAAACCGTCGCCGGCTGAGCGGCGCCCGCGCACGGCGACCGGCGCCACAAGCGGCCCGGGTTCCGAAGGCCGCCGCGGAGCCGATGAGGCAGCATGGGCGCGTGCTCTTCGAGAAGATCGCCCGCCCCGGGCTGTACCGGCTGGCCTACCACGACCCCGAGCTGGTGCACGAGCGCACCGTGCGGCTGCTGAGCCGCGTGGGACCCGCGCTCGGGCCGCTCGCGCGGATCTACGGCATCGACGACCCCGTCACCGTGCTGGGGCTGCGCTTCCCGAACCGCGTCGGGCTGGCCGCGGGCATGGACAAGAACGGCCGCGCGCTCACGGCGTGGCCGGCGCTGGGGTTCGGGTTCGTCGAGGTCGGCACCGTCACGCGGCACGCGCAGCCGGGCAACCCGAAGCCGCGGCTGTTCAGCCTCCCCGAGAGCGACGCCGTGATCAACCGGATGGGCTTCAACAACGACGGCGCCGAAGCCCTCGCCCGCCGCCTCGCCGCGCAGGGCAAACCCCGCGTGCCGCTCGGGATCAGCATCGGCAAGTCCAAAGTCACGCCCCTCGACGAGGCCGTGGCCGACTACCGCTTCTCGCTGCGCGCGCTGCACCCGTACGCCGACTACTTCGCCGTCAACGTCAGCTCGCCCAACACCCCCGGGCTGCGCGCGCTGCAGGACAAGGCCGCGCTGGGCGAGCTGCTCGCCGAGCTGCGCCGCACGTCGAGCGAACTCGGCGGCAGCACGCCGCTGCTGGTGAAGGTCGCGCCGGACCTCACCGACTCCGCGCTGGCGGAACTCCTGGAGGTCTGCCTCGACCACGGCGTGGCGGGTCTGATCGCCACCAACACCACCCTCTCGCGCGACGGCATCGCCCCGGCCGAAGCCCACCTCGCCACCGAGACCGGCGGCCTCTCCGGCCGCCCCCTCACCGCCCGCGCGCTCGACGTCGTCCGCTTCGTCCACGACCACACGGACGGCAAGCTCCCCATCATCGGCGTCGGCGGCATCCTCGGCCCCGACGACGCCCACCGCCTCCTCGACGCGGGCGCCAGCCTCGTGCAGCTCTACACCGGCTTCGCCCTCCACGGCCCGGCGCTGGTGCGCCGCGTCAGCCGGGGAATCGCGGGCCGGCCGGCCTGACCGGTCCGAAATCGGCGCGCTCTTAGCCGGAGCCCACAGGCCCGGCGGACCGACGACGCCCGCCGCCGTCGGTCTGTCCGTGCAACTTCGCTTTGCACGGGTGCGATCCCGTGCAGTCTCGTCAGCTGACGGAGCGGGCGCCGGCCGTGCTGATGAAGCGCAGGTAGCCGCGCCAGGAGGCGTAGCGGTCGAGGGTTTGGGCGCCGCCGGTGGCGGATGGGGGGCAGAGCACCGCGAGGGGCGTGGTGCCGTCCTCGAGTTCGACGTGGCCGAGGACGAAGGGTTCCGGCAGTGCGGCGGCGAACCGGCCGAACGCGGCCGGCGAGAGGCGCCAGAGTTCGCCGTCGAGGGTGGCGCTGCCGGGGATCACGCCGGGCTGCGGCGGGTCGGTGTCGAGCAGGACCATGCGGTAGCGCTCGGCGGTCTGGACCGGGGTGACGAACCGGGCGCCCCGCAGCTGGTCGTGCAGGGGCTGGCCACGCAGGTGCGCGCCGAACACGACCAGGTCGACGCCTTCGGCCGGGTAGGGCTCGCGAGCCTGCTCCCCGGTGAGGATCGCGGCGAGGTCGAGCGCGATCTGGTCCTCGAACGCCCGCACGGCGATCGTGACGCCGAACGGCCGCTGGTCCCCCGGCGCGACCGGCACGGTCACGGCGGCGAGGTCGAGCACGTTCACGCACGCGCTGTACGTCCCCAGCCGCGCGCTCACCCCGAGCGGGTCGGCCAGCGCCTCGTCGAGGTCCGGGTGGTCGGGCACAGTGGGCAGCAGCAACGCGTCGCACTCGCCGAGCGCTTCGCGGGCCGCCGCGCGCAGCCGGGCGACCTGGCCCTGCACCTCGGCGAGCTCGTGGGCCAGATGCGTGCCGGCCGCGGCGACGATGCCGGTGACCGTCGGATCCGCACCCACAGGCTTTCCGGCGAGGACGTCTCCGGCCGACGCGTAGCGCTCGGCCACCAGCGCGCTGCCGTAGAGCAGTTGCCCCGCTTCGAAGAACACCCCGAGTTCGATCGGCTCGATCACCGCCCCGGACGCCTCCAGCGAAGACACCGCCACGCCGAACGCGCGCCGGGCCGGTCCGGACAACGCGGCGAGCCCGGCGTCGTCGGGGACGGCGACGCGGGGCCGCTCCCCCGCGCCGAGCCGGACGTCCGCGGGCCACTGGCGCACGGACGCGTCCTGGCCGTCCGGGCCGGTCAGCACGGCGAGGGCGCGCTGGCCGAGCGTGAGGCTGCTCGCGAACACCGAAACGCAGTCGAACGACGGCGACGCCGGGAAAACGCCGGTCTTCGGCACGAGCCCGAGCGTCGGCTTGAGGCCGACGACCGCGTTCAGCGCCGCGGGCACCCGCCCGGAGCCGGCGGTGTCAGTGCCGAGTGCGAGATCGGCGATCCCGAGCGCGACGGCCACGGCAGAACCGCTGCTGGACCCACCCGCGACCTTCTGGGGGTCGCCGGCCGAAGCCACCGCGCCGTACGGGCTGCGCGTGCCGGCCAGCCCGGAGGCGAACTGGTCGAGGTTCGTCTTGCCCAGCACCACGGCACCCGCGCCGGTGAGCCGCGTGACCGCCGTGGCGCTGGTCACGGGCACGCGCGAAAAACCCGGGCACCCCGCGGTGGTGGGCAGCCCGGCGACGTCGACGACGTCCGTGACCGCGAGGACGGTCCCGGCCAGCGGGAGGTTCTCGCCGGCGCGGACGCGCTCGTCGACGGCCTTCGCGTCGACCAGCACTTCTTCCAATGTGCGGAGGCTGATCCAGAGTTCGGGCCGGTCGACCTGGGCGAGGCGTTCGAACGCGGCCACCACCCGCTGGTGCGAGCTGGGCGGCGGGACGGGCACGGGTTCCGGTTCGGGCGGGAGCGTGGTCACGGGGGGTCCTTTCCTCGACGGAACGGATGAGTCCACTGTGTACGTCCGGCGCCACGGAACCTCAGGCCACGGCGCCGATCCTGGCGGATGCCACCACTGACTTCATGAGAAAAACGTTAAACCGCACGCGTTTCCGTAACCAGCTGTTTCGGATTACGCCATTGTTTCGGTATTCGGGGAGACTCACCCACCGTCGGCGCGAAGTGACGACCACTAGGCCGACCGGAAACCGAAACTGCGCCATCCGGCTCGTTCCGGTGCCGTACACAGCACCCGGTCACCGCACGGGAATCCGCACGCGCGGGAAAATCACCCGCGGAAAAATCCGCCGGCCGGCGTGGCGAACCGCTAGGACAGGTCCCGCAACGCCAGCGCGAGCCCCGCGAGGTGGTCGGTCGCGTCGGTCAGCGCCTGCTTGGACGTGCCCATGCCGTCGCTGCTGGCCGCGACCGCGCGTCCCGCCGCGGCAACGAGGCTGCCGAAGCCCTCGATGCCGTCGTCCAGCTGTTCGCGCAGCTTCGCCACGGCCGCGTCCAGCGCACCGCGCTCGCGTTCGGGAGCGGAGTTGCGGCCGCGTTCGATGGCCTGGATGCGGGCGGCCAGCCCCCGCAGGGCGCGGGCCGCTTCCTGGGCCGTGGCCCGGGCGTCGGCCACGGAGACCTCGGGGACGGCGGTGGTGCCCAGCGAGGTGGGCACGGACAGCTGCCGCAGCAGCTCACCGAGGGAGGCTTCGGACTCCGCCAGGCGCTCCATCGGTTCGCGCGCGGCCGAGGCGGCCGGGGGCAGCGGCGGCGGGGCCGCGCTGCTCGCCGCCGGCAGTTCGAGTTTCTTCAGCTCACGCAGCTTCAGGCCGGTCCGCACGCTGAACGTGCCGAACACGACCGTGCCGAAGCCCGCGAGCACGGTCTGGGCCACGTCGGTGCCGCCGGCGCCCATCAGGCCCGTGCCGGCGAGCACCGTCAGGACGCCGAGGAAAATCGTGATGAGCAGCCACAGCGTCAGCACCCGTGAGGTGCGGGTGATGCGGCGCCGGTGCTTGGCCGCGGGTTCGTTCCACCGCTGCCACTTCGCACGCGCCTCGGCGACGGCCGGGACCTGCCCGGCCACCTGCGCGAACGCGGTGGGCACGGTGGTCCGGCGCACCACGGGCGGCGCGGGACGCTTCGGCGGAGACGGCCTCGCGGCGGGCTTCCCGCCGGCCTCGTCGGCCGGCGGGAAGTACCGCTGCAGCTTCTCCTGGGCACGCTGGGCGTACTCCGGCAGCTTTTCGATGTGCTTCTCGAGCTTGGCGTTGAACTCGTTGAAGTCCCGCCGTCCACCGCTGCCGGCCATGCCCTACCCCCGGGAGTCGTCCTCGCGCCCGGCGGTCAGGCCGGGTTCTTGCCCTGTTCGGCCTGCACGCGGGCCTGGATCTCACGCTGGATGTCCGCGGTGCCCGCCGTGCCGGCCGACTTCGCGGCGCCGCCACCGTCGGTGACCTGCGCGACGGAGTCACCGCGCATCGACGCGCGGATCTGCTCCAGACGCGAGTGGCCCGCCATCTGCGTGGCGGACTCCTGCACCTCGAGCATGCGGCCCTGCACCGAGTTCTGCGCCAGCTCGGCCTGGCCCAGCGCGGTGGTGTAGCGCTTCTCGATCTTGTCGCGGACCTCTTCCAGCGACGGCGTGTTGCCCGGCGCGGCCAGCTGGCTCATCTGGTTCAGCGAAGCGGAGACCTGCTCCTGCATCTTCGCCTGCTCCAGCTGCGAGAGCAGCTTGGTACGCTCGGCCAGCTTCTGCTGCAGCATCGTGGCGTTGCGCTCCACGGCCTTCTTGGCCTGGGCCGCGGCCTGCAGCGACTGGTCGTGCAGCGTCTTGAGGTCTTCGATGCTCTGCTCGGCCGTGACGAGCTGCGCGGCGAAGCTCTCCGCCGCCGTCTCGAACTCGGTCGCCTTCTGCTCGTCGCCCTTGCCGCGGGCCTCGTCGGCGAGCACCAGGGCCTGCCGGGTCGACGCCTGCAGCTTCTCGACCTCGCCGAGCTGCCGGTTGAGCTTCATCTCCAGCTGGCGCTGGTTGCCGATCACGGAGGCGGCCTGCTGCGTCAGCGCCTGGTGGTTGCGCTGTGCCTCCTCGATGGCCTGCTGGATCTGCACCTTCGGGTCGGCGTGCTCGTCGATTTTCGACGAGAACGACGCCATGAGGTACTTCCAGAACTTCACGAACGGGTTGGCCATCTCCTCCGCCTGCCTTCTTGCGTCCCACGGGCCCTGAGTTGTCTCGAGGTGGGGCGTCGCTCCCCTAGTTCACAACGTCCCGACCCCGGCGTTGGGTTCCATCGTGTCAGGTCAGCCCCTGCCGTTCCAGGCGACCCCGGGGGAATTCAGGGACGACCCTGATCGATCCTGTGAATACGCGTACGGCCCCGGGGTCACTACCCGGGGCCGTACGCGTACGAAGCGTTTCTCCGCGTGTTCCTAAGCCGCGATCGTGGACGCGAGCTTCGGCGCGCCGATCGTGGTCCGCAGCTGGGTACTCATCCGCGGACCGGGCGAAAGCCGCAGGTCGGACAAGTCGTCGCCGACCAGCTCGCCCACCAGGCGGCCGCCTTCGAACCCGCTCGCCGACGCGGTGGCTTCCCGCTCCGCCGGCACGGTCTCCCGCGGGGCGCCGTCGACCACACGCTCGTCGACCGGGGCCACTTCCACCGACTCGAGGGCCGACACATCGGCCGCGACCTTGTGGAGCAGCTCGCCGAGCGGAAGGTCCAGGGCGTCGCAGATGGACGCCAGCAGCTCGCTGGAGGCCTCCTTCTGACCGCGCTCGACCTCGGACAGGTAACCGAGGCTCACCCTGGCGGCGCGGGAGATGTCACGCAGCGTTCGACGCTGGTTGGTGCGGGCATGACGGAGCCGATCACCGATCGCCTCACGCAACAGCACGGTCATCACGCGCCTCCCTTCCCGAACTGGTGCCTCCTACGTTACCCAGAGCGGTGCCCCGAGCGCAGGACTTGACACGTACGTCCGCCAAGGGCGAACGCCGCTTTCAGTGTAGATGTTCCCCGAGCAGGGAAAACGCCGAGCGCACCGAAGCGGTCCTGATCATGTCCCGGTCACCGGTCTCCACCAGGGTACGGACGATCCGTGTCGAAGGCCCGCTGAGCCCGATATGCACGGTGCCCGGCGGCACTCCGTCCTGGGCGGTCGGGCCCGCGACTCCGGTCAGCCCCAGGCCCCACGTGGCCCCGCAGCGCTCCCGCGCGCCGTCGGCCAGCTGCGCCGCCACCTCGGGGTTCACGGCGCCGTGCTCGGCCAGCAGCTTCTCGTCGACGCCCGCCAGCACGGCCTTCAGCTCCGTGGCGTAGACGACGAGCCCGCCGCGCAGCACCACGCTCGCGCCCGGGATGCGGGCGACGGTGGCGCACACCAGCCCGGCGGTCAGCGACTCGGCCGTGGCCACGGTCTCCCCGCGCCGGGTCAGGACGGCCACCAGCTCCGCGGCCGCCGCGTCGAGCTCCGCCATCAAGCGCCCGTCGCCCGGCGGCCGGCCGCGCGCAGGCGGATCGCGCGGACCAGGTAGTCGACGCCGGTGACCACGGTGAGCAGCACGGCGAGCCCCATCAGCACCCAGCGCACCGGGTCGGCCCCGGCCGGCAGCGGCAGCAGGTACACGACGATCGCCAGGATCTGCGTCATCGTCTTCGCCTTGCCGCCGCGGCTCGCAGGGATCACACCGTGACGAATCACCCAGAAGCGCAGAAGTGTGACACCTATCTCCCGGACCGCGATCACGATCGTGACCCACCACGGCAGCTCGCCCAGCACGCTGAGGCCGACGAGCGCGGCGCCGATGAGCGCCTTGTCCGCGATGGGGTCGGCGATCTTGCCGAAGTCGGTGATCAGGCCGTACTTGCGGGCGACCCAGCCGTCGACCTGGTCGGTGGCCGAGGCGATGACGAACAGGCCGGTGGCGATCGCGCGCCACGTGGTGTCCACGCCGTCGCCGGCGAAGAGCGCGAGGACGAACAGCGGCACGAGCACCAGCCGCGAGAGCGTGAGCAGGTTCGCGACGTTCAGCGTCGGGACGGGCGTCGGTTCGGGTACGGCTGGCTCGGGCATGCGGGCGGCCCCCGTTTCAGCAGGCACCTCGTGGGTCTGGGGGGTCGCGCCCGGGGACGACACCTTCGCGGCGCGGGTCATGCCCTCGCCGGCGTCGCTGGGTGCGGCACTCACCGGTCCGCGTCCAGCACCGGGCGGACGATCAGGTCGACCCCGGCGGAGTCGACGACCTCGCAGCGCACCAGATCGCCCACCTCGACGGCGGCGCGGTCCGGGTCTTCGAGGATCACGCACTCGCCGTCGACCTCGGGCGCCTGGTGGGCGGCGCGGCCGACGGCGTCGTCGCCGTCCTCGGCCGCCTGCTCCACCAGGACGTCCACGAACGTGCCGATGCGATCCTCGGCCCGCTGGGCGGTGAGCTCCTCGACCAGTGCCGAGATCCGGGTGACGCGCTCGGTGACCACGGCGGGGTCGAGCTTGCCGTCGAAGGTCTCGGCCTCCGTGCCGTCCTCGTCGGAGTAGCCGAACACGCCCACGGCGTCGAGGCGCGCGCCGGTGAGGAAGCGTTCGAGCTCCGCGAGGTCGTCCTCGGTCTCGCCGGGGAACCCGACGATCACGTTGGTGCGGATCCCGGCCTCCGGCGCGTACTCGCGGATCTGCTCGGTGAGCGCGAGGAACGAGTCGGTGGACCCGAACCGGCGCATCCGGCGCAGCACCTGCTCGCTCGAGTGCTGGAAGGACAGGTCGAAGTAGTCGGCGACGCCCGGCGTGGTCGCGATGGCCTTGACCAGCTGCGGCCGCGTCTCGGCGGGCTGCAGGTAGGACACGCGCACGCGGTCGATGCCGTCGATTTCGGCCAGGCGCGGCAGCAGCAGCTCGAGGGCGCGCGTGCCGTCGCGGCCGAAGTCCTTGCCGTAGGAGGTGGAGTTCTCGCTGACGAGGAACAGCTCCTTCACGCCGTTCTCGGCGAGCCACTGCGCCTCGGCGACGATCTCCTCCGGCTGACGCGAGACGAACGAGCCGCGGAACGACGGGATGGCGCAGAACGAGCAGCGCCGGTCGCAGCCGGACGCGATCTTCAGCGCGGCCACGGGCGAGTCGTCGAGCCGGGTGCGCAGCACGCGGGGGCCCCAGCCGTGCTGGGCGTGCCCGGGAACCTCCACGGCTTCCGCGGCGGCGGGCCGCTGCACCGGGCTGATCGGCAGCAGCTTGCGCCGGTCCGACGGGGTGTGCGACGCGACCGTGCGGCCCGCCACGACGTCGTCGAGGCGGTCGGACAGCTCGGCGTAGTGGTCGAACCCGAGCACTGCGTCGGCTTCGGGCAGGCTCTCGGCCAGCTCCGTGCCGTAGCGCTCGGCCATGCACCCGACGGCCACGACCTTGCGGCCGGTGTCGGACGCGGCCAGCAGCGTGTCGACCGAGTCCTTCTTCGCCGACTCCACGAAGCCGCACGTGTTGACCACGACCACGTCGGAGTCCTCGGGGTCCGCCGCCAGCTCCCAGCCTCCGGCCGCGAGCCGTCCGGCCAGCTCCTCGGAGTCGACCTCATTGCGGGCGCAGCCCAGGGTCACGAGGGAGACACGACGGCTGCGGGCTGGCTCAGTGGTGGGAGAAGGCACGACGTTCAGGGTAGCCGCCGCACCCGCGCCGGTCGGCGACGGCGTCACCCAGTGCGGTGGCCCGGCCCCGCCGGTGGGCGGGCTTTCCCGCTCCCCCACCGGCGGCGCACGGCGAGCCTCACCCGTGCAAGGGCAGATCCGCCGGTGTCAGGAGCGTCAGTTCGGCGTCGTCCACGGACTCCAGGTCGACGTCCGGGCCCGCCAGGCGCAGCGCCTGCGCGGCGATCGCCTGCTCCAGCAAGCCGCGGGCCGAGCGCCCGTTGGCGAAGCCGCTGCCGCGGTCGAGCCCGGCCATGACGGCGGGCAGCGCGGCGGTGAGCTCGGGCGCGAGCCGGTAGCCGCGCTGGGCGGTCATCGCCGTGAAGATCGCCGCGAGCTGCTCGTCGGTGTAGTCCGCGAACTCGACGGTGCCGCCGAAGCGCGAGCGCAGGCCGGCGTTGGCGTCGAGGAAGCGGTCCATGTCGGCGGGGTAGCCGGCGGCGATGACGATCAGGTCGTCGCGGTGGTTCTCCATCTGCACCAGCAGCTCGGCGACGGCCTCGTCGCCGTAGTCCGCGCCGCCGCTGCCGTAGCTCTGCACGAGGTTGTAGGCCTCGTCGATGAACAGCACGCCCCCGAGCGCGCGTTCGCACACCTCGCGCGTCTTGGGCGCGGTCTGGCCGAGGTACTCCCCGACCAGGTCCGGCCGCGCCACCTCCACCAGGTGCCCGGACGACAGCAGCCCCAGCTCCCGGTACAGCCGCCCCATGAGCCGCGCGACGGTCGTCTTCGCGGTGCCCGGGTTGCCCGTGAAGACGAGGTGGCGGCTGCTCGCCCCGACCGGCAGGCCGGCCTTGCGCCGCCGCGCGTCCATCCGCGCCCCGGCGACGAGCGCGCGCACGCGCTCCTTCACCGCGTCGAGGCCGATCATGCCGTCGAGCTCGGCGAGCAGGTCGTCGAGACCACGGCGGGGGCCGGCGTCGTCCGTGACGGCGACGCCGGATTCGCCGACGCCCGGCAGGTCCGCGGCGACCAAAGTGGACAGTGCCGACGCCGGGGTGTCCGGCTGGGCCGCGAGCCGGGCCGACTGCTTGCCGATCGTCGACTCAAGCACGCCGCGGGCGGAGCGGCCGTTGGCGAAGCCGCGCCCGCGCGGGATGCGGCGCATGGCCTCGGGCAGTTCCGCGAGGAGGTCGTCGGCGAGCTCGTAGCCCTGGCCCTGCGCGAGGACGCGGTAGATCCCGGCCAGCTCGTCGGTGGTGTAGTCGGGGAACTCGATCCGCGTGGCGAACCGCGAGCGCAGGCCCGGGTTCGTCTCGAGGAACGCGTCCATCTCCTTCGGGTAGCCGGCGGCGAAGACGATGAGGTCGTCGCGGTGGTTCTCCATCTGGAGCAGGAGCTCGGTGACGGCCTCGCGGCCGTAGTCGTCGTCCTTGTCCAGTGCGAGGCTGTAGGCCTCGTCGATGAAGAGCACGCCGCCGGACGCGCGTTCGCACACGGCGCGGGTCTTCTTCGACGTCTCGCCGACGTACTCGCCCACCAGGTCCGGCCGCGCGACCTCGACGACGTGGCCCTTCGGCAGCGTCCCCAGCGCCTGGTAGATCTTCCCGACCAGCCGCGCGACGGTCGTCTTCGCCGTGCCCGGGTTGCCCGTGAGCACGAGGTGCCGGCTGCGGGTCGCGATGGGCAGGCCCGCTTCGCGGCGCCGGGCGTCGATCTGCGCCTCGGCGACGAGCGCGCGCACGCGCTGCTTCACCGAGTCGAGCCCGATCATTTCGTCCAGCTCGGCGAGCAGCTCCTCGATCGGGCGCCCGCCCCGCTGCTCGGCCGCGGCGACGAGTGGTGCGAGGTGGTGCAGCGCCAGGTGGATCCGGCCGTCCGCCGACGGACCGCTCGCGACGGCTTCACGGCCGGCAGCATCGAGCAGGGCTTCGACGCCGCGCGCACCCGCGGAGAGGTTCGCCAGCTGAGCCAGCCGGTCGCGGACGTCCGGGGGCAGGACGAAGGAGCGTTCGGCCGCGACGACGTCCAGCAGCGCGGCCGCGTGCGCGGGCTGCGTGAACCGCGGCATCCGGTACTGCAGCACGGCGGAAAGCAGGTCCGGCGCCTCGGTGCGCAGCCGCTCGACCACCCGCTCGGTGCCCGCGAGCGCGAGCAGGCGGCAGCTGCTCTGGTCGTGCGCGTAGTCCCGCAGTGCGCGTTGCGTCCCCGCGGAATCCTTGTCGAAGAGCGCGTCGACGTCTTCGACGAGGATCATCGCCGGGTCGGTGCGCTGCGAGACGTACCCGCGCAGCGCGCCGCCGGCGGAGTCGTCGCCCAGCACCTCGGCCGCGCCGACCGTGGCGAAGTCCTCGAAACCGACCTCGGCCGCGCCGAGCCCGTCGCGCACCGATCGCCACAGCCGCCGCTGCCCGGTGTGCGGCTCGCCGACGAGCAGCACGAGCGGGTTCGGCTGGCGGGTGCCGGCATCGTTGCGGCGCTCCCATTCCCGGTACGCGACGGTCCACTCGGCGTACGCCTTCTCGTACCGCTCCTGCTCTTTCCGGCCCCAGACCCGGTTGCCGGCGGCGAGCAGGTCGAAGGTCATCGAGCGGGTGTTGCGGGCGAGGTCGTCGATCAGCCCGCCCTGTTTGCCCTTGGGCCGCTCCGGTTCCGGCGGCGGCGGTTCACCCGAGCCGCCCTGGCCGTGCCGCGTGCGGTCGGCCCACGAGACGACCTGCACCACCCGGCTCACGAACTCGGCCGCCGACTCGTCGCCGGAGACGAACGACCCGCTGCCGAGGTTCTCCACCCGGACGGGTTTTTCGGCCGGACGCGCGGGCACCGGCGGCGCGGCGGGACCCGCCGGACGGCTCTGCACCGGCGCGGGTTGAGCCGGCACCGGCGCGGACTGGACCGGCGGTGGCGTGGCTGGGCCCGGCCGCGGCTGCGCGGGCACCGGCCCGGACGGAACCGGGGGCGCGGGCGGAAAACCGGTCTGGACCGGCGAAGGCCCGGATCGCATCGGCGGCGCAGGCGGTGGCCCGGACGGCATCGGCCGTCCGCCTTGCCCACCCGGAGCACCAGGGCCGGCGGGCACGAACGGACCACCACGACCCGATCGCCCCGGACCCTGACCCGGCGGCCCACCGGCGTTCGGCGGCACCATCCGCGTGCCGGCCCGGTACGCCGGATCCGGCGGCACCACCCCGAACTGCCACGCACCACCCGGTCGTGACCACTGCCACGGCTGTCCCGGCACCAGCAGCCACGAAGTGCCGTCCGGTCCGGTCAGCATCGTCGTCCGGCCCGCCGCCGCCTCGGCCTGGGCGGCCTGGAACGCGTCCCACCCCGCGCGCGTCATGTCCCCCGCTTCCCCCTGTCGATCTTCCGGTGCCGCAGCATACGGGGATCAGGGATCCGGGGCGATCACCACTTCAGCGCGGCCTTCACCTGTTTGTCGGCGATGGGGGCCAGCGTGGTCAGGAACGTGGCGGTGAGGTGGTTGTCGTCCATGTACACCAGCACGTTGCCGACCACGGGCGGGCAGGTGTCCTTGTCGCAGAAGTAATCCGTGAAGTCCAGGAACGACACGTTGTCCGGCACGCCGTTCGTGTTCGTGTACGACGGAGTGGCCGGCTGCACGGCATCTCGGTCGAGCACGCACGCCGGGTTGGTCGGTCCCTGCTGGGCGACGCAGGCGGCCATGTTGAACGCGAACCGCGGGTTGTCGCGCAGGGCCACCACGGGAATGCCGGCCTTGTCCATCGCCGACCACTGGTCCACGAAGCCCGGCGGGGTCGTCTCGGGCACGCCCGCGTGGGTGTTCACGCTCGCCAGCGTGACCACGGCGTCGGGGTGCATCGCGACGATCTCGTCGGCCGCGGCCTTGTTCCAGTCCATGCAGGGCTGGTCGCCGGGCATCAGGTCGGCGTTGCTGGAGAACGGGCACGCGCCCTTCAGCATCGACGTCACGGCCCAGCCCTCGGTCTGCACCATCGGCAGGAACGCGGCGAGGTACTGCTGCATGTGCGAGTCGCCGACGAGGACCACGCGTTTCTTCGGCGGGCCGTCGGGGTTCTGGGTGCAGACCTTCAGTTCCTCGTTGCGCGGCGACATCGTGCACTTGTCGTCGGTGATGCCGGCCCAGTCTTCGGGCAGCTTCAGCGTCGGCGGCACGATCGAGGGCTCCGCCGAGCCGCGGTAGACGAACCCGGGCGCGTGCGCGGCGGCGCCGGGGTGGTCGGCGTCCGCGAGCGAGATCGTGTAGTTGGCCTGCGCCGAGGTGTAGGTGCCCCACACGCCGGCCGCGATCAGCACCGGCGCCAGCGCGAGGATGCCGAACCGGTAGGCGCCCCAGCGCTTGACCGTGCCGATCTTCGACAGCCGGATCGGGTTCTCGATGAAGTGGTAGGTGAGGATCGAGAGCACGAACGACGCGCCGATCACCACCGCGCCGCCGAGCAGCCCGACGGCCACGCGGTCGCGCACGACCAGGTAGAACACCAGCACCGGCCAGTGCCACAGGTACAGCGAGAAGCTCAGGTTGCCGAGGTAGCCCAGCGGTTTCGAGCTGAGCCAGCGGTCGGCGCCGAAGACGGTGTCCGTCTGGCCGGCCACGAGCACGAGCCCGGCCGAGAGCGTCGGCCACAGGGCGATCCAGCCGGGGAACACGGAGTCGACGCGCAGCACGATGCCGCACAGCACCAGCCCGGCCACGCCGATCCAGCCGAGCACCACGCGCAGGCCGCGCGGCACCGTGAACGCGTCGAGGAACATCACCATCAGCCCGCCGAGCGCGAACTCCCACACGCGGGTGAGGCCGTGGAAGTAGGCCAGCGGCTGGTCGACCGCGGTGAGGTAGACCGAGTACGCCAGCGAGGCCACGAACAGCGTGATGAGCAGCGTGTTCACCGTGTGGCGCAGCGACAGCCCGAGGCGGCGGACGAGGAAGCCGAGCGCGACGAAGACCAGTGGCCACAGCAGGTAGAACTGGCCCTGGATCGACAGCGACCAGAAGTGCTGGACCAGGCTCGCGCTGTTGTGCTGGGCGAAGTAGTCGACCGAGTCGGCGGCCAGCTGCCAGTTCTCGTAGAACAGCGCGGAGGCGAAGACCTCGCGAATGGTCTGGAACCAGCGGTCCTCGGGCAGCAGCAGCGTGGAGACGACCACCACCGTCAGCAGCACCGTCATCGCGGCCGGGAAGAGCCGCTTGATCATCCGGCCCCACATCGGCCGCAGCTCGATCTTCCCGCGCAGCAGCGCGCGGTAGAGCTGGCCCGTGATGAGGAAGCCCGAGACGAGGAAGAAGACGTCGACGCCGCCGGAGATCCGGTCGAGCCACACGTGGTAGACCACGACCAGCAGCGAGGCGAGGGCTCGCACGCCCTGCAGCTCGGGCCGGAAGCGGCTCTGCGCCGCGGCGGGCGCCGGACGCTTACCGGGTCGTTCGGGGGCGACCACGGTGGTCCCGGACATGCACTTCCTCCCCAAGAGGCCACGCGCGGCGGCCTGATGTTCTGAGCGGCTACTGATCGGTCGGGGCGTGCAATAGCTATACGTGAACGCTCTGTCGCTCACGCATCCGGGGTACCTCGATCGAGCCGTCCGGGGCGCCGGGCACCGCGATCGATATCTTGGACCGTGTGCCCCCTGACTCCGTCCGACCCACCGTCCGCCGCGCTCGCATAGCCGACGTCCGCAAGATCAAAGCACTGGTCGACGCCGACGCCGGCCGCGTGCTCCTCGAGAAAGACCTGGTCACGCTCTACGAGGCGATCCAGGAGTTCTGGGTGGCGGTGGACGAGGACGGCACCGGCGACGAGGACGTGCTCGGCGCCGCCGCGCTGCACGTGCTGTGGGAGGACATCGCCGAGCTGCGCACGGTCGTGGTCGACAAGGCCGCCCGCGGCCGGGGCATCGGTCACGCGCTGGTGGGCCGCCTCGTCGACGAGGCGCGCGACCTGGGCCTCAAGCGCCTGTTCGTGCTGACGTTCGAGACGGAGTTCTTCACCCGCCACGGCTTCGTCGAGATCGACGGCACGCCCGTGTCGCACGAGGTCTACGAGGAGATGCGCCACTCGCTCGACCCGGGCGTCGCGGAGTTCCTGGACCTGCCCTACGTCAAGCCGAACACGCTGGGCAACTCGCGCATGCTGCTGGAGTTCTAGCCCGGCAGTTCCAGCCCGGCCTCGCTCGCCACCGGCCGGGTGCCGTTGACCCGCGTGCGCCGCCGCACGAAGCCGAAGGGCAGGTCGCCCGGGTGATCAGCTCACCCGCAGCGTGATCCGCTCGCCCGCCCGGCTCACGTCGACGAGCTCGACGTGAGCCGCCGCGTACGTCAGCTCGTGCGGCCCGCGCCGGCCGGTGTGCAGCTGCGCCGCCGTCTGCTCCCCGCGCCCCGGCTGGCTCAGCGTCACGGCCACGACCGCGTCACCGGGCCACACGCACGTGACGTTCGCCGGGCACCGCGAGTCGTCGACCAGGCGGGTGTAGCGCACGGTCAGGTCCTTGGTGCCCAGCTGCGCCTCCTGGCCCACCCCGAGCGTCACGTCCCGGCCGGCCTCCGCCGGCACGGTCCCCACCACCGCGGCCGGCTGCGGCAGCGGCGCCGCCCCGTCGAGCGTGTGCGCGAGCGCCACCGAACCCCCCGCGCCCACCGCGAGCACGGCGACAGTCCCGATGGCCAGAGCGAGCTTGTGCGCGTCCATGTGATCAGGACGGAAGGATCACCGGTCCCGGTTGCACGAGGACCCGATCAGAAGTCCTCGTCGTCCGAGCCGCCCGCCGGGGCGTCGCCGCCGCGGATCATGAAGAGGACGCCCTCCAGTTCTTCCGGCTTGATGAGGACGTCGCGGGCCTTCGAGCCTTCCGAGGGGCCGACCACGCCGCGGCTTTCGAGGAGGTCCATGAGGCGGCCGGCCTTGGCGAAGCCGACGCGGAGCTTGCGCTGGAGCATCGAGGTGGAGCCGAACTGCGACGTGACGATGAGCTCGGCCGCCTGGAGCAGCACGTCGAGGTCGTCGCCGATGTCGGGGTCGATTTCCTTCTTCTCGCCCGCCTTGGCGGCCGTGACGCCGTCGGTGTAGTCGGGCTGGGCCTGGTCCTTGGCGAACGCGACGACGGCCGCGATCTCCTCGTCGCCCACGAACGCGCCCTGGATGCGCACCGGCTTGCCCGCGCCCATCGGCAGGTACAGGGCGTCGCCCATGCCGATGAGCTTCTCGGCGCCCGGCTGGTCGAGGATGACCCGCGAGTCGGTGAGCGACGACGTGGCGAACGCCAGCCGCGAGGGCACGTTGGTCTTGATCAGGCCGGTCACGACGTCGACCGAGGGCCGCTGCGTGGCCAGCACCAGGTGGATGCCCGCGGCGCGCGCCTTCTGCGTGATGCGCACGATCGCGTCTTCCACGTCGCGCGGCGCGGTCATCATGAGGTCGGCCAGCTCGTCGACGATCGCCATGATGTACGGGTACGGCCGGTACTCGCGCTCGCTGCCCGGCGGCGCGGTGATCTCGCCCGAGCGCACCTTGCGGTTGTAGTCGTCGATGTGCCGGACCTTGTTGACCTGCATGTCCTGGTAGCGCTGCTCCATCTCCTCCACCAGCCAGGCCAGCGCCGCGGCGGCCTTCTTCGGCTGGGTGATGATGGGCGTGATCAGGTGCGGGATGCCCTCGTACGGCGTGAGCTCGACCATCTTCGGGTCGATGAGGATCATGCGGCACTCGTCGGGTGTCGCGCGGGCGAGCAGCGACACCAGCATCGAGTTGACGAAGCTCGACTTACCGGAACCGGTCGATCCCGCCACCAGCAGGTGGGGCATCTTCGTGAGGTTCGCCGTGACGAAGTGGCCCTCGATGTCCTTGCCGAGCCCGATCACCATCGGGTGGTTGTCCTTGACCGTGGACGGCGCGCGCAGCACGTCGCCCAGGCGCACCATCTCGCGGTCGGAGTTCGGCACCTCGATGCCGACGGCCGACTTGCCGGGGATGGGCGCGAGCAGGCGGACGTTGTCCGTGGCCACGGCGTACGCGATGTTCTTCGTGAGCGCCGTGATCTTCTCGACCTTCACGCCCGGGCCGAGCTCGACCTCGTAGCGCGTGACCGTGGGCCCGCGGGTGAAGCCGGTGACCTGGGCGTCGATGCTGAACTGGTCCAGCACGCCGGTGATCGCCTCGATCATGGCGTCGTTGGCCTTGCTGCGGGACTTCGGCGCGTCGCCGAGCTTCAGCAGGTCGGGTGACGGCAGCTGGTAGTCGCCCTCGACGGTCCGGGTCATCGCCATCGGCGGCTCCGCCGCCTTTTTCGGCTTCTTCTCCGGCACCTCTTCGGCGGGCTTCGGCTTCGGCGGGCGCACCGGCGTCGGCGGCTCGGCGAGCATCGCGTCGAGGTCGAGCTGCTCGCCCTCGGGGTCGGCGCTGCTCTGGCGCCGGCGCGACGGCTTGCGCAGCCGCACGGCCTTCGGGTCGGCCTCGACGACCTCGTCGGTCTCGGGTTCCGCGCCCTCGCCCTCGAGGTCGGCCAGCTCGTCCTCGTCGAGGCCCCACGTGCGCAGGCGGTGCGGGATCTCGCGCACGGGCGTACCGGTGAACACCAGCACGCCGAACAGCAGCGCCAGGATCAGCAACGGCACGGCGACCCACGTGGTGACGCCCTTGGTCAGCAGGCCGCCGGAGAACAGCCCGACGATGCCGCCGGCGTACATGCGGCCCTCGTTGGTTTCGGGCAGGGCCGTGAAGATGTGCAGCATCCCCAGCACGGACAGCACGACCAGCACCGTGCCGATCACCATCCGCGGGCGCGTCTCAGGGTTCGGCTCCGACCGCATCAACGCGACCGCCACCACGACCAGGACCAGCGGCAACGTCACCGCGCCCGCGCCCAGCACCGTGCGCGTCGCGACCTCCACGGCCGCGCCGATCGGCCCCGCGGCCCGCCACCACACGCCCACGGCCGCGACGATCGCCAGCGCGATCAGCCCCAGCGCCAGCCCGTCGCGGCGGTGTTCCGGCTCCAGCTCCCGCGTGCGCCCGACCGTGCGGGCCAGCGAGCCGACGCCCTTGGCCACCAGGTTCCACGTGCCGCGCACCCCGCGCCCGAACGCACCGGACTTCGCCTTCCCCCGCCGCGGCGCGGGCTTGCGGGCGGTGCTCCTCGGCCGCGACCCGGAGGCACGTGACCCGCCCGAGCCCGACGAACGCGCCCCGGAACCCCCGGACGACCGCGGCTTCGCCGGCGTGCGCGAACCACGCGCCGGTGCCTTCCCGCCGCTTCCCGCCGTGCTCCGCTTCCTCGTCGCCGACCCAGACATGCCTCCACGGTAACGGCCCGGGACCGATAGTCACATGCGCCACTCTCAGCGCAGGGGAAACAATCGTCTCGGATGTCCCCGCCGACCTGGCGGGTTCCGCTCAGCAGAGCGATCCGGCGGCCGCGACGATCTGCTCGGCCTTCGCCTGGTCGACCGACCCGTCGGCGCCGGTGAAGTACCAGGTCGCGCTCGCCGGCACGGCCGCGTGGTCCTTGCCTCGCGCAAGGTCGTCGCAGAGGTCGTGCGCGTGCACGACGGCGCGGGCCTCGTTGGTGACGAGGCCGGGGTCGATCGAACCAGCGCGGGTGCGCGCCGGTTCGTCACGGAGCCGAGGTCACGTGGTCAACCACCCCGACGGTCCGAGATCCACCCCATGACAAACTCTGCCCATGTTCGCGCTGCAACAGGACGACTTCCCGGCCCCGCGCCGTGCTCCGGCGATCTGGCGGACGATGCTCAACATCGACCGTGGGCTGGTCAACCTCGTGGGCCGCCTGACGGTGTCGGGAGCGGTGCCGCGCCAGCTGCGGGGGCGGCCGTTGCTGATGGCGGCGAACCACATCGGCGTGTTCGACGCGTTCGTGCTGATGGCGGCGTGCAAGCGGATCGGCATCAACCCGCGGTTCATGCTGGCCGGGGGCATCCTGGACGCGCCGGTGATCGGGCCGGCGTTGCGGGTGAGCGGGCACCTGCGGGTCGACCGCAAGCACGCGGCGACGGCCATCGGGCAGTTCGCCGAGGCCGTGGCGGAGCTCAAGACCACGCGGGAGCCGATCATCGTCTACCCGGAGGGCCGGATCAGCCACGACCCGGGCCTGTGGCCGGAGCGCGGCAAGACGGGGGCGGCGCGCCTGGCGCTGGCCGCGGGGGTGCCGGTGATCCCGATCAGCCAGTGGGGCGCGCACGAGGCGGTGTACTGGGGCACCGAGACCGTGAACGGGCCTGCGGATCTGGTGCCGCTCGCGCGATCCGGCCTGAGCGCGCCGCTGCGGCGGCCGCGGTTCAAGGTGCACTTCGGGGCGCCGGTGGACCTGTCGGACGTCGAGCCGGAGCGGCCGGGCGCCGGGGTGCGGGCGCACGCGAAGATCATGCAGGCGATCACCGACGGCCTCGTGCCGTTGCGCCGTGACGAGCCGGTGCGGCCGCGGTTCAACGACCCGACGCGGCCGACGGACACCGTGAGCCCCTGGAAGCCGGGGCCGCCCACCCCTCGGACACCACAGTCCTGAACCCGCGCTTTCGCCTAGAGTCGCGGGGCGTGAGCACACGCATCCTCGTCGTTTACTACAGCGCCACCGGCAACACCGCCGCCCTCGCCTCCGCGCTGGCCGAGGGCGCCCGGGAGACCGGTGCCGAAGTCCGGGTCCGGACCGTGCGCGAGACCGCGCCGCCCGAGGCCGTCGCGAGCAACCCCCGCTGGCAGGCGTGGGTCGACTCCGGGCCGCACCACGAGTACGCCACCCTGGCCGACCTCGAGTGGGCCGACGGCCTCGCCGTGGGCAGCCCCACGCGCTTCGGCGGGCCCGCGGCCCAGCTGAAGTCCTTTTTGGACAGCACCGGTGGCCTGTGGGCGCAGGGAAAGCTGGCCGACAAGGTCGCGACGTCGTTCACCACGGCGTCGACCGCGCACGGCGGCCTCGAGGCGACCGTGCTGGCCACCAACAACATCTTCTACCACTGGGGCGCCATCGTCGTGCCGCTCGGCTACGGCGACCCGCACCTGAAGGAGTCGGGCAACCCCTACGGCGGCTCCTTCGTCTCGCGCAAGTCCGCCGCGCCCGACGACCTGGCGCTCGGCGCACTGACCCGGCAGGGCAAGCGTCTCGCGACGATCACCACCCACGTCGCCACCGGACTGACTGCGCCGATCATTACCAATCCGACCACAGTTACGGCCGGATGACTTCGTAGTGATGGTTACGCGCCGCGTGGGGGTCGGCCTACTTTTGGCCGGATTGGTAAGTCGGACGATAACCGCTAAATCGGTTTCGGTGGTGACGCGAAAGTCGTACTGTCGACGACCGTGACCACCGAACTGCCCGTCGTCACGCCACCCCGCGCCGCGCACCGTGGCCGCGGGGTGGCGTTCGTGCTGCTCGCCGCGCTGTTCTTCAGCACGTCCGGCACGCTCGGCAAACCCGCGATGGCCGCCGGGATGACACCGGAGCAGGTCGCGACGTTCCGCATCGGCTTCGCGGGCCTGCTGCTGCTCGCCGGCACGGCGGCCCTCGCGCCGCACACGCTCAAGGTCCGCCGCGGTGAATGGCCGATGCTGCTCGCGTACGGCCTGCTCGGCGTCACCGGCACGCAGCTCGCCTACTTCATCGCCGCCGACCGCGTGCCCGTGGGCATCGCGATCCTGCTCGAGTTCCTCTCCCCCGTGCTGATCGCGCTGTGGGTGCGCGTGGTCCGCCGCACGCACCTGCCGCGCGCCATGTGGGCCGGGATCGCGCTCGCCATCGTCGGTCTCGCGCTCGTCGGCCAGGTCTGGCAGGGCCTCACGCTCGACGCGATCGGCCTCCTCGCCGGGCTGGGCGCCGCGGTGTGCTCCGCCGGCTACTTCCTCATCGGCGAACGCGCGGTCGCCGACCGCGATCCCCTCGGCCTGGTCACGTGGGGCATGGTCGTCGGCGCCGTGGTCGTGTCCGTGGTCAGTCCACCGTGGACGATCCCGTGGTCGCTGCTCGACCACGCCGTGGAGTTCGGCCCTTGGACGCCACCGATCTGGCTGCTGCTGACGTTGCTGGTGCTGCTTTCGACCGTGCTGTCCTACCTGCTCGGCATCACAGCCCTGCGCCACCTGCCCGCTTCGGTCGCCAGCGTGCTCGGCCTCCTCGAACCCGTCACGGCGACGGCCTTCGCGTGGGCCCTGCTCGGCGAGGCCCTGGCGTGGCCCCAGGCGCTCGGCGCGGCGATCCTGCTCGGCGGAGCGTATGTGGTGCAACGGTTTTCGAAAGGCGTGACCTAACCCTGCCGCGCGGGCCGGATGGTCAGGTCGCCGATCTCGACGTCGTCCGGCTGCTCGATCGCGAACGCGATGGCGCGCGCGACGGCCTCCGGAGCGATGCCGAGCGCCGCCATGGCCTCCTGGGCCTGAGCGCGCTGCGCGGGGTCCGCCACGTAGTCGACGAGCTCCGTGCGGACAAACCCCGGCGAGATCGACGTCGTGCGCAGCACCCCGTCGGTCGACTCCTGGCGCAGCGCCTCCAGCAACGTGCGAACGGCGTTCTTGGTCCCCGCGTACACCGCCTGCGCCGGCACGATCTTGAGCCCCGACGTCGACACGGTCGTCACGAGGTGCCCGCTGTCCTGCTCCCGGAACACCGGCAGCGCGGCGGCGATGCCGTGCAGGACCCCGCGCAGGTTGACGTCGATCATCGCGTCCCAGCTGTCCACGTCGAGGTCGCCCACCGGGGCGATCCGTGCGACACCCGCGTTGGCCACCAGCACGTCGAGCCGGCCGAACCGGTCCACGGCGGCCGCCACCAGCCGTTCGAGATCGGCCCGCTTCGTCACGTCGACGTCCAGCATCTCCGCGCGCCCGCCCGCGGCCCGGATCCGCGTCACGACCGCGGCCAGCCGATCGGTGCGCCGCGCGCCCAGCACGACGGCCGCACCGCGGGAGGCCAGCTCCCGCGCCGTCGCCTCCCCGATCCCGCTGCTCGCGCCGGTGATGGCGACGACCTTGCCCTCCAACGTGCTCATCTCGACCTCTCCGCTCTAAACTGACAACTGTCCGATTACGGTTCCCACCGTACCGGACAGTTGTCCACTTAGTCGAACGGGAAGCGAGGTGACGCCGGTGGCGAGCCGTGAGCTGCGGTCCGACGCGGTGGCCAACCGGGACCGCATCGTCGAGGCGGCGCGGGCCGAGCTGAGCAGGTCCAACGGGGCGATCGACGACCTCAAGCTCCACGGGGTCGCGAAAGCCGCGGGCGTCGGCCAGGGCACGCTCTACCGGCACTTCCCCACCCGCGAGCACCTGCTGGCCGAGGTGTACCGCCACGAGCTGACCCAGCTCGTCGACGCCGTGCCGCCGCTGCTGGCCGAGCACCCGCCGCTGCTGGCTCTGACCCACTGGCTGCACCGGCTGGTCGAGTACGCGCGGGTCAAACGCGGCGTCATGGCGGCGATCGAGGCCTCGGCGTGGCACGACCTGTACTCCGGCCAGCACCACCGGCTCGACGAAGCGCTCGGCACGCTGCTGGAGCGCGGGCAGGCCGCCGGTCAGGTGCGCGACGGGGTCGATGCCGCCGACGTAATCCTGCTTCTGGGCGCGCTGTCGCGGATCCCCGAGGCGGAGTGGGAGCCGCGGGCCACGACGGCCGTCACGGTCGTGGTCGACGGGCTGCGCCCGCCGAAAGAACCGGCCTAGCCGAATACCGCTAGCGCGCCACGAGCTGGGCCAGCGCCCCGTAGAACACGTCGCCGATCTTCGTCGGGTCACGCGTCACGTACGCACCGCCGCCGGTGACCGCGGTGATGGCGGACAGTTCGCTCTCGTCGGCGTCCGCGCCGATGCCGATCGCGATCACCGGCAGGGGGTGCGCCGGGTCGGCGAGGCGGGTGAGGCCGGCCAGGAACGCCTCACGGGAGATGCCGGACGTGTCCTCGTTGCGGCCGTCGGTCATCACGATCACGACGTTGAGCACGCCGGGCTGCCAGTCGCGCCGAGCAACCCCGTACAGGTCGAGCACGGTGTCGTACAGGCCGGTACCCGCCTTCGGGACGGCGCGCACCGCGGTGAGCTTCGCGAGGTCGTCCGGCGTGAGGTGCTGGGCGACCGGCGCGAGCGGCAGCACCTCTCGGTAGTCCTTCGCCCCGTCGAGTCTCGTGGCGAACTCCCAGATCCGCAGCTGCGTGGAAGGCCGGAACAGGTGCAGCGCCTGCTCGGCGGCGGCCACGGTCACCTGCATGCGGTTCAAGTTCGTGCCCTGCACGCGCGCCTCCATCGAACCCGAGACGTCCAGCAGCACCTCCACCCGCGCGTCGAGGTTCACGCCCGCCCACTGGGTCAGCAGCACCTTGAGATCGGCACCCGACGGCACGGGCGCGCTGCGCTGCCCGGCTGCCTGCACGTGCGGGTCGTCGGCGTGCCCGGCCAGGGCCTGCCCGGGTACGCGGAGGCCGGCCCGGGCGAGGGCCGCCGTGCCCGCACTGCCCAGCACCGCCTGCTGCAATGCGTCGATGGCCGCGCTCTGCTCGGCCCCGGCGCCGCTTAGCCGCGCGAACGGGTAGTCCAGCGCGGGCGCACCGGCCGAATACACCGCCACCAGCGGCGAAGCCCCCGAAGCGGCGTTGTGCTGCACCACGGAGCTCTCCGAAGCCGGATACGCCGTCCCTCCCCCGCCGCCGACGGCGAACCGCCGCAGCACCGCCGCGAACGCCCCCGCCGGGTCCGGCGCCGAACCCACCACGTCGCGCAGCCCGACCAGCGCCGAGGTGCCCACCGGGTCGCGGGCCGGGTCCGGCGTGGTGAGCACGGCGCCCGGCGCGTCGACGACGTCGGTCCAGGTCAGCGTGCGCTCCGGCCAGCCGAGCCCGCGCGCGGTGTCTTCCGCCACGGCCAGCACGACCGGGGAGCTCGCCACCGACGGTCCCGACTCCGGCACGTCCGTCGCGCCGAGCTGCCGGGCCCGCTGCAACGCGATCGTCGAGTCCGGCACCCAGACCTGCGCCCGCTCCCCTCCGGGCGCGCCGAACTCGGCGACGGCCTGCGCGGTGTCGCGCGGGCGGATCTCGTACGACCGGCAAGACGCCGAAAGTCCCTGCGCCACTTGGGAAAGCACCGGGGCGACGTCGGGCGACGCCGACACCAGCACGTGCCCCTTCGCGCACCGGCTCTCCAGCGTGGCCGCGGCCCACACCGAGCCACCGAGCACGAGCAGCACGGAAACAGCCAGCGGCGCCAGCAGCCGGCTTCGTGCCCGCACGCTCGAATGACGCCCCATCGGCGCGTCCCTCCTGCTCAACGCAGGTTAACGCCGCCGCGGCCCGCCGCCGTAGGACGAACGGCGTAAAGCGGGACTCGTACCTGAGGGGGAGCCAGGACCCGCCTCACGCGGGATGTGCCGGGCCGCCGCACGAGCGACCATGGACCGACCACGAGAAACGGGGGCAGCCGTGACCACACCGACCAAGTCCGAGCAGCGCCGGGCCCGCAACGCACTCGCCCGCCAGGGCGCCGTCGTCGCCTTCGCACTGCTGATCGCCGCCATCACCCGCTGAAAAAACCGGCCGGCCGCGCTGAAAAAAAGCCGCCGCCGCTCCCCCGGCCAAGGGAGAGCGGCGGCGGCCGGCGACGCGAAGAACTCAGACCGGGATGACCGTCGGCACGATCATCGGCCGGCGCCGGTAGGTGTCGGCGACCCAGCGGCCGACGACCCGGCGCACCGCCTGCGCGATGCGGTGGGTGTCGGTGATGCCCTCGGCCTCCGTGCGCGCCAGCTCCATCTCCACGAGCGGCACCACGCTGTCGAGCGCCTTCGGGTCGTCGGAGAACCCGCGCCCCGAGACCGTCGGGCTGCTGACCGCGCGGCCCGTGCTGGAGTCGACCGCGACGCTGATCGAGATGAAGCCGCCCTCGCCCAGCACCAGCCGGTCGGACAGCGTCGACTCGCCGACGTCGCCCACCGACAGGCCGTCCACGTACACGTGGCCCACCTCGACGCGGCCGGTCCGCGAAGCCTTGCCGTCGACGAGGTCCACGACCACACCGTCCTCGGCGATCACCACGTTCTCCGGCGACACGCCCGTGCGGATGGCCAGCTCGCCGTTGGCGCGCAGGTGCTTCCACTCGCCGTGCACCGGCATCACGTTGCTCGGGCGGACGGCGTTGTACAGGTAGAGCAGCTCGCCGGCCGACGCGTGGCCGGACACGTGGACCTTCGCGTTGCCCTGGTGCACGACGTTGGCGCCGAGCCGCGTGAGGCCGTTGACCACGCCGAACACGGCGGTCTCGTTGCCCGGGATCATCGAGCTGGCGAGCACGACGGTGTCGCCCGCGCGGATCGAGATCTGCCGGTGCTCGCCGCGCGCCATGCGCGAGAGCGCCGAGAGCGGCTCGCCCTGTGAACCGGTCGAGACGAACAGGACCTTGCTCTCGGGCAGCGTGCTCGCCTGGTCGAGGTCCACGAGCAGGCCGTCCGGCACCTCGAGCAGCTTCAGCTCGGCGGCGATGCCCATGTTGCGGACCATCGAGCGGCCCACGAACGCGACCCGGCGGCCGTGCCGCACGGCGGCGTCGAGCACCTGCTGCACGCGGTGCACATGGCTCGCGAAGCACGCGACGATCACGCGCTGGTCGACCCGGCGGATCACGTCGTCGAGCACCGGGCCGATGTCGCGCTCGGGCATGACGAACCCGGGCACCTCGGCGTTGGTCGAGTCGACGCAGAACAGGTCCACGCCCTCGTCGCCCAGGCGCGAGAAGCCCGCGAGGTCGGTGAGGCGCCCGTCGAGCGGCAGCTGGTCGAGCTTGATGTCGCCGGTGTGCAGCACGACCCCGGCGGGCGTGCGGATGGCGACCGCGAGCGCGTCCGGGATCGAGTGGTTCACGGCGAAGAACTCGAGGTCGAACGCGCCGACCTTGCGCCGCTCGCCTTCGCGCACCTCGATGAGGTTCGGCCGCTGGCGGTGCTCCTTGGCCTTGGCCGCGAGCAGCGCGTTGGTGAAGCGCGAGCCGTAGATCGGCAGGTCGGGCCGCAGCCGCAAGAGGAACGGGACGGCGCCGATGTGGTCCTCGTGCCCGTGGGTGAGCACGAGGCCGTCGACGTCGTCGAGCCGCTCCTCGATCGCGCGGAAGTCGGGCAGGATCAGGTCGACGCCCGGCTGGTCGTCCTCGGGGAAGAGGACGCCGCAGTCGACGATCAGGAGCCTGCCGTCGTACTCGAAGACGGTCATGTTGCGTCCGACCTCGCCGATGCCGCCCAGCGCGACGACGCGCAGGGCGCCTTCGGGAAGGGCGGGCGGGAGGTTCGTGGGTCCGGGTCCGGGGGGAAGTGAGCTCACCGGGGCAAGGTCCCAACGCTGGTGTGTGAGGTGGGGGCGACGTAGGCCGCCTGGGAATCCGCTTGTGCCACCCGTGCACCATGCCAGTCCTGGGCCGCGCTGTCGCCCAGCGGCACGCCGCCCTGGGCGAGATCGGCGGCGATCAGGGCACTTTGCTCCTCCGTGGCGGGCACGACGGGCAGCCGCGGGTCGCCGATGTCGAACCCGCGCAGCCGCAGCGACGCCTTGGCGAACGCGACCCCGCCGACGCGCGACATCGCGCGCATCACCGGCAGCATGGCGCGGTGGTTGGTGCGGGCGGTGGAGGTGTCGCCGTTCTCGTACGCGTCGATCATCGCGCGGATCCGCCCGGCCACCACGTGGCCGATGACGCTGACGACGCCGACGCCGCCGACCGCGATCCACGGCAGGTTCAGGCCGTCGTCGCCCGAGTAGTAGGCCAGGTGCGTGTTGGCGATCACCTCGGAGCCGGCGATGAGGTCGCCCTTGGCGTCCTTCACCGCGGCGATGCGCGGGTGCTCGGCCAGCCGCAGCAGCGTGTCGACCTCGATGGGCACGATCGAGCGCGGCGGGATGTCGTAGAGCAGCACGGGCAGCTCGGTGGCGTCCGCGACCGTGGTGAAGTGCGCGAACAGGCCGGCCTGGCTGGGCCGCGAGTAGTACGGCGTGACCACGAGCAGGCCGTGGGCACCCGCCTCGGCGGCGGCGCGGGCCTGCTCGACGCTGTGGGCCGTGTTGTTGGTGCCGGCACCCGCCACCACGGTCGCCCGGTCGCCGACGGCCTCGACGACGGCGCGGATCAGCGCCGTCTTCTCCTCGTCGCTCGTGGTCGGGCTCTCGCCGGTGGTGCCGTTCACGACCAGTCCGTCGTTGCCCAGCTCCACGAGGTGCTCGGCGAGCTCCTGGGCCCGCTTCAGGTCCAGCGCGCCATCGCGGTCGAACGGCGTGGCCATCGCGGTGAGCACGCGGCCGAACGGGCGTCCGGGCGCGGCAGTGGGTGGGGTGGACGGTGCAGTGGACATGGTGTTGACGGTACCTCGTCGAACGGGTGAACCCGGGCCCGACCTGGTGAAGATCGGAGATTTTCCCGGGTGAGCGGGCCCGGGGCGGAACTTCTCGCCCCGGTCACTTGATCTTAGTGGTGATCTGCGCCGGGATCTGGGCGTTGCCGGGCTTCGCCAGCACGCAGTAGAAGTCGCGGTTGTAGTCCCGGTGGTCCTCGGTGGGCACCAGCTCCCACTCGTGCTGCGTGGGCACGATCGCCTGATAGGTGAGCCCCGCGCGCTGCTGCTCGGGCACCGCGGACGAGTGGAACGACGCCGCGCAGCGCGCTTCGGCGAGCCGGCTGACGGACTCGAGGCCCGGGTAGGCGGCGACCTTCGCCTCGTCGTCGGCGTAGCTCTCGACGGGCAGCACCGAGCCGATGTCGTAGACCTCGAGGGTGTGGGGCTTGTCGCAGGTCGTGCTGTTGTCGTCGCTGATCACCACGCCCTGCTGAACCGCCGCGTTGTAGCAGCGGTAGTAGGTGCCGATCTCCGCCTTGAGGAAGCCGTCGGGGCCGAAGGTGACGGTGGGCCGCAGCTGCGGGTCGGTCTTCGGTGACCACACGGGTTTGCCGAGGAAGAAGCCGCCGGCCAGCGCGGCGACGGTGAGCACGGCGGCGCCGGCGAGCCACCAGCCGCGGCGGGAGCGCTTCGGCGCGGCGGCGACGGCCGCCGGGGCGGTGGTGAGCACGGGGGCGGTGCTGCCCGACGGCGGCGTGGGCGGCTGGCCGGCCGCGGTGGCGAGGAGGTTGCGGGCTTGCGGGGCCGTGAGCCGGGCCTCCGGCTTGGCCACGAGCAGCCCCAGGATCGCCGCGGCGAGCGGGCCCTGGCCGCGGGTGAGGTAGGGGACCTCGGTCATGATCGCGTGCAGCGTCGCGGCCGTGGTCGGGCGTTCGAACGCGACGATGCCCTCCACGGCGAAGAACAGCGTCGCGCCGAGCGACCACAGGTCGGACTCGGGCATGGCCTCGCGGCCCTCGACGCGTTCGGGCGCCATGAACGCGGGCGAGCCCACGATCACGCCGCTCGTGGTCAGGCGCGGGTCGTCGACGGCGTGCGCGATGCCGAAGTCGGTGAGCTTCACGCGGCCGTCGGGCGCGACCATGATGTTGGCGGGCTTCACGTCGCGGTGCACGATCCCGGCGGCGTGCGCGGCCTGCAGCGCGGCGAGCACGCGGTCGCCGATCACCGCGACGTGCGCGGCCGGCATCGGGCCCTGGCGGCGCACGAGGTCGGCCAGCGTCGGGGCCTCGACGAGCTCCATCACGATGAACGTGGTGCCGTTGTCCGTGATGATGTCGTAGACCGTGACCACGGCGGGGTCGTTGAGCCGCCCGCCGGTGCGGACCTCGCGCAGCACGCGTTCGGAGAACACCGCTTGGCCTTCGGTGTCCGGCAGCCGCAGCTCCTTGATGGCCACCTGCCGGCCGATCACCTGGTCCTGCGCGCGCCACACCACGCCCATGCCGCCGCGGCCGAGCTCGCCCAGCAGCAGGTAGCGGCCGGCGACGAGCCGCGGCCCGGGCGCCGGGCGGGTCGGGTCGTACGGGCGCGTCTGTTCGTCGGTCACGGGGCCGGGCTCCTCGTTCGGGGTCGCGCGAATGCTAGTCGGACCGCGCGGGGCCCAGGCCGGTTCCTTCGGGTTTCCCTGCGGGGCTCAGCCCGTGACGGTGAGGTAGATCAGCGCGATGTTGAGCGTGATGATCACGGCCGCGACGCACCACGCCAGCACGGTGGTGATCCGCCGGTTCACGTCGGTGCCCATGAGCTCCGCGTCGGACGTGAGCCGGATCAGCGGCACGAGCGCGAACGGGATGCCGAACGACAGCACCACCTGCGACACCACCAGCGCGGCGCTCGGGTCGGCGCCCAGCGCGAGCACCACGATCGCCGGCGTGAGCGTGACGAGCCGGCGCACGAGGATCGGGAACTTCTTGCGCAGCAAGCCTTGCATGATCATGGCGCCCGCGTAGGCGCCCACCGACGTGGACGCGAGGCCCGAGGCCAGCAGCCCGATCGCGAACAGCAGCGCGACGGTCGGGCCGAGCGCGGTGGCGACGGCGCCGTGCGCGCCCTCGATCGAGTCGACGCCGGGCAGGCCCTGCAGGTTGGTGGCGGCGAGCAGCAGCATGCCGAGGTTGACCGCGCCGGCGAGCAGCATTGCGAAACCGACGTCGTAGCGGGTCGCGCGAAGCAGGCGTCGCCGCTTCTCGGGCGCGGGCGTGCCGTGGCGGTCGCGGACGAGACCGGAGTGCAGGTAGACCGCGTGGGGCATCACGGTGGCGCCGAGCATGGCGGCGGCGATCAGCACGCTGTCGGCGCCGTCGAAGCGCGGCACGAGCCCGCTGGCGATCCCCGACGCCGAGGGCGGCTCCACGAACAGGCTCGCCAGGAAGCCGATCGCGATCACGGCGAGCAGGCCCGTCACCACGCGTTCGAACGTCCGTTGGCCACCGCGGTCCTGCACCGCGAGCAGCGTCAGGGACACCAGGCCGGTGATCAGGCCGCCGACCACGAGCGGAAGGTCGAACAGCAGGTTCAGCGCGATGGCGCCGCCGACGACCTCCGCGAGGTCGGTGGCCACGGCGACGACCTCGGCCTGCGCCCAGTACGCCAGCCGCGCCGAGCGGGGCAGCCGTTCGCGCAGCGCCTCGGGCAGCGACCGGCCCGTGACCAGGCCGAGCTTCGCCGACAGGTACTGCACCAGCACGGCCATCAGGTTCGCCGCGACGATCACCCACACCAGCAGGTACCCGAACCGCGCACCGGCGCTGATGTTCGACGCGACGTTGCCCGGGTCCACGTATGCCACGGCGGCGACGAACGCCGGACCGAGCAGGGCCGAGCCCGCGCGCAGGCGGGCGAGCCGCCGGGGCCGGACCGCTTCCGCCACCGCCATCACGTCGCCCTCCGTCTGTCGGGTGTCCCAACTCGAAGTTTAGGCATGCCGAACTTTCCAGGGCAAGGGTGGGCTCTACCACCAGCCGGTTGGCCGTACCGGACGACGACGGCCCTCCGTCCTCGCGGGCGGAGGGCCGTCGCGACCGGTTTCAGGCGGGCAGGCCGACCTCGTGGCCGGCGTCGCGGAACGCCTTCACCGCGCGGTCGAGCTCGGCGGCGCGCACGAGGATGTGGTCGGTGTCGAAAGTGGACAGTGAGAACAGCGCGACGCCGGCGGCGGCGAGCTCGGACGCGAGCGCCGAGATCACGCCGGTGAGCGTGAACTCCAGCGGGCCGCGCACGCTCATCAGGCGCCAGCCGTGCTCGACGACACCACCCGAGGGCTCGCGGCCCGTCGGGCAGATCACCGAAAGCTCCTCCGGCGTGCGGGTCACGGACACGAGCGCGGGCCCGGCCGGGTCGAGCAGGTCTGTGGGCACCGGTGCGTCGGCGGGCAGGCGCACCACCGAGTAATCGCCCGGGCGGACGTCGATCGCGAGTCGTTTCATCAGCCTTCGAGCACCTTCGGGCTGGACGCGACCTCGGTGCCGTCGGGCAGGGTCGAGATGGTGAAGTCGGCGAACACGTTGCCCGCGGCCTTCTGCAGCTCCCGCAGGCATTCGATGGCCAGCGCGCGGATCTCGACGTCGGCGTGCTCGGTGGCGCGCATGGCCACGAAGTGGCGCCAGGCGCGGTAGTTGCCGGTGACGACGATGCGCGTCTCGGTGGCGTTCGGCAGCACGGAGCGAGCGGCCTGGCGGGCCTGCTTGCGGCGCAGGGTGGCGTTCGGGGCGTCGGCGAACCTCTCCTCGAGCCCGGCGAGCAGCTCGTCGTAGGCGTCGGCGCTGGCCTGCGCGGCCTTGAGGAACTTCTCGTGCAGCTCGGGGTCGTTCGCGATCACGTCGGGTTCGACGAACGCGGCGTCGCGCTCGGGGACGTAGCGCTGCGAGAGCTGCGAGTAGGAGAAGTGGCGGTGGCGGATCAGCTCGTGGGTGAGCGAGCGCGAGATGCCGGTGATGTAGAAGCTCACGGAACCGTGCTCCAGCACGGAAAGGTGACCGACCTCGATGATGTGGTCGAGGTACCCGGCGTTGGTGGCCGTCTTCGGGTTCGGCTTCTTCCACGACTGGTAGCAGGCGCGGCCGGCGAACTCGGCCAGAGCCTGTCCCCCGTCGGCGTCCGTCGTCCACGGCACGTCCTCCGGCGGGAAGAACTCCGTTTTCGCGACCAGCTGCACTCTGGGCGACACGGTCTCGACCACGTCAGCACTCCCTCTCCCGCTTGCGGCTCCCGGCCCGCACTCTAACCGCTTGTGTGTTCGACACCGGCGTGACACCACTTGATGTCACCGCTTCCTTGACTGACGTCACCAGTGACGTCATAGTGGCGTCATGGACCTGACGCCGTACATCGCGAACCTTCGCGAAGACCTCGCGAACACGGCCTCCGCCGGGGACGAGCAGACCCGGCGCACGGCCGCACTCCTTTCGTCCGCACTCGAACCCGCGGCCCGGCTGACGTTGATGAACGCACTGGCCGACCTCGCCGCCGAGGTGACCGCCGCCCTGCCGGGCCAGGTCGTGGACGTCCGGCTCGACGGCCGCGACGTGCGCGTGGTCGTGACCGGTGCGGCCGAGCCCGGCGAGCCGGCGCGGACGGACCAGCCGCGCACGCCGCCCCCACCGATCGACGGCGGGGACATCTCGCGCATCACGCTGCGGCTCGTGGAGCAGATCAAGAGCCAGGCCGAGCAGGCGGCGGCCGCGCAAGGGGTCTCGCTCAACACGTTCGTCGCCCAGGCCGTGCAGGGGGCCCTCGGCCAGGCGCAGCACCACCAGCAGCGGCACCACCAGGGCGGCCGCTCCGAGACCAAGCTGCACGGCTGGGTCCAGAGCTAGAAGGGGGAAGCGACGATGAGTGAAGACAAGTCCGATTGGGACAAAGCCGCCCAGGAAGCCGCCCAGGAAGCCGCCGAGGAAGCCGTCGCGGGTGCGGCGGAGGAGGCGGTCGCTTCGGCTGATCTCGGTTCGTCCACTTCGGACGATCCGCTGGTGCGTGCGCAGGAGTTCGAGGCGGACGGCCCGCTGGAGCTCGACGTCGGCGTGACGATCGGCCGCGTGGAACTGGTGCTGGATCGCGAGTCCGGCGCCCGGGTCGAGCTGCGGCACGACGCGGGCGAGCAGCCGCCGTGGGTCAGCGGGGTGAACAACCTGCTGTCGTGGGTCGGCGAGCGCTTCGGTGACCAGCTGGGCGTGACCGCGGACGCTTCGCCGGCCGATGCGGTGCGCCAGGCGCGGATCGAGAAGACCGGCAACCGGCTCGTGGTGCGGGCGGCGAAGGCGTGGCAGCTGCGGAACGTGCCGGTGTCGGTCACGGTGCACGCGCCGAAGGGCTCCCACGTGGAGGTCCGCGCCGGCGCCGCCGACGTCACGGTCACCGGCACCGCCGGGCGCGCCGACATCCTGACCGGCTCCGGCGAGGTCACGCTCGAACAGGCCGACGGCGCCGCCATCGTGCGCACCGGCACCGGCCGCGTGAAGCTCGGCCCGACGCCCGCCGGCCTCCAGCTGCGCACCGGCAGCGGCTCGGTGGAGGCGGCCTCCGTCTCCGGCTCCGCCACGCTGGCCACGGGCACCGGCAACGTCTGGCTCGGCTCCGTCACGGGCGAAGTCATGGCCCGCACCGGCAGCGGCGACCTGTCCGTCGCCGAAGCGGCCTCCGGCACGGTCGACCTGATCACCGGCTCCGGCGAAGTCCGCGTGGGCATCCGCCGCGGCATCGCGGCCGAAGTCGAGCTCGCCTCGTCCGCGGGCCGCGTCCACAGCGAGCTGGACGTCTCCGACGTGCCGCCCGAAGCGGGCGCCACCCTGCGCGTCCGCGCCCGCACCGGCACGGGCAACGCGGTGGTGACCCGCGCGGCCGGCTAAGGGGGAGGCTGCGGGCCGGACCGAGGCATCCGGTCCGGCCCGCCGCTTCGTATCCGCAGCGGCCTTGGCGCCAAGTCCTTGTCCCGCAGGGCATTTCGGCTCGGGTCGGCTCGCGGCAGCGGCACCGCCAGGCATTGCGCCGCCGGCACCGGCCCGTTGGTCACGGGTGCGGCTTCCTCCGTTCCGGGCATCCGGCCCGGCCTGCCGCGTCTCGCGGGCCGCCGTCTCCGGCGCGAACGCAGCCCGCCAACGCAGTCAGGGCCGGCTCAGCGCACGGCACGCGCAAACAACGCGACCGTGCCGCCGCAGCACACCCCACTCCGATGCGAAGCCTTGCCCCGCAACGCGTTCGGGCCCAGCTCACCGCAACACACTGGACAACCGCACCCGCCAAGGCGCCCCGCCTGCCGCGAGGTGAACCGCTCCCCCGCTTCGGTTACCCGTTCCGGCCCGCCGCTTCTCGACGGCCACCTCCAGTGAAAGCCCTTGCCCCGCAACGTGTTCAGGCGCCGGTCAGCGCACGGCGCGTGACAGGGCCTCCGCCAGGTCGCCGCGGGGTCCCACCGCGACGCCGTCCAGGCCGAGCCACGCCGCCATGTGCGCCAGCTCCCCCGCGAGCTCGGCGGCGACGCGCGGGACGTCGGCGCCCTCCTCGGCGAACGAGCCCTGGACGCGCAGCACGCCGGCGGCGCGGTCGGACTTGAGGTCCACGCGGGCGGCCAGGGAGCCGTCGAGCAGGAACGGGAAGACGTAGTAGCCGTAGAGCCGCTTGGGTTCCGGCACGTAGATCTCGATGCGGTAGCGGAAGCCGAAGAGCCGCTCGGTGCGGGCGCGTTCCCAGATGAGCGGGTCGAACGGGCACAGCAGGGCCCGGCCGGTGATCGCGCGGGGCGTGCGGGCGGCCGTGTGCCGGTAGGCGATGCCGCGCCAGTCGCGGACCTGGACGGGTTCCAGGGTGCCCTCCTCGACCAGCTCGGCGACGGCCTGGCGCGCGACGTCCGGGCCCAGCCGGTAGTAGTCGCGCAGGTCGGTCTCGGTGGCGACGCCCAGCGCGCGGGCGGAGCGGTCGATCAGGCCGCGGGCACCCTCCTCGGCCGACATCTGCCGGGACAGGATCGCGGGCGGCACCACGCGTTCGGTCAGGTCGTAGAGCCGCTCGAACGACCGGCGCGTGCCCGTGGACAGGCGACCGAGGCCGAACAGGTACTCGCACGCCTTCTTGACCACCGAGCGTTCCCACCACGCGCCCGGACCGCGGCCGGCGACTTCCGCTTCGAGCGCCTTCTCGATGGCGCCCGCGCCGATGGGGCCGTGTTCCTTGACGATCGCGAGCACGTCGTCGATCAGGCCGGGCACGGTTTCGACCACGCGCGTGTAGTTGCGCCACCAGCCGTCGCGTTTGGCGCCGGAGCGCAGGAGCGGCCAGTCTTCGATCGGCAGCAGGCTCGCCTCGTGGGCCCACGACTCGACGAGCATCCGCGGTCTGCGCGCGCTGTCGGCCCAGGCGGCGTCGTCGAGGAGCGCCTGGTCGTAGGCGCCCAGGCGCGAGAACACGGGCATGTAGTGGGCGCGCACGGCGACGTTCACGGAGTCCAGCTGCAGCAGCTGAACGCGCGAAAGCACCTTGGCCAGGTGCCGGCGGGTGGGCGGCGCGGCGGGGCGCGCGTCGGCGAACCCCTGGGCGGCCAGCGCGGTGCGGCGGGCCGCTTGAAGGCTGATCGTCTGCATGGTCGGTCCATCGTGCCAGCCGCCCCCGACAGTTTCCGCGACGGCGGGCGGTAGATTCCCCTGCGTGAGTGCCGCCGAAGTCCGTCCCGCGAGCCTGTCCGACGCCGCGGAGATCGCCCGCATCCAGCGCCTCACCTGGCGGGCGGCCTACACCGACCTGCTGGGCGCCGAGGCCATCGACGCGCTGGACGCCGCCGACCTCGAAGGCACGTGGGCCGAGACCATCGAGTTCCCCGGCACGCGCGTGTACCTCGCGGTGGAAGGCGAGTTCACCGTCGGCTACTGCGTGGCCGGCCCCGCGCCCGCCGACGAGATCGCCACGGCCGACGGCGCCGCCCCGCCCGACGCCGCCACCACCGCGCTGATCGCGACGCTCGTCGTCGAGCCGCGCTGGGGCCGCCGCGGGCACGCGGGCCGCCTGCTCGGCACGGCCGCCGCCGACCTACGCCGGGACGGGCTCGACCGCGGCGTCACGTGGGTCGCGCAGTCGGACCACCCGACGCTCGGCTTCTACCGCCGCGCGGGCTGGGCGCCCGACGGGACCGTCCGCACCCTCGACACGGGCCGCGGCACACTGCGCGAAGTGCGCCTCACCGGCACGTTGCAGCTGGAGCTCACGCACTGACGGCGGGCTCTTCGCGCTTCGCGAAGACGACCCAGCGCATCACCGAGTACATGAACACGCCCTCGCACGCCCCCGCGATCAGCCGCGACAGGTGGTACTCCATGCCCAGCGCGGCGAGCCCGGCACCCACGCCCAGCAGGAACGCCGCGTAGTTCACCCCGATCGCCACCACGTACAGCACCGCCTGCCGACCGACGGGCGCGTGCGAGCGGAAGTTCAGCGCACGGTTGAGCACGAAGCTGAGCCCGAACGCGAGCACGTAGGACGCGCTGATCGCCAGCCACACCGGCCAGCCGAAGCCGCTGTGGAACACCGTCAGCAGCCCGAGGTCGACGCCGAACGTGAAGCCGTTGATGATCACGAACCCGAGGAAGCTCGGCGCGACGAGGCGCGACAGCCCGAAGGGCAGGACTCGGACGACGGCCGCGCAGAACCCGGCGAAGCGATCGGCGAAGGGCACGTCGGTCACGCCCGAATGGTGGCAGGCGCAGGTGTCCTGAACCGAACGTCCAGGTGATCTTCTGGGGTCAGCACCCGCCGGAATAGGGGGGTTAGCCCCCGTGACCTTTTCGTGACGACTGCTAGCCTCGAATGACGAGGATCACTTCGGGGGGTTCACTTCAGGGGGAGGCACGATGGGCTGGTTGCTCGTGACGCTCGGCGTCGCGTTCGGCTCGGCGATCGTGCCGGTCGTGAACGCGGAGCTGTTCGTCGTCGGCCTCTGCGCCAGCCAGCACGACGTGCACTGGCTGTGGCTCGGCGCGGCCGTCGCGGTCGGCCAGATCGCCGGCAAGCTGCTGTACTACCTCGCCGCGCGCGGCTCCATCCGCCTCCCGCGCTTCCTGCACGACCGCCTCCACCGCGAACGCGTGCCCAGCGCCCGCCGGGACCGCTGGCACCGGCGCACCAAGGTGCTGCGCTCCAAGATCGAAGCCCTGCGGGAACGCTGCCAGCGCCACCCGCACTGGATGGCGGGCACCTACGGCGTCAGCTCGCTCATCGGCCTCCCGCCCTTCATGGCGACGAGCGTGCTCGCCGGCATGGTGCGGATGCGGCTGGTCACGTTCCTGGCCGCGGGGCTGGCGGGCCGCTGGGTGCGGTTCAGCCTGCTGGCCGCGTCACCGGCGCTGCTCGCGGGCTGGATGCACTGAGCCGGGTCGTCGCCGAATCGCCGACCCGCACGAACGCCGCGGAACGGCAACCCCTGTTCCGCGGCGACCCCTGTTTTTCAGCGGTCCGCGGCTTCCAGTTCCACGGCCTTGCGCATCGTCGCCCGGGCTCGGCGGCGGTCGCCCGCGATGTCGTAGGCGTAGGCGAGGCGGTACCAGGCGCGCCAGTCCTCGGAGTTGGCCTGGACTTCCTCGCGGCGGGCGTCGAACCAGGCGTCGGCGGCGGTGCGGTCGACGCGGCCGGACGGGCGGCGCGGGAGGTCGGACACGTCGGACAGCGCGCCTTCGGCGTCGAGGCGGCGCGAGAGGCGCTGGATCTGCAGGCCGGACCGCCAGGTGGCGACCACGATCCACACACCCAGCAGCGGCAGCACGAACACGCCCACGCCGAGCGCGATGCCCGCGGGCGTACCGGTGGCGAACAGCGCCACCGCCCGGTCCGCCAGCAGGACCAGGTACACGACCAGCGCCGCGGTCAGCAGCAGCGCGACGTTGCGGGCCCTCACAGGTCGAGCACGTTCTCCAGGCCGACCGTGAGGCCGGGGCGCGACACCACCGAACGCACGCCCAGCAGCACGCCCGGCATGAACGACGTGCGGTCCAGCGAGTCGTGCCGGATGGTCAGGGTCTCCCCCTCGCCACCGAACAGGATCTCCTCGTGCGCCACCAAACCCGGCAGCCGCACGGAGTGCACGGGGACCTCGGCGACGCGGGCGCCGCGGGCACCGTCCAGTTCGGACGTCGTGGCGTCCGGACCCGGCTCCAGGCCGGCCGCCGCGCGCGCCTCGCCGATCATGCGCGCGGTGTGCGACGCGGTGCCCGACGGGGCGTCGGCCTTGCGGTTGTGGTGCAGCTCGATGATCTCGGCCGACGCGTAGAACCGCGCCGCCTGCGCCGCGAAGCGCATCGCCAGCACCGCACCGAGCGCGAAGTTCGGCGCGACCAGCACGCCCAGCGAAGGCTTCCCGGCCAGCAGCGAACGCACCTGCTCCAGCCGCTCCTCGCTGAACCCGGTCGTGCCGACCACGGCGTGCAAGTCGTGCTCGATCAGGTACCGCAGGTTGTCCATCACGGCGTCGGGGTGGGTGAAGTCCACCACCACCTGGGCCTCGCCCAGCGGGGCGAAGTCGTCTCCCGCGTCGAGCGCGGCCACCAGCTTCAGGTCGGCGGCGCCCTCGACGGCGTTCACCACCGTCGCACCCATGCGGCCGCGCGCGCCCAGCACGCCGACGCGGATCGGGGAGTCGGTCATGACGCGATCACCTCGTGCAGATCGTCCGGCAGGTCGTCGGCGTGAGCGTACGGCCCCACGACCGCCGCCGCCGACACCCCACCGGGGCGGCGCAGCAGAGTGCGAGCCAGCGCACACACCTCTTCGGTCGTCACCGCGTCCACGCGGGCCACGGTGTCGTCGACACCCAGGTAACGGCCGTAGTTCAGCTCGTTCTTGCCGATGCGCGACATGCGCGACGACGTGTCCTCCAGTCCCAGCACCAGGCCGCCGCGCAGCTGCCCCTTGGCGCGCGCCACCTCGGCGTCGGTCAGCCCGTCGGCGGCGACGCCGTCGAGCACCTCGCGGATCACGCCCGCGACCTGCCCGAGCCGCTCCGGCTGGCAGCCGGCGTACACGGCCATGTGCCCGGTGTCGGCGTAGCTCGCCACCGACGAGTACACCTGGTACGCGAGCCCGCGCCGCTCCCGGATCTCCTGGAACAGCCGCGAGCTCATGCCGCCGCCCAGCGCCGCGTTGAGCACCGACAACGCGAAACGGCGCTCGTCGTGCCGCGGCAGCGAGCGCAGCCCGAGCATCACGTGCGCCTGCTCGGTGTCGTCGGTGTGCAGCGCCAGCTTCGGCACGGTCTGGATGCGCGCGCGGCCGGCGCGCGGCGGCACCGGGACGCCCGCGCCGTTGAGCCGATCGCCCAAAGCCTTGCGCACCAGGCGAAGCACCTGGTTGTGCTCGACGTTCCCGGCGACCGCGAGCACCATCCGCGGCATCGTGTAGCGGCGCTTGTAGAAGCCGCGCAACGCCGTGGGCGACATCTCCGTGATCGACTTCTCGGTGCCCAGCACCGGCCGGCCGAGCGGGTGCTCGCCGAGGATCGCGCCCACGAACGTCTCGTGCAGCAGGTCCTCGGGGTCGTCGTCGCGCATCGCGATCTCTTCGAGCACCACGCTGCGTTCGGTGTCCATGTCGCGGTCGGTGCACAGCGCCTCGAACACCACGTCGGTCACCAGGTCCATGGCCAGCGGCAGGTCGGCATCGAGCACCTGCGCGTAGTAGCAGGTGTGCTCCTTGGCCGTGAACGCGTTGAACTCGCCGCCGACGGCGTCGATCTCCTCGGCGATCTGCGTGGCGTCCCGGTTGGCGGTTCCCTTGAACAGCAGGTGTTCCAGGTAGTGCGCGGCGCCGGCGACGGCCAGCGGCTCGTCGCGCGAACCGACGCCCACCCACAGCCCCACCGTCGCCGAGCGCGACGCCGGGACGTACTCGGTGATCACCCGCAGGCCGCCGGGGAGCACGCTGCGCCTGACGATCGCACCGTCCGGAGTGGACTCGAGCGTGCGGGTGCTGCCGACGGGCTGCTCGTGCCCGGAAACCTGCCGTGCCATGGGTTCCTTACTCACGATGCCGCGAAGGCCTCCTCGCGCGTCTTCCGCGAGGAGGCCTTCGACGGGACTTCTTTTTCAGATATGAAGGACTTACTTGGCGTCGGACTTCTCGGCGTCGGCACCCTCGGCGCCCTCGGCCGGCTTGGCGTCGGCGGCGTCGTCCTCCTTGACCACGATCAGGCTGATCTTGCCGCGGTTGTCGATGTCGGCGATCTCGACGCGGAGCTTGTCGCCCACGTTGACCACGTCCTCGACCTTGGCGATCCGCTTGCCGTTGCCCAGCTTCGAGATGTGGACGAGGCCGTCCTTGCCCGGCAGCAGCGAGACGAACGCGCCGAACGCGGCCGTCTTCACCACGGTGCCCAGGAAGCGCTCGCCGACCTTCGGCAGCTGCGGGTTGGCGATCGCGTTGATCAGGTCGATCGCCGACTCGGCCGAGGGGCCGTCGGCCGCACCGACGTAGATCGTGCCGTCGTCCTCGATGGAGATGTCGGCACCGGTCTGCTCGGTGATCGAGTTGATCATCTTGCCCTTCGGGCCGATGACCTCGCCGATCTTGTCGACCGGGATCTTCACGGAGGTGACGCGCGGGGCGTACGGGCTCATCTCGTCCGGGCCGTCGATCGCCTCGGCGATGACCTCCAGGATGGTCAGCCGTGCGTCCTTCGCCTGCTTCAGCGCGGCCGCGAGGACCTCCGACGGGATGCCGTCGAGCTTCGTGTCGAGCTGCAGCGCGGTGATGATGTCCTTGGTGCCGGCGACCTTGAAGTCCATGTCGCCCAGGGCGTCCTCGGCGCCGAGGATGTCGGTCAGCGCGACGTAGCGCGTCTCGCCGTCGACCTCGTCGGACACCAGGCCCATCGCGATGCCCGCGACCGGCGCCTTCAGCGGCACGCCGGCGTTGAACAGGCCCATCGTGGACGCGCAGACCGAGCCCATCGAGGTCGAGCCGTTGGAGCCCAGCGCCTCGGAGACCTGGCGGATCGCGTACGGGAACTCGTCGCGCTTCGGCAGCACCGGGACCAGGGCGCGCTCGGCGAGCATGCCGTGGCCGATCTCGCGCCGCTTCGGCGAGCCGACGCGGCCGGTCTCACCGGTGGAGAACGGCGGGAAGTTGTAGTGGTGCAGGTAGCGCTTGGTCGTCTCCGGGGAGAGCGAGTCGATCTGCTGCTCCATGCGGAGCATGTTCAGCGTGGTGACGCCCAGGATCTGGGTTTCGCCGCGCTCGAACAGCGCCGAACCGTGGGCCCGCGGGATCACGGCGACCTCGGCCGAGAGCGACCGGATGTCGGTCAGGCCGCGGCCGTCCATGCGGATCTTCTCGGTGAGCACGCGCTGGCGCATGATCTTCTTGGTCAGCGCCTTGAACGCGCCGCCGACCTCGCCGTCGCGACCCTCGAAGGCCTCGCCGTCGCCCAGGCCCAGCTTCGCCAGCACGGTGGCCTTGACCTCGTCGGTCGCGGCGTCGCGGTCCTGCTTGCCGGCGATGGTCAGCGCCTTCGCCAGGTCGTCGGTCGCGATCGCGGCGACGGCCTCGTAGATGTCCGGCTGGTAGGCCGGGTACAGCGGGAAGTCGCCGGTCGGCTTCGCGGCGTCGGCGGCCAGGCGCTGCTGCGCCTCGCACAGCACGCGGATGAACGGCTTGGCGGCCTCGAGGCCCTGGGCCACGGCGGCCTCGTCGGGCGCCTTGCCGCCGGCGGCGATCAGGTCGAGCGTGTGCTCGGTGCCCTCGGCCTCGACCATCATGATCGCGACGTCATCGGCACTGTCGCCGACGATGCGGCCCGCGACCACCATGTTGAAGGTGGCCTTCTCCAGCTGCGACCAGGTCGGGAACGCGACCCACTGGTCCTCGATCAGAGCGACGCGCACGCCGCCGACCGGGCCGGAGAACGGCAGGCCCGCGATCTGGGTCGACGCCGAAGCGGCGTTGATGGCCAGCACGTCGTACGGGTCGTCCGGGTTGAGGCTCTGGACGGTGATGACGACCTGGATCTCGTTGCGGAGACCGTCGGTGAACGACGGGCGCAGCGGGCGGTCGATCAGGCGGGCGGTGAGGATCGCGTCGGTCGACGGGCGGCCCTCACGGCGGAAGAACGCGCCGGGGATGCGGCCCACGGCGTACATGCGCTCCTCGACGTCCACGGTCAGCGGGAAGAAGTCGAAGTGCTCCTTCGGGTGCTTCGACGCCGTGGTGGCCGAGAGCAGCATGGTCTCTTCGTCGAGGTACGCGACGACGGAGCCGGCGGCCTGCTTGGCCAGGCGGCCCGTCTCGAAACGCACGGTGCGGGTGCCGAACCGGCCGTTGTCGATCACGGCTTCGGTCTCGTGCACGGTGACTCCGGTGGAGTCGGTCATAGGGTGTATCTCCTCTTTTGTGCTTCGTCCGGCGCGAGTCTCCCACCCTGGGACCCGGTTCGCCCGCGGACGCTCGAGGAATGAGGCCGGTCTTCGATCGAAGCTCCCGGGACTTCGCAGTCTTCTCACCCGGGAACCACTACCGAGGACCGGCGGACGGATCCTCCAGCGCGCTCGCGCCGTTTCTTCTCTTCTGGCACCGAGGGGGAGCGACCGGACCGGTCACTCCCCCTCGGGTCACGCTATCGGCGCAGGCCGAGCCGCTGGATCAGCGACCGGTACCGCTCGATGTCCACCTTCATCACGTAGTTCAGCAGCCGGCGGCGACGGCCGACCAGCAGCAGGAGCCCGCGACGCGAGTGGTGGTCGTGCTTGTGAGCCTTGAGGTGCTCGGTGAGGCCGACGATGCGCTTGGTCAGCAGCGCGACCTGGGCCTCGGGGGATCCGGTGTCCGAGTCGTGCACGCCGTACTCGGCCAGGATCGACTTCTTCTCATCGGTGGACAGCGCCACTGGTGTTGCTCCTCGTTGAATCAGTGCCGTGGGGCCCGCACCGCGCTGCGCGGCCGGGTAGTCGGTCTCGGCCGCCACGGACTGCAGCCGGACCCGATTGTCAAGGCTACCAGCCGTGTGATCAGTGCCTTCAGGCGCGGTTCACGTTCCGGCGGGGCCCAGCGGGAACGTCCGCAGCGCCCGGTAGCGCCCGCCCGCCGTCTCGGCGCTGCCCATGAGCACCACCTCGCGGGCGGTCCACTCGCGACTGGCGAACCCGGCGAGCCGCTGCGTCCACGGTGTCGCCGCGCCCCGGCGGTCACGCGGGTACCGCGCCAGCGTGAGGTGCGCCCGGTACGGCCGTTCCTCCTGGTCCGCGCCGGCCGCTTCCGCGAGCCGCGTCAGCCCGTCCCCCGCGACGCCCAGCCACAGCACGCCGGGAAAGGTTCCCGGGCCGGTCAGCCGGACGTCGACGGCCGGGCGGCCGGCCAGCGCGGGGACGAGGTCGGCGGCCCGTTCTTCCGGGTCCGCTTCACCGTAATACGCGAGCGTGACGTGCCAGTCCTCCGGCGGCGACCAGCGCAGGCCGGGACCGGGTTCGCCGAGCGACAGGGCCACCGCGGCGACGACGTCGGCCGGCGGGCGCAGCGCGGTGAACAGCCGCACGAAGCTAGTGGCTGGCGCCGGCGCGGCGCAGGAGCTCGGCGAGGATCGGGAAGTCGTCGTCGAGGCGCTTCGCGGCCTCGGTGAGGTCCTCTTCCTCGGCGACCTCGCGCAGCGCGGCGAGCACCAGCCGCTCGTCGGAGCCCACCGGGATGTTGTCGCGCCCGACCGTGGGCCGCGAGTCGCGCACGTCCTCCAGCGCCGCCTGCATCGCGTCGCGGTTGCCCGCCGCGACGTCGGGCACGAGGATCTTGCGTTCGAGCATGATCATGCGGGCGAGCACCACGGGGTTGCCGATCTTGGCGCGCCGGCCGCTCATCACCTGGCTGAGCATGGGGGCGCTGATGCCGAGAACCTCGGCGAGGTAGGCCTGCGAGATGTCGAAGGCCACGACGAGCCTGCGCACCCGGTCACCCAGCGGTTCGCCGTACCACTCCCGCTGCAGCGCGACGTTCCGCTGGACGATCTTGTGGTCCTCCACCAGTTCCGCTCCCCTTGGTCCCCTCGTCCGGCCGGACCGGCGTGCCCGGACCGTTTCACCCGCCCGTGAGTATCTTGCCACCGGACCCGCGCCCGGGCGGCCGGAACCGCCCATTCCGCCCCCGGCCGGACCCCGTCCGGGGGAACGACGTCAGTCTTCGGCGCCCAGCGCTTCGCGGGTGCGCGCCACGTCGTCGTCGATCCGCTCCACCAGCTGCTCGGACCGGCTGAACCGCTCCTGGTCGCGCAGCCGCGTGACGAAGTCGAGCGCCACGTGCTGGCCGTAGAAGTCTTCGTCGACGTCGAGCACGAACGCCTCGACCGTGCGCTCGCGGCCCGAGAACGTGGGGTTCGTGCCCACCGAAACCGCGGCCTGCAGCCGCCGGCCCGGGTCCGACAGGCGGGTGAACCACGCCGTGTACACGCCGTCGGCGGGCACGGCGGCGAACCGCGGCGTCGACAGGTTCGCGGTCGGGTAACCGAGGTCGTGGCCCCGGCCGTCGCCGCGCACGACGATGCCCTCGAGCCGGTGCGGGCGCCCCAGCGCGTCGGCCGCCGCCACCACGTCGCCGGCGTCGATGCACGAGCGCACGTACGTGGAGGAGAAGGTGATGTCGTTGGCGACGCGGTCGTCGGCGAGCGAGCGGCCTTGCAGCTCCGCGCCGTAGGCGACGAAGCCGAAGCGGCTGCCGAGCTTGCGCAGCAGCGTCACGTCGCCCGCGGCCTTCGCGCCGAAGGTGAAGTTGTCGCCCACCAGCACGGCGGCGGCGTGCAGCCGGTCCACCAGCACCTCGTGCACGAACTCGTGCGGTGACAGGCGCGAGAGCTCGAGGGTGAAGGGCAGCACGGCGAACACGTCGACGCCGAGGGCCTCCACGAGCTCGGCCTTGCGCCGCAACGTGGTCAGCTGCGCCGGGTGGCTGCCCGGGCGCAGGACCTCCGACGGGTGCGGGTCGAACGTGAGCACCACGCTCGGCACCCCGCGCTCGGCCGCCGCGCGCACGGTGCGCGAGATGAGCACCTGGTGCCCGCGGTGCACGCCGTCGAACACGCCGATGGTGACCACGCACCGTCCCCAGCCACCCGGGAGGTCCCCGAGGCCACGCCACCGCTGCACTGTCGTCAACTCTCCCCGTGCCGGTCTCTCGCCCAACCGCGACCCACCCTATGCGGGCAGCAGGACCACCACCGACCGGGCCACACCCTCGGTGTCGGCGGCCAGGGCGAGCACGCGGCCGTCGGGCGCGAAGAGGCCGTAGGTGCCGTCGATGCCGGCCGCCGGGATGGCGCGGCCGTGGCGCACGGCCTGCGCTTCGGCGGCGTCGACGTCGCGGCGCGGGAAGGCCGCGGCGACGGCGGCGTCGAGGTCCAGCGACAGCTCGGGCGTCTCCTCGAGCTTCTCCAGCGTGCGCGCCCGGGCGAGGGTGAAGGGCCCGACCGTGGTGCGGCGCAACGCGAGCAGGTGCCCGCCGACGCCGAGCCCGGCGCCGAGGTCGCGGGCCAGCGCGCGCACGTAGGTGCCCGACGAGCACTCGACCACGGCGTCGAGCTCGATCCGGTCGTCCTCGCGGCGAATCGCCAGCACGTCGAAGCGGTAGACGGTGACGGGCCGCGGCGGGAGCACCACGTCCTCCCCCGCGCGCACCCGGGCGTAGGCCCGCTTGCCGTCGATCTTCACCGCGCTGACGGCGCTGGGCACCTGCTGGATGTCGCCCGTGAGCTCGGCGACGCCGGCGGCCAGCTCCTCGTCGGTGATCTTCGCGAGCACCGCGGGGTCGCCCTCGGTGAGCACCTCGCCCTCGGCGTCGTCGGTGGTGGTGGAGCTGCCCAGCGACAGCGTCGCGAGGTAGGTCTTGCGGTCGAGCGCCAGGTGGCCCAGCAGCTTGGTGGCGCGCTCGATGCCGAGCACCAGCACGCCGGTGGCCATCGGGTCGAGCGTGCCGGCGTGGCCGACCTTGCGGGTCCCCATGATCCGGCGCGCCCTCGCGACGACGTCGTGCGACGTCATTCCGGCCGGTTTGTCGACGATGAGCAGACCGGGCGGCGGAGCGGGGCGGCGCGGTTCTTTCGGGCGAGACACGGGGCGAACCCTATCGAGACGTCCGGTTCGGACCGGCGAGCACCTGTCAGGCGGCGACGGCCGCGGCTTCGGCCGGCACCTCGCCGTCCCAGCGCCGGCGGGTGAGCCGCACCGGCACGTCCTCGCCGCGGGCTTCGGCGGCGAACACGTGCGCCCTGGCGCGGCGCCACCACACGAGCATCCGCCACGTGCCCAGCCCGAGCACGACCACGACGCTCAGCAGCGACACGCGGAAGTTCCCGCCCGTCCACTGCAGCAGCACGCCGACCACGAGCGAGGTCACCGTCGTCGCGACGAACCCAGCGACGTTCACGAGGCCGGTCGCCGTGCCGACGCGCTCGATCGGGTTGTAGTCGCGCGCCAGCGCGAAGCCGATCATCGACACCGGGCCGCCGAGCGACAGCAGCGCGAACGCGGGACCGAGCACCCCGAGCGGGAGGTGCCCGTTCCAGCCGAGCAGCACGGCCCACGTGACGGCGGCGGTGCCGAGGTAGCCCCCGACGATCGGCATCCGCAGCTCCGGGTGGCGGCTGATCACGGTGCCCAGCACCGGGCCGCCGGCCAGCGACCCGAACACGAACACGGTCAGCATCGCGCTCGCCGTGGCGGCCGGAATGCCTTGGCCCTCGACGAGAAACGGGACGCCCCACAGCAGCGTGAGCACGTTGGGCGCGAACATCGTGCTGAAGTGCGTCCAGAAGCCGAGCCGGGTGCCGGGCACGCGCCACGCGGCGCGGATCTGGCGCGCGAGCAGCGCCGGGTGCACCGGCTTGCGCTCGGGCTCGGGGACGCCGAGCGGGGTGTCGCGCACGCGCAGCACCACCGGCACCGAGACCAGGAGCGTGAGCGCGCCGACCGAGACGAACGTGACCGTCCACCCGGGACCGGCGAGCAGCAGCGTCAGCGGCACGGTGGCGGCGAGGTTGCCGATGTAGCCGACGGCGGAGGTGAACGACGTGATCAACGCGTACTGCCGCGCCGGGAAGTGGGCGGCGATCAGGCGCAGCACGCTGACGAACGTCAGCGCGTCACCCAGGCCGAGGATGCCGCGGGCGAGCAGGCCGACGCCGTAGCTCTCGGCGAGGCCGAGCAGCAGCTGCCCGGTGCCGAGGATGAGCACGGCGGCGGTGAGGACGCGGCGCGGGCCGTAGCGGTCGACGAGCACGCCGGTGGGGATCTGCATGGCGGCGTAGACCCCGACCTGCAGCACGGTGAACGTGCCGAGCGCCGCGGCGCCGACGCCGAACCGGTCCGCCGCTTCCAGGCCCGCGACCCCGAACGAGGTGCGGTGGAACACGGCGAGCAGGTACACGAAGACGGCGGTGAGCCAGATGAGCCAGGACCGGACGGTGGCGCGGCCGGGCGACAAGGTTTCCTCCTGCGGGTAGCGGTCGTCGGGGAAAGACGACGACGCTGCCGCCTCGATCGTTGTATCGCCTCAGCAACCTCGAAACATAGCCGTTACCTCGGTGGGATTCGCCACACCCGTTCACCGCAGCGTCACTCGACCGGCAATTCCCACCACGGTGTCGCCGCCCACCCAGATCTCGCCGTCCGCTCGCTCGACGTGCACGCGGCCGCGCCGGCCGAGCCGGGTGCCCTGCGCGGCCACGTAGGATTCCGGCGCGCGGCCCGAGCCGATGAGCCACTGGCCGATCGCGGCGTTGAGGCTGCCGGTGACCGGGTCCTCGACCAGGCCGGTGAAGGCGCGGACCTCGAACGCCGCGGGCGAGCCGGCCGGATGGGGTCCGACGATGCCGACCTTGTACTTCCCGAGCGCCGCGATGTCGCGTTCGACCGCGAGGACCGCCTCGGCGTCGGTGAGGAGCACGGCGAGCCAGCCGGGGCCGTTGTCGGCCCACTGCGCGTCGACGACGTCGCTTTCGGCCAGGTGCAGGGCCTTCCGGACGGCGGCGAGGTCCTCGGGCGCGACGGGGCCGCCGCGCGTGAGCGGCGGCGCGGCGAAGGCGAGCCGCTCGCCGGTGCGCCGCACACGGACCAGGCCGGCGCCGCACTCCTGCACGAGGTCTTCGCCCTTCGGCGTGCCGCCCGCTTCGAGCCACGCGCGGGCCGAGCCCAGCGTGGGGTGCCCGGCGAAGGGCAGCTCGCGCTCCACGGTGAAGATCCGCACGCGGTAGTCGGCCCCGGCGTGCGCCGACGGGAGCAGGAACGTGGTCTCGCTGAGGTTGGTCCACCGCGCGAAGGCGGCCATCGTGTCGTCGGAGAGACCTTCGGCGTCGTGCACCACGGCGAGTGCGTTGCCGAGGGTGAGCTCATCGGTGAAGACGTCGACCTGGCTGAAGCGCATGGCTCCACCTTGGCACGGGCTCAGGCGCCGCGGACGGCCCCGACCACCGCCCAGCGGCCGGAGCGCCAGCGGATGAGCACGGCGGCCAGGCGGAACACCATGAACAGCGACAGCCCCGTCCAGATGCCGGTGAGCCCCCAGCCGAACGCGAGTGAGAGCCAGATCAGCGGCAGGAAGCCCAGGCCCGCGCTGACGAGCGTGGCGGTGCGCAGGAACGCGGCGTCGCCGGCGCCGAGCAGCACGCCGTCGAGCGCGAACACCACGCCCGCGATCGGTTGCAGCGCCACGAAGAACCACCACGCGTGCGGGATCTCCGCGAGCACCCCCGGGTCCGAGGTGAACGCGTGCGGCAACGTGCTCCACAACGCCCCGAAGAGCACGCACAGGACGCAGCCGAGCACCAGCCCGTACGCGACGATCTGGTTCGCGACCCCGCGCGCCTGCCGCTCGGCTCCCCCGCCCAGCGCCGCGCCGACGAGCGACTGCGCCGCGATCGCGACGGAGTCGAGCACGAGCGACAGGAACGTCCACAGCTGCAGCACGACCTGGTGCGCGCCGACCGCTTCCGTCGAGGTGCGCGCCGCCACGGCCGCCGCCGAGACGAAACACGCCTGGAACGCGAGGCTGCGCAGCACGAGATCACGGCCCAGGCTCAGCTGCGCGCGCATCACCCCGAAGTCCGGCCGCAGCGGCACGCGCTCACGCACCAGCGCCGCGAAGAACAGCGACGCCGAGACCACCTGGGCCACGACGTTGGCGATCGCCGAACCCTCCAGCCCCAGCCCGGCGACGTAGACGAGCACCGGGCACAGCACGGCCGAGATGCCGTTGCCCGCCAGCACGTACCGCAGCGGGCGGGCCGCGTCCTGCACCCCGCGCATCCAGCCGTTGCCGGCCATGGTGACGAGGATCAGCGGCGCCCCGAACAGCGCGATCCGCAACCACGACACGGCCGCCGCCGCGATCTCGTCACTGCCCGACAGCGCCCGCGCGATGGGCCCGGCCAGCAGCTGGCCCGCCACCAGCAGCACCAGCCCCACCAGCACCGCCAGCCACGTGGCCTGCACGCCCTCACTCACCGCGTCGCGCCGCCGCCCGGCGCCGTGCAGCCGCGCCGTGCGCGAGGTCGTGCCGTACGAGAGGAACGTGAGCTGCGTGGAGATCTGCGACAGCACCACCCCGCCGAGCGCCAGGCCAGCCAGCGGCAGCGCGCCGAGGTGTCCGACCACCGCCGTGTCGACCAGCACGTACAACGGCTCCGCCGCCAGCACCCCCAGCGCGGGCACGGCGAGCCCGAGCACGCGTCGCGCGGGAATCCGGTCCTCGGAGGTCACAGGCGGGGCAGGCGGGGCTTCATCGGGCACCCGGCGAGCGTAACGATCGCCGCCGACATTCCGGACGTCAAGCGCGCAGGATCACCGGCAGGGCCGCCGGCCCGCGGCTGCGGAACGTCGAGCGCCACACCGGGTCGCCCGCCGGGACCATCGCCGGGAAGCGGCGCAGGAGGGTGTCGAAGCCGATCTCCAGTTCGAGGCGGGCCAGGGGTGCGCCGAGGCAGAAGTGGGGGCCGTGGCCGAAGGCGAGGTGGGGGTTGTCCGGACGATCCGCGTCGAAGGTGTCCGGGGCGTCGATCACCGTGTCGTCGCGGTGGGCCGAGGCGAGGGCGAGCAGGACGGTGTCGCCGGCACGAACCGTCGTGTCGCCGATTTCGAGGTCCTGCAAGGGAAAGCGGCGGATGGCGAGCTGCGCCGGCGAGGCGTGGCGCAGGATCTCGTCCACAAAGGACTCAGCCGGTGCCGTCCGCAGCGCCGGCCGGGTGAGCAGCTCGTGAAAGCCGTTGCCGAGGACGTGCACCACGTTCTCGTACCCCGCGAGCAGCAGGAGGAACGCGGCGCTGAGCAGCTCGTCGTCGGTGAGGTCCGGGGCGACGACGCTGAGCAGGTCCTCCCCCGGCTCCGCACGCTTGGCCGCGATGAGCTCGGTGACGAACGCGTACAGCGACCGCATGGCGTCGCGCGTGGCTTCGGCGTCCGTCGGCATCAGGACGGCGTCGGTCCACGTGCGGAAGACGGCGACGTCGGCGGGGGCGACGCCGAGCAGCACGCAGATCACCGTGATCGGCAGCGGCACGGCGTAACCGGCCATGAGGTCGGCCTCGGCCGGGAGCGCGTCGGCCAGCTCCTCGGCGATGCGCGTGACCTCCGGCCGCAGGGCCTCGACGCGACGTGGGGTGAAGGCGCGCCCCAGGAGCCGGCGCAGGCGGGGGTGGTCGGGGGCGTCGAGGTTGAGCAGGTTCTTGTCGAGCGCGGGCGGCAGCGCGAGTCCGCGGTAGCCGCCCGACGAGTGGGCCTTGTCCAGCGACAGCCTCGGGTCGCCGAGACCCGCCTTGACCTCGGCGTAGCGCGTGACCAGCCAGATCGGCGCGCCGTCGGGCGACTCCGCGCGGTGCACGGGGCCGGCGGCGCGCAGCCGGGCGTACGCGCACACCGGGTCGGCCAGGAACTCCTCGTCGAACCGGGCGGGTTCAGGCACTCCGGTTCCCCAGCAGCGGCGCCCGGCCGAGCGCGGCGCGCAGCCGCGCCAGCACGTCGTCCGACGTGCCCTCCATCGTGCAGCCCGCGGCCATGCGGTGCCCGCCACCGCCGAACTCCGAGGCCACCGCCGACACGTCGACGCGGCCCGCGGACCGCAGGGAGACCGTCCACACGGAACCGGGCGAGGCGGGCGCGAACTCCTTCAGCACCCCCGCGACGCCGGCCTCGCGCGTCGCGCGGACCACGTCGATCACCGACTCCACCTCCTCCGGCCGCACGGTCGCCGCCACGGCCGAGCGCACCACCGCGTGCACGAACCCGAAGCCCTGCGCGGCTTCCGGCTCCAGCTCCGCTTCGGACAGCACGGCCGAGAGCATCGGCAGCCACGCGAACGGGTGGTCGTCCACGATCCGCCGCGCGACCTCCGTCGGGTCGACGCCGGCCTCCAGCAGGCGCGCGGCGATCCGGTGCGTTTCGGGGCGGGCGCGGCGGAAACCGCTGGTGTCGGTGACGATCCCCGCGTACAGGCAGCGCGCGGCCGGCTCGTCCAGCTCGACGCCCATGACCTCGATGATCTGCGCGACGAGCACCGCGGTCGCCTCGGTGGCCTCGTCGACCACGTGGTGGGTGCCGTAGAACGCGTTGGTGGCGTGGTGGTCGACCACCAGCACGGCGCCGCCGTCGGCGCGGACCACGTCGACGCGCGAGGCGAGCCGGCCCAGCCGCGCCGGCACCGGCGTGTCGAGTGCGACGAGCAGCTGCTCCGATGCGGGCAGGTCGTCGGGTTTGGTCAGCAGCCCGTCGACGTCGAGCCAGGTCAGGGTCTCGGGGGCTTCGTCGGGCTCGCCGAACGACACGCGCACACGGGCGCCGCGCCGGTGCAGCACGTGGCCGAGGGCCAGAGCGCTGCCGAGTGCGTCGGCGTCCGGGCGCACGTGGCCCAGCAGCGTCACGTCGGTGGCCCCGGCGAGTAGAGCCGCGGCGGCTTTGATGTCCTGCGCCAAAGTAGCTGTCACAGTGCGTCACGCTACGCTCTGCGGGATGCCTGAGTACGCGATCCTCGTTCACCCGTCCGCCAACCGGGTCTACGCCGCCTCGTCGCCCGCGCTGCTGCGGGCCGAGCTGGCGGTGTTCGGCGCGGCCGGCCTCTCCGCCGAGCTGTCGGAGGCCGAGGACGTGGAGCTCGGCGGCGTGGGCTACGTCAAGTTCGCGACCCCTGAGCCGCTGACCGGGCCGGACGTCGCGCTGCTGTCCAACCTGTCCTCGCTCTACGCGCTGTTCGAGCTGGGCGACGGCGTGCTGCGCCCGGTCCTGGTGCGGCCGCTGGCGAAGACGGACTCGGACCTGCTGACGATCCAGAAGTACGCGGGCAAGACCAATGAGCAGTTCACGAAGCTGCTGCTCAACGTCACGCTGCTCGCCACCGCCGACCCGACCGGGTGGCTGGAGCGCCCGCGGACGCTGCTCGACCCGCTGTGCGGGCGCGGCACCACGCTCAACCAGGCCGTGATGTACGGCTTCGACGCCACCGGCCTCGACGTGGACGGCAAGGACTTCGAGGCCTACGAGCAGTTCCTCAAGACCTGGCTGCGCACCAAGCGCGTGAAGCACACCGCCGACTCCGGGCAGCTGCGGCGCAACAAGGTCCGCCTCGGGCGCCGCCTCGACGTCGAATACGCGTTCGACAAGGACGACTACAAGGGCGGCCAGACGCGCCGGCTCACCTACTTCAACGCCGACACCCTCACCACCGACGAGCTGCTGCGCGCGAACTCCGTGGACGTGATCGTGACCGACGCCCCGTACGGCGTGCAGCACGGCAGCCACCGCACGCAGGACGCGAGCCTCGCGCGCAGCCCGCGCGACCTGCTGGCGGCCGCCGTTCCCGTGTGGACACGCGTGCTCCGCCCGGGCGGCGCGCTCGGGATCTCGTGGAACCTCAACGTCCTGCCGCGCGAGGAGCTCGTCGCGGTGCTCGCGAAGGCCGGCCTCGACGTGCGCGAAGGCGGGCCGTACGAGCAGTTCGCCCACCGCGTGGACCAGGCCATCGAGCGCGACCTCGTGGTGGCGTCGAAGCCCTGACCGTCCTTCGCGATCAGAGCCCGAGGAGCTTGCGCGCGTTGCCTTCCGCGATCTTCTCGTGCACCGCGCGGTCGAGGTCCAGCGCGTCGAACCAGGCGGCGGCCTCGCCCATCGACTCGAACGGGTAGTCCGCGGAGAACAGCACGCGGTCGGCCCCGACCTCGCCGATCGTGAACAGCAGCTCGGGCGTGGCGAAGTTGCCGCTCGTGGTGAGGTGGAAGTTCTCGCGCAGGTACTCGCGCAACGGTTTGCGCGCCGGGATGCCCGCGGGCTTGACCTTCAGCCGGTGGTCGGTGCGCCAGATGTTGAACGGCAGCAGCTCGCCCAGGTGCCCGAGGATCACCTGCACGCCGGGATGCTCGTCGAACAGGCCACTGGCCATGAGCCGCAACGCGTGCGTGCCGGTTTCGATCGAGAAGCCCCACGCCGAGCCGTAGAGCCACGGGTGGCCTTCGAGCATCCGGCTGTCACGCGGCAGCGGGTCGCGCGGGTGCAGGTACACCGGCACGCCCAGGTCTTCGACGGCCGCCCAGAACGGCCGGTACCGCGGCTCGTCGAGGTAGGCGATCCGGTCACCGTCCACTTCGGAGAACCCGTTCACCAGCGCGCCCTTGAAGCCCAGCTCGGTCACCGCGCGGCGCAGCTCGGCGACGGCTTCTTCGGGATCCTGCAACGGAAGCGCGGCGAACGCGGCGAACCGATCCGGCCGTAGCTCCACGTGCCGGGCGGCCACGTCGTTGGTGCGCCGCGCCCAGTCCACGGCCTGCGCGCGGTCGGGCAGGCCCTGGATTCCGGGCGCCAGCAGGGAAAGCACGACGATCTCGATGCCGGCCTCGTCCATCAGCCTCAGGCGTTCGTCCTGGACGTCGAGCAACTGGCGGCGGTGCGGCGGCCACGTCTGCTCGGTGAAGTGCTCGCGCGACTGCTCGACGATGTCGGGGTCGGCGGTGCCGAAGTGCTCCTCGAGGGCGATCTTGCGGACCATGCTGCGTCTCCTCCCGGTTCCGTGAGCTGAACATAGCATGCTATGGACTTCGGTGATCTAATCTTTCCGGGTGACCGTGCCCTCCGGGTCCGCCGAGCCCGACACCGACGTCGACCGCTTCGCCGACGCCTGCAATGCGCTCTACTCGGCCATGCGCACCAACCGCGCCCGCCTCGACGCGCAGGCCGCGGCCGCCTCCGCCCTCAGCGACTCGCAGGCCCAGCTCGTGACTCCCCTGGCCCGGCTGGGGGCCATGACCATCGGCGAGCTCGCGCAGGAGGCGAAGCTCGCCCAGCCCACCGTCACGCGTTCGGTGAAGGCCCTGGAGTCCGCCGGCCTCGTCCGCCGCACCCCGCACGCCCACGACGACCGCCGCGTCGTCGTCGCCCTCACCGACCGCGGCCGCGCCCACTGGGATCGCGCCCGCACCCGCCTGCGCGACAACCAGCGCGCGGCGTGGGACCTCCTGCCCGGCGAGTTGCAGCCTCAGGTGCTGGACCTGCTGCAGGCACTGACCGACGCGGTGACCGCCACCCGGCCGGTGGACTGACGGCACAAAAAACCGCCGGCCCCGAACGTCGTGCGTTCAGGGCCGGCGGCCTGGTGGGCGGGGCAGCCGCGGGCGGCGTAGCCAGCGGGGCGGGGCGCCCGGAGGAGGTGGCGACGAACGGCGCGGCGCCACGGAACAGCGCGCCGCGTCGTCGGACGTCGGGGGTCCTCCGGAGCGGTTCAGCCTCGCGTCTCCTCTTCGGCTTCGGCGAGGTCGACGTCGAGGTCATCCTCGTCGTCGTCTTCGCGCGGGGCCTTGTACGGGTCCGCGTCGCCGGCGTGCTGGGCGCCCGTCGCGCGGCGGGCCACCTCGGCGTCGGCCTCGCGGGCCTTGGCGAGGAGTTCCTCGATGCGGCGCGCGTCGTCGGGGATGCTGTCGGCGACGAAGGTGAGAGTCGGGGTGTAGCGGACCCCCGTGCCCTGCCCGACCTTGGTGCGCAGGACACCCCGGGCAGACTCCAGCGCCGCCGCGGCGCCCGCGAAGTCCGGCGCCGAGTCGAGGCTTTCGCCCAGCACCGTGTAGTACACCGTGGCGTCGTGCAGGTCCGCGGTGATCTTGGTGTCCGTGATGGTCACGGCACCGAGCCGCGGATCCTTGACGTCGTGCTCGATCGCCGACGCCACGATCTGCGAGATCCGCTTGGCGAGCTTGCGAGCCCGAGCAGGATCGGCCATGGGAGGTGTCTCCTTCTGAAATGTTCTCCGGTCTAGTCGTCCGGACCGAGCAGCCGGCGGTGTGCCGACAGCAGGACGAACTCCGGTCGCGAGGCCACGAACCGCTCGCACGAGTCGAGCACGTCCCGGACGTGTTCGCCACCCGCGGCGACCACGGCCACCCCGATCAGGGCTCGCCGGTGCAGGTCGAGGTGACCGGCTTCGGACACCGAGACGGCGAAGCGCTTGCGCACCTCCGCCACGACCGGCTTGATCACGGATCGCTTCTGCTTCAACGAATGAATGTCGTCGAGCAGGATGTCGAGCTCGAGAGCTCCGACGTACATAGGCAGTGAAGTTGTGCCGTGAGGCGAAAGGCCCGGGGTGCGGGCCGAAACCCGCACCCCGGACCGATCACTCACGCACGGGGCTTCTCCCGCTGTTCGTAGGTCTCGATCACGTCGTCGACCTTGATGTCACTGTACGAACCCAGCGTCAGACCGCATTCGTACCCTTCACGGACCTCGACCACGTCGTCCTTGAACCGCCGCAGCGAGCTGATCGGCAGGTTCTCGGCGATGACGGTGCCGTCGCGGAGCAGGCGCGCCTTGGCGTTGCGCCGGATCTCGCCCGACATGACCAGGCAACCCGCGATCGTGCCGATCTTGGAGGACTTGAAGACGTCGCGGACCTCGGCGCGGCCGAGCTCCACCTCTTCGAACTCCGGCTTGAGCATGCCCTTGAGGGCCTGCTCGATCTCGTCGATCGCCTGGTAGATGACCGTGTAGTACCGGACGTCGACGCCCTCGCGGGTGGCCCGCTCGGTCGCCTTGCCCTGGGCCCGGACGTTGAACCCGAGCACGATCGCGTCGGACGCGGTCGCCAGGTCGATGTCCGACTCGGTCACGCCACCGACACCGCGGTGCACCACGTTCAGCTCGACGTCGTCGCCGACGTCCAGCTGCAGCAGTGCCGCCTCGAGCGCTTCGACGGTACCCGAGTTGTCACCCTTGATGATCAGGTTGAGGCTGCTCGTCTCCTTCAAGGCGGAGTCGAGGTCCTCGAGGCTGACCCGCTTGCGCCGCGACGCGTTGAGCGCGTTGCGGGTGCGAGCGGAGCGGCGCTCGGCGATCTGCCGGGCGACGCGGTCCTCGTCGACCACCAGGAAGGTGTCGCCCGCGCCCGGCACCGAGGTGAACCCGATGACCTGGACGGGACGCGAGGGCAGCGCCTCGGTGACGTCCACGTTGTGCTCGTCCACCATGCGGCGGACGCGGCCGTAGGCGTCGCCCGCGACGACGGAGTCGCCGACGCGCAGCGTGCCTCGCTGCACCAGCACCGTGGCCACCGGGCCGCGGCCGCGGTCGAGGTGTGCCTCGATCGCGACACCCTGGGCCTCCATGTCCGGGTTGGCCCGGAGGTCCAGCGCCGCGTCGGCCGTCAGCAGGATCGCCTCGAGCAGCCCGTCGATGTTGATGTTCTCCCGTGCGGAGATGTCCACGAACATCGTGTCGCCGCCGTACTCCTCGGCGACCAGGTTGTACTCGGTGAGCTGCTGGCGGATCTTCTGCGGGTTGGCGCCTTCCTTGTCGATCTTGTTGACCGCGACCACGATCGGCGCCTTGGCGGCCTGCGCGTGGTTGATCGCCTCGACCGTCTGCGGCATGACCCCGTCGTCGGCGGCCACCACGATCACCGCGATGTCCGTCGAGTTCGCACCACGGGCACGCATGGCGGTGAACGCCTCGTGACCCGGGGTGTCGATGAAGGTGATCAGCCGCGGCGTGCCTTCGAGCTCGGTCTCGATCTGGTAGGCGCCGATGTGCTGGGTGATGCCACCGGCTTCACTCTCGCGCACCTTCGTCTTCCGGATCGTGTCCAGCAGGCGGGTCTTACCGTGGTCGACGTGACCCATGATGGTCACGACCGGCGGCCGGACCTGCAGGTCTTCCTCGCCACCCTCGTCCTCACCGTAGGTGATGTCGAAGGTCTCCAGCAGCTCGCGGTCCTCCTCCTCGGGGGACACGACCTGGACGACGTAGTTCATCTCGCCGCCGAGCAGCTCGAGGATGTCGTCGGACACGGACTGCGTCGCCGTGACCATCTCGCCGAGGTGGAAGAGCACCTGCACCAGCGAAGCCGGGTTGGCGTCGATCTTCTCGGCGAAGTCGGTCAGCGAGGCACCGCGCGGCAGCCGGATCGTCTCGCCACTGCCCTTGGGCAGGCGGACGCCGCCGACGCTGGGCGCCTGCATGTTGTCCATGTACTCCTGGCGCTTCTGCCGCTTCGACTTGCGGCCCTTGCGCGAGGGACCACCGGGACGCCCGAAGGCACCCGCGGTACCGCCACGGCCACCGGGGCCGCCACGACCGCCGCCGCCACCGCGGAAGCCGCCGCCACCGCCGGCAGGAGCACCGGTGCCGCCACCGGGACGGAAACCGCCACCGCCGCCACCGCCACCGGGACCGCCGCGGAAGCCACCGCCACCGCCGCCGCCACCGGGACGGAAACCGCCGCCACCGCCGCCGGGACGACCGCCGCCACCGGGGCCACCACGGGCACCGCCACCGGGGCCGCCGCGGGCGCCACCGCCCGGACCGGCCGGACGCGGGGTGCGGCCCGGCATCATGCCGGGGTTCGGCCGCGGGGGCATGTTGCCCGGGCTCGGCCGGTTGCCACCGGCGCCACCGCCGGGACGCGGCGCGGGCCGGTCACCGCCGCCACCGGCACCGCCGGGACGCGGCGGACGGTTGTCGCCGCCCTGACCCGGACCGGGGCGCTGGGCCGGCGGACGCGGGGCCGGGGCGCCGGAACCGACGCCGAACGGGTTGTTGCCGACGCGCGGGGTGCGCGGGCCGGGCTTCGGACCGCCGGGCTTGGGGCCCTGCGGCTTCGGCGGCACGACCGAGCCGGACGACGACGAAGCGGCGTCCTGCTTCGGAGCGGGCTTCGGCGCCGCGGTGCTGCCACCGGACGGCTCGGCCTTGGCCGCGGGGGCCTGCACCTGGGGCTGCGGTTGCTGCTGCTGCGGCTGCGCCGGAGCCGGGGTGGCCGGGCGCGGGCCGGGACGCGGGCCCGGACCGGGACGGCTGCCCGGGGTGGCCGGACGCGGGCCGGACTGCTGCGGAGCAGCGGACGGAGCGGCCTTGGCCGCCGGCGCCTGCTGCTGGGTCGGCTGCGGAGCGGGCGCGGCCGCGGGCCGGGGGGCCTGCGGAGCGGGCGCGGCAGCGTTCGAGTTGCCCGAGTTGGCGGACGGCGGCGTGGGCCGCGGGCCGGGCGTCGGGCCGGACTTCTTCCCGCCCTTGGCGGGGTACGCGTCACGCAGCCGGCGGGCGACGGGCGCCTCGACCGTGGATGACGCGGACTTGACGAACTCGCCCTGCTCCTTGAGCTTGGCGAGAACTTCCTTGCTGGTGATGCCGAGCTCTTTCGCGAGCTCGTGTACACGGGCCTTGCCTGGCACAGCTCTCCTCATCTAGGGGAGGCCAGGCGGTGAAGAGACCCGCTGACCTCGTCCTTATCGTCGCGCGTTCATGGCGTCGGCTTCACGGCTGACTCATGACGGGTCGACCTGCTTCCTTGTTTCACCGCGGTTCCGGGTGGGTCCCGGAACCGATCTCCGTGATGAATGCCGGGTGCTCGCGCAGCCCCGCGGTGTCGAGCGTGCCCTGGGCCCGAAGTGCCCGGGGGAACGCCCGCTTCCGCTCGGCCTTGGCCAGACAACCCGGTACGGGGTGCACCCACGCGCCCCGCCCCGGCAGCCGCCGACTTTCGTCGACGACCAGCCGTCCGGCCACCGCGACCACTCGCAGCAGCTCACCGATCAGGACCCGCTGCCGGCAACCGACACACGTGCGTACCGGGAAATGCCGGTGGCGCTGGAGGTCGGTCGTGTCGCCACATCCCCGCGGCGGACCCTGAACCACTGATGAGTCTAGCGCTTCGACCTTCACTCAGCCGAACCGGTTGTCGCGGCGGGCCGCGCCTGTCCGGCGTGGTCTTGATCACCCACCGGGTCGGCGGGTGCGGCGTCGCTGCGGATGTCGATGCGCCAGCCCGTGAGCCGGGCCGCGAGCCGCGCGTTCTGGCCCTCCTTGCCGATGGCGAGGGAGAGCTGGAAATCGGGCACGACGACGCGAGCCGTCTTCGCCCGCTCGTCCACGACACGTACCGAAACAACCTTCGCCGGGGACAATGCATTCCCCACGAAGCGGGCCGGATCCTCCGAGTAGTCGATGATGTCGATCTTCTCGCCGGCCAGCTCGCTCATCACGTTGCGCACGCGCGCCCCCATCGGGCCGATGCAGGCGCCCTTGGCGTTCACCCCGGGCACGGTGGAGCGCACCGCGATCTTGGTGCGGTGCCCCGCCTCGCGGGCCACGGCGGCGATCTCGACGGTGCCGTCGGCGATCTCGGGCACCTCGAGCGCGAAGAGCTTGCGCACCAGGTTCGGGTGCGTGCGCGAGAGCATGATCTGCGGCCCGCGGTTGCTCCGCGAGACCCCGACCACGAACGCCTTGATGCGCGTGCCGTGCTCGTAGGACTCCCCCGCGACCTGCTCGCCCGAGGGCAGGATCCCCTCCGTGTCACCGACCTGGACCACGACCATGCCGCGGGCGTTGGCGCGCGCGTCGCGCTGCACCACGCCGGCCACGATCTCGCCCTCCTTGGCGGAGAACTCGCCGAAGGTCTTCTCGTGCTCGGCGTCGCGCAGCCGCTGCAGGATGACCTGCCGGGCAGTCGTGGCGGCGATGCGGCCGAAGCCCTCCGGCGTGTCGTCCCACTCCTCGTCGACCTCGCCCTCGGGGGTGAGGGTGTGCGCGAGGACGCGGACGAGGCCGGTCTTCTTGTCGATGTCGATGCGCGCGTGGGGCTGGTGCCCCTCCGTGTGCTTGTAGGCGGTGAGCAGAGCCGTCTCGATGGCCTCGATCACCGTGTCGAAGGGGATGTCCTTGTCCCGTTCGATCGCCCGCAGCGCGGCGATGTCCACGTTCACTTCGGCTCCTCCTTCGCTTCCGTCTGGCCGGCAGGGGTGCTGCTCTTGCCGGACGCGTCTTCTTCCAACAGTTTGAGCTCGTCGGCGGGCGGCTGCTTGAACTCGATCTCCACCACGGCCTTCGCCACCGACTTGTAGTGCACGTCCTTCAGCCTGCCCTCGACGAGCACGGTCACGCGCTCCTCGCCGGCGTGGCCCACCCGCGCGACGAACTCCGCGCCTTCCGCGGGCGTGATGCGGACCAGGCGGAACTTCGCGCGCCGCCAGTGGCGCGGCTGCGCGAGCGGCCGGTCCAGCCCCGGCGAGGTGACCTCGAGGGTGTAGGCGCTCGCGAGCACGTGTTCGTTCTCGTCGAGCGCCGCCGACACCTTGCGGCTGATCTCGGCGACCTCGTCCAGCCCGACCCCGTCGTCGGAGTCGACGACGACCTTGACCAGCTGCTTGCGGCCGGCCTGCTGCACCTCGAACGAGTCGAGGTCGAAACCCGCGGCGGTGACGGCTTCGGCCACTATCGGCTGAAGCCGGCTGGCGAGTTCGTTGGGCACGTGGAGCACTCCTGTTCGGCCGAGGTGACGCGGGCTGGTCACGACTGTGGTCGGTGGTGGACCAGCTTATCGTGCGCCCCCGCACCGACGCGCGAGCGGCGGTGCCGGTGCCGGGCCTGGCAGGATGGGCCGACGTGACCGCAAGACCGACCGACCTTTCCCGGCGCGGCGTTCTGCGCCTGGGCGCCGTCGCCACCTTGGCCCTCCCGCTGGCGGCCTGTTCCGGGGGATACGACGAGAGCCCCGACCCGCTCGCCCCGCTCCTGTCCGCCGCCGACGCGGACGCCGCCGCGGCCAGAGCCCTCGGCGGCGGGGTCGCCGGGCAGGTCGCCGACGCGCGCGCCGCCCAGGCCGCCGCCCTGAAACCCGAGGTGGACCGGCTGAACCGGCCTTCGCAGGCCGGCACGCCACCGCCCGCGCCCGCGGACCTGAGCGCGTTCAAGGAGCGGCTGGCGACGGCCCGCAAGCAGGCCGAGGACCTCGTGCCCAGCCTCCCCGCCTACCGCGCCGGCCTGGTCGCGGGCGTCGCGGCCGGCTGCGCGAGCCTGCAGCGGCTGGCCTCGACGCTCGGGCCCGGCGAAGACGCCCAGGCCGTGGTGGCGCCCGCCGGCACCGCCGGCTCCGACGCGGTCGACCCCCTGCAGAAGGCGCTGGCCTCGGAACACGCCGCACTGTGGGTATACGGGCTGGTCACAGCCTTCCTGCCCGGCGAGTTCGGCGACGCCCTCAAGGCCGGGCGCGCCGAGCACACCGCGCGCCGCGACGTCGTCACCCAGATGATCGAGGCCGCGGGCGGCACGCCGGTGGCCCCGGAAGCGGCCTACGTGCCGCCGAAGCCGGTCGACGACACCGCCTCGGCCGCCGCGCTGGTCGCGAGCGCCGAGGAGGACTCGGCGGCCGCGTGGCTCGGCGTCGTGACCCACACGGACGACGCGGGGCTGCGGAAGATGGCTTTGCAGGCGCTGATCGCGGCGGCCCGGCGCGGCACGCCGTGGCGCCAGGAGGCGGGCGAGAAGCCGACAGCGCTGGCGATGCCGGGTCAGCCGGCTTGAGTTCTCGGTGAAAAAGAGGGCCGTTCCCGATGTTTCGGGAACGGCCCTTTTGGTGTCTCGGTGTCTCGGTGTTCTTGGTGTCTCGGTGCCGGCGCGGGTCAGTGCAGGTCGGCGCCGAGGTCCAGCGCGCCGGTGGCGATGCGCTTGAGCAGCACGTCGTCGCGGTGCTTGGCGTAGAAGTCGGCGAGGACGATGGTGACGTCGGTGCCGGTGACCTGGGACTCGTACTCCGCCTGGTCGCCGCTCACCTTGGGCGCGCCCGCGGCCTTGTACGTGCCGTCGCGCACCAGGTCGCTCACGTTGCCGGTGCCGTCCTGGTCGGTCAGGGCCTTGAGCTGCGTCGCCTGCGCCGCGGTCGGCATGCTCACCTTGACGACGGAGACGAGCGCCTTCGCGTCGCCGTACTCGACCGTGTAGAGCCCGCGCGCGAGCGAGGCGCACGGGTTGGTCTGGAAGAACTTCTTGGTGTCGTCGTAGGCCTTCGCCGCGCAGTCGGTGGACTTGTTCGGGCCTTCCACCAGCTTGTAGTCGAAGGGGTTCGTCTTCGCCGGCTCCTGTGCCGCCACCGGTTCGGGCGTGCTGTCGTGCCGGATGAGGAACCAGATCAGCCCCGCCACGACGGCGATCACGACCAGGCCCGCACCGCGCACCAGCAACGCCTTCGTGTCCCGGGGCGGGTTGGGGCCGTTTCCGCCACCGGGCGGCGACCCCGGCTGCGCGGGCACCGCAGCGAGCGGCGCCGTGTCCGAGGGACCGGGGGTGAATTGGGGACCGACCACGGGCACATACCGTAGTTCACCGCGCTGAGCGCCTTCAGCCGAAGGCGGTGAGAAGGCGTTCGACGTCGTCAGGGGTGTTGTAGAGGTGGAACCCGACGCGCACGCGACCGGCGCGTCTGCTCGCGACGAGGCCCGCCGCGGCGAGCCGCTCGGGGTCCGCGTCGAGCGACACGATGGCGGTGCCCCGGGGCGGGAGACCCAGGGCGGCGAGCAGGGAGTCCGCGAGGCCGACGTTGTGGTCACGGACCGCGGCGACGTCGAGGCCGGCGACGTACTCCAGCGCTTCCGCGGCCCCCGTGTGGGCGAACCAGACCGGGGAGAGGTCGAACGCGCGCGCGTCGCGGGCCAGGCGCAGGGGCAGGCCGTAGACCGTGGTCCAGGGGTCGTCCCCCGCGTACCACCCGGCGGCAACCGACCGCGTCCGCTCGTGGGCGCGCGGGTGCACGGCCAGCCAGGCGCACCCACGCGGCGAGAACAGCCACTTGTACCCGGCGCACACCACCCAGTCGGCCCACGCCACGTCCAGGGGCAGCCAGCCGGCGGCCTGCGTGACGTCGAGCAACACGGCCGCACCGCCGGCTTCCGCGGCTTCGCGCAGGGCCTCGGTGTCCAGGACGGTGCCGTCGGCGGACTGCACGAGGCTGACCGCCACGAGGTCGTGGCCCTCGACGTGCCCGGGCAGCTCGGCCAGCGGCCGCTCGGTGACCTCGACATCGGGCCGCGCGGCGAACGGGAAGGTCACACTGGTGAAGTCGCCGGCTGCGACCAGGACACGCGCGCCGTCCGGCAGGCCCACCGCGACGTTGGCGACCAGCTGCGACACGGACGCACCGATGGCCACCCGGTCACCCGGCACGCCGGCCAGCTGGGCGAAGGCCTCGCGCGAGCGCGCCACGGCCTCGTCGAAACCGCCCGGCAGGTCCTTGCCGTTTCGCCACCGCTGCACGGCCTCGGCCACGGCGTCCGCGACGGGCTCGGGTGGGATTCCGATGCTCGGCGTGTTGAGGTACCCGGCGGGAACGGCGAAGTCGGCTCCGAAGGCGTGCATGGGGTGGACGCTACTGAAGCGGGGGGAGCAATTCGGCTGCCTCGACGCCAGCAGGCTGACCGAGGCGCGCATGGTTCCCGCCGGCGGCGCGCCACGAAAGGGCTCGCCTGTGCCTACCTGCTGAACCGGCGGCAGCATTCCGGCCCTGTCGCAGCACGTCCGCGCCGCAACGCCGCGCATGCCTTCAGCTGACCGCCGCATCAGTGCAGGAGAGCGGAGGCAGGGTCGTTCTCCGGCGAAGCATTCCCCGCGCTACCGGGGCGGCGGCAGCAACCCCGCTACCTCGGCGTAGGACGGCGGAGGCAGTGGCAGCGAAGTCCCTTCGCGGGCGGCGTCCACGGTCGCCAGGGCGGCGGCCAGCGCGACGCGGTAGGGCGTCGAACCCAGGCTCACCCTCGCCACCCCCAGCTCGGCGAGGCCGGCCAGCGTGACGCGGCCCGGGAAAAACAGGACGTTGAGCGGCACGTCCACCGCCGCCACCACCTCCGCGACCTCACCCGGGTCGGCGAGGCCCGGGACGAACACCCCGTCGGCGCCGGCGTCGCGGTAGGCGCGGGCCCGTTCGGCCGCAAGGGAAACCGGGCCGGCGCCGAGCCAGTGGGTGTCGGTGCGGGCGTTGAGGAAAACGCCGGGCGCAGCCGACCGGACCGCGGCGATCAAGGCACTCTGGACCTCCACCGGCGCGAGTGTGCCGTCGGCGCGGCCGTCTTCGAGGTTCACGCCCACCGCGCCCGCGTCGGCGAGTTCCGCGACCAGGTCGGCGACCTCGGCCGGGTCCGCGCTGAAGCCGTCGGCGATGTCCACGCTCACCAGCACCTCCAGCGGCGCCAGCGCACGGGCCAGCGCCACCGTCGCCGCGCGCGACGCCGGGGCGCCGTCCGCCAACCCGGCGGCGGCCGACACGCCGAGGCTCGTCGTCCCGACCGCCGGGTGCCCCGCCGCGGCCAGCGCGGCCGCGAAGCCGAACTCCCACACATTCGGCAGCAGCAGGGGCTTCCCGGGCACGTGCAAGGCGGCGAACGAAGTCATGCCCGCGAACCTACGCGCGCAATGCTTCGGTGGCCGCCGAACCGACCCGCTCGGCTGCTCGCTGCGGCACCGCGGCAGCCGCCGAGCTGAGCACTCGACCTCCCCGCCAGGGGCGGCCGCCGCCCCAGTACTCCCCACGGACCACAGCGCGCGGGGCTCGGCAGCCGACGTGCCGCGCGCGCAACTGGCCACGACGCCGGCAGCCCGCCGACCAACCTCTCAACCACCGCCTGCCGAGTTCAGTCGCCATCCGACCGCCGGCTCAGCCCTCGCCCGCCGTGGTCGGCAGTCAACCGGAGGGCCGCTCGACGACCGCCTGTCGGGCTTCGGTCACTGCCCCAACCGCTGCCGCCATCGCCGCTGTCGCAGACGCTCGGCGGTGCTCGCTCAGCTGCCGCCCGCCATGATTGCCGTGCGGCGGGTGCGCAGGAGGGCGCGCAGGGCCGGGGCCGCGGGGCCGGAGGTCTGGTCCAGCGCGGTGAGGCGGGCGGCGTGGTGGCGGGTCGAGCGGCGGGTGAAGCCCACCTGGGCCGCCGCGGCGAGGGAGGTCAGGGCGGCGGCGCGGGTGTCCACTTTGGACAACGGCGCGTGCAGGGCTCGGTCCACAGTGGCGCGGACCGCGTCGGCCGGAGATCGGTCGTCGAGGCGCAGGACTTTGCGGCGAAGGAGCGGCGTGACGTGTGGTTGCAGGAGTCCGGCGGCGGCCAGCTGAAGTTCCAGGGAGCGGAGGGTGTCGGTCGAGTCGTGGCGTAGCAGGCGGCGCCAGCGGGTCGGGCCGGCGGCGGTGAGGTCGGTGAGCAGGTCGTCGAGGAGCAGGTCGCCGGTGGGGCCGGAGCCGGCCGCCGAAACACGGCCGCCGGTTGTCGTCAAGTGGCCGCGCAGCAGGAGGTCCGTCGCGGCGGACGCGCGGACGAGCAGCGCGGCGCGGTTGCGTCTGCGGATGCGGCCCGTGTCCGGGTCGCACGCGAGGAGGTAGGCCTGAGCGGCCAGCGAGAGAGTCATTGGCGCTTCACCAGCGGCCAGATCCGGTCCCACGATTGCGTCCTTCCCGAGTAGAGCCACACGAGTCCCGGTACGACCTCGGTCACCGACGTGAAGTAGGGCTTCAGCAGTCCCGGGTCGAAGCCGGTGAAGAGCACGTCGTGCGCACGGTCCGGTGGCCGGTCGAAGTACCAGTAGCCGCGGTGTCCACTGTAGACGTCGGTGATCCCGTACCGCGGGCCGTAATACTCGACGGCCGCGGCGAACGGGTAGATCTCCGCGTACACGGCCGTCTGCGCCTTCACGCCGGGTGGCAGCGAGGAGTACGTCTGCCCGACGACGTCGGCGACCTGCTTCTGCGCCGTCTCGCCGCCGGCGAACACCGTGCCGAGCGAGAAGGGCCCGAACGCCGTCGCCGTGACCGACGCCGGCCACACCGGCAGCGCGGCCACGGTGACGGCGGCCGACAGTCCGAACGCGATCCCCACCGGGATCCGCCACCAGCGCACCAGGTCGCGCCGGCCCAGCTCCGTGGCGGCGGCCGCGAACGGCAGCGCGTAGAGGCTCATCATGTAGTACGAGCGACCGTGCGTCAGCACCACCACCACGGTGACCAGCAGCAACGCCAAGGCGAGGTACCGGTACGGCCGCAGCGCGGGCGAGCGGAACAGGCGCCACACGCCGTAGAGCAGCGCCAGCACCCCGACGCCCATCCCCGCGCCGAGCAGCCCGTCGCGCGCGAAGGCGAGGTAGCCGGGGAACTCCGCGGCGACGACGTCGGCCATGTGCGGGTACGGCCAGTCGTGCGTGGCCTGCCAGACGAGCGCCGGAATGGTGGCGGCCACCGCGATCAGCGCGCCCAGCCACAGTTTCGGGCGGCTCAGCAGGCGGCGCGGGCCGAGGACGGCCGCCGACACCAGCACGGCGGCCCACAGCGCGGGGATAAGGAACTTGACCTCCAGCGACACCGCCGTGACGACGCCGGCCCACACGAGCAGGCCGTCGCGGCGCGTGCGGGTCCACCGGACCAGCAGGAAAACGACGACCGTCCACAGGAACGGGTCCAGTGCGTAGGTGGAGATCCAGTGGCTGAGGACGACCAGGTTCGACGTGGCGTACAGCCCGGCCGCCATCAGCTGCGCGGGCCGGCGGCCGCCCAGTTCGCGGGCGATCAGCGCGGTGATCACCACGCCGGCGCCGACCGCGAGCGCCATCGGCAGCCGGAACGCGAGCAGCGAACCGGGGAACAGGCGGTCGAGCGTGCCCGCGAGCAGCGGGACGAGCGGTGGCTGGTCGAAATACCCCCAGGCCGGATGATCTCGACCAGCCACCAGGAAGTAGAGCTCGTCGAAGCCGTGCGCGTAGCGGACGCTCGTGAGCACAAGCAGCGCCGCCGCCAGCACGGCCACGGTGAGCACCGGCAGCCGGGCGAACGGGGCGATCTCCCCCGTGCCGGTCTCGCGGCTCGTCATGAGGCTCGTCATGATCCGAGTCCACCGCGCCGGGCCGGGTCCGCGTAACGGTGATCGGTAGCCGGTGAAGCCGACGAACGTTGTCCCGCGCGCAACTTTCGTTGCGGGTCCTCCCCCGGCCGGTGCGATTCCGCCGCGGCGGTCCGGACCAGCCGTTACCGTGACGAGCGTGAGCGAAGTACGGCGTGGAACCTGGCCCCGGCCGGCGGACATGGTCTGGTTGCTGGTCGCGGCGCTCCTGTTCGCCGGGCTCGACTTCGCGTTGCACTGGGCCGGGCCGACGAGCGGGGTCCTCGGGCCGTACGCCGGGCTGGTGCTGCGGCTCGCCTGCGACTTCACGCTGCTGGCGGTGTTCCGCTTCCCCGACGCGGTGGCCGGGGTGCTCGTGGTGGCGTCGCTGGCGATGCTGGCGTCGGACCTGTTCTGGCCCGGGCTGCTGGTCCCCGCGCACCAGCCGAGCCTGATGACGGTGCCCACCATCACGCCGGTGGTGCTGAGCCAGCTCCCGAGGGTGATGGACCGGCGGCGGTTGCTGTGGATCGGCGGGGTGCTGGCGGTGCTGGCGACGAGGCCGTGGGACCCGGCGTGGAACACGACGCCGTTCGGGCTGCTGAGCACCGCGCTGCCGGTGGCGGTGGCGCTCTACTTCGTGGCGCGCCGGGACCTGCTGCGTTCGCTGCGCGACCGGGCCGAGCGCGCCGAACGCGAGCAGCACCTGCTCGCGGAGCGGGCCCGTGCCGAGGAACGGCGACGGCTCGCGGGCGAGATGCACGACGTGGTGACCCACCGGCTGAGCCTGATGGTGCTGCACGCGGGCGCGCTCGGCGTGGTGTCGACGGACCCGTCGGTGCGCTCCGCGGCCGAGGACATCCGCCGCGAGGGCGCGCACGCGCTCGACGAACTGCGTGATCTGGTGGGCGTGCTGCGCGACGGGTCGAGCATCGAACCCCCGGTCGCTTCGCCGGCCCCGGTCGCTTCCCCGGCCGACCTGGTGGCCGAGTCGGTGGCCGTCGGCGTGGCCACGGAGCTTTCGGTGAGCGGCGACCCGGAGCAGGTGTCGCCGACGGTGGCGCGCACCGCGTACCGCGTGGTGCAGGAGGCGCTGACGAACGTCCGCAAGCACGCGCCGGGTTCGTCGGCCGCAGTGACGCTGCGGTACCACTCGGGTGGTCTCGACGTGTGCGTCACCAACACCCGCGGGTGCCGGCCGCCCGACCCGACGCTCGCGGGCAGCGGCTCGGGCGCGGGGCTGAGCGGGCTGCGCCAGCGCGTCGAGCTCGTCGGCGGGCAGCTCGAATCCGGGCCCGAGCCCGGCGGCGGGTTCCGCGTCGGTGCGATACTTCCCGCCTACGTCCCGACGACGGAAGGTGCGCCCCGGTGATCACGGTGGTCGTGGCCGACGACGAGCCGATGGTCTGCGCGCACCTGCGCACGATCCTGGGCTCGGCCGAGGACCTCACGGTGGTCGCCTCGGCTTCCGACGGCGCCGAAGCGGTCGAGGCCGTCGTGCGGCACCGCCCCGACGTCGTGCTCATGGACCTGCGCATGCCGGGCGTCGACGGGCTCACGGCGATCGCCCGCATCGTCCAGCTGCCCGACCCGCCCGCGGTCGTCGCGCTGACCACCTTCGACGCGGACACCTACGTGATCCGGGCGCTGCGCGCGGGCGCCGCGGGCTTCCTCGTGAAGTCCACGCCGCCCGAAGACCTCATCGGCCTCGTCCGCGTCGCCGCCGACGGCCACACCGTCCTGTCCCCCTCCGCCGCGCGCCGCCTCGTCGCACTGTCGGCCGACGGCCACGCCCGCACCGACTCGGCGCTGCGCCGCGTCGCCGCCCTCACCGACCGCGAACGCGACGTCCTGACGTGCCTCGGCGAGGGACTGTCCAATGCGGACATCGCCGGGCGCCTGCACCTCGCGGAAGCGACGGTGAAGAGCTACGTGTCGCGGATGCTGGTGAAGCTGGAGTGCGCGAACCGGACGCAGGCGGGCCTGCTGGCCCACGAGGCGGGGTTGGTCAGCCGCTGAGGCGGCACCGCGGCAGGGGTCGGCGATCATGGCGGACTTCGTGCACGTCGACGACAAGCGGCGGAAGTCCCCTGGTGCGCACCGGCGACGTCACTCAGAACAGCTTCTCGGCCGACGAGCTGGAGCGCTTCTCCGGGTAGCGCCGGTTCGCCGGCCGGATGCACTTTCAGGGCGTCGGCGTCGCGATCGACGGCGGGTACGCCGAGTACGCGGTTCTCCCCTCGCTCAACGCGATCGAGGTCCCGCGCGAGGTGGACCCCGTGGCCGCGACCACGATCGCCGACGCCATCGCGACCCCGGTGCACATCGCCCGCCGCGCGGGGCTCGGGCCGCGCACGCGGGTCGCGGTCCTGGCGGCCGGCGGAGGGGTCGGGCTGCACATGGTCCAGGTGGCGCGCGCGTACGGGGCCGACGTGGTGGGGCTGGACGTGGTGGCGGACAAGCTCGAATACCTCGAGCAGCAGCTGGGGGTGCGGGCCGCCGACTCGTCCGACTTCGGTGCCATCGCGCTTCCGCCGGCCTGGGCGGGAAAGGCCGACGTGGTGATCGACCTGTACGGCCGGGCGCCCGCGCAGCGCTGGGCGCTCGACCACCTGGCGAAGAACGGTTCGCTGATGTGCCTGACCTCGATGCTCGACGAGGAGTTCACGGTCTCTTCGCGTGAGCTCGTCCTGTCCCAGCTCGCCGTGCTCGGCTGTCGGTACGCGTCGCGGTACGAGGTCGGGCTCGCCGCCGCGCTGGTCACCTCCGGACGCGTCCGGCCGTTGGTGAGCGCGGTGGTGGGGCCGGAGGAAGTACCCGCCGTGCACGAGCGGATCCGGTCGGGGTCCTTTCCCGGCCGCGCCGCGCTGGTGTCGTGATCCCCGGGATCAGAGGTACTGGACCAGGCAGAACTCGTGCTGTTCGGGGTCGGCCATCACGACGACGACACCCTCGACGTAGTCGTGCCGTTCCCCGGTCGACCGCCCGCCCAGAGCGAGGACCTGGGCGACGCCCTGGTCGATGTCGTCGACCGCGACGTCGAGGTGCAGCCGCACCTTGCCGTGCTTCGGCTCGGTCACAGGCTGGAAGACGAGGCGGGGCTGCGGGTCGCCGGCGCGGCCGAGGTAGACCCAGCCGGGCCGGGACCGGTCCGGCGGACGGTCCAGCAGAGCGCTCCAGAACCCCGCGACCCGTTCCACGTCAACGCAGTCGACGGTCACGCCGACCCAGCGGTTCGGCACGTCCCCGGCGCTCAGGCCGAGGCCGGCGCGTGTTCCGCGTCGAACGCTTCGCGGGCGGCGGTCACCTGGTCCATGTGGTGGCGCGCCCAGCCGGCGAGCATGTCGAGGGGCTCGGACAGGTTGCGGCCCAGCGGGGTGAGCTCGTATTCCACGCGGGGCGGGATGACGGGGTACGCGGTGCGCGTGAGGATGCCGTCGCGGACGAGGCTGCGCAGCGTTTGCGTCAGGACCTTCTGGGAGATGCCCTCGACGCGTTTGCCGATCTGGGTGAAGCGCAGCGGGCCGTCGCGCAGCGAGCCGACGATGAGGACGGTCCACTGGTCGCCGATGCGGTCGAGGAGCTGACGGGTCGGGCAGTCGCGGTCGTAAGGGTTTCCCAGCACCACAGGCCTCCTCGATGTCACTCTCCCGAAGAGAGTAACACTCCTGGGTGCCACCTGGACACCGCCGCACCCCCAGCGCAGCGCTGCCCACACCCGGGCGCCGGAACCTTACGGAGCGACCCGCGAAGTCTCCGCCACCAGACCCGCCACCACGCGGCCGATGAACCGCCCCAGCACCAGCCGGTAGAACCAGCCCGTCCCCGGCACCTTGCCCGTGAACGACGAGTGCCAGTGGATCTCCGTGCCGCCGTCGACCGGGGTCAGGTCGACGTACGCGCGGTAGTCACGCAGGGGCAGGCCGCTGCGCAGGGCGTAGCCGAACCGGCGGTCGGGAACCAGCTCGATCACCTCCTCGCACGAGCGGGTGCGCCCGGTGCGGAAGACCCGCAGCGCGCCCAGCCCTTCGCGTTCCGACGAACCCGCCCGGGCCAGTTCGAACGAGCCCAGCGGCGACCAGCGCGGCCAGCTCTCGCCGTCGCGCAGGAGCGCGTAGACCGTCGCCGGGTCGGCGGACGTGCGGGCCCGGACCGAGATTCTTTGCATCAGGCCTCCTCAACCGTCATGTACCACGTGGTACATGTACCATCCGGTACATGACGGAGGCAAGGGCGAAGCTCCTCGACGCGGCCGTCGAGCACATCGCGCGGAACGGGGCGGACCACAGCCTTCGCGCATTGGCGACGGCGCTCGGCACGAGCCACCGGATGCTCATCTACCACTTCGGTTCGAAGGAAGGCCTGCTCACGGAGGTCGCGCGCGAGGTGGAACGCCGGCAGCGCGCCGTGCTGGCCGACCTCGACCCCAGCCTGCCGCCGGACGAGCTGGCGCGCGTGTTCTGGCGCCGGCTCACCGACGAGACGCTGCGGCACAACGAAAAACTCTTCTTCCAGCTCTACGGCCAGGCTCTCGGCGGCACGCCCGGCACGGCGGAGTTCCTCGACGGCGTGATCGACGGCTGGCTCGCGCCCGTCGAGGCGCTGCTCGAACGGCTCGGCGTGCCCGAGCGGCACCGCGCGGCGCAGGCCCGGCTCGGTCTCGCCGTGGCGCGCGGGCTGCTGCTCGACCTCGTCACCACGGGCGACCGCGAAGCCGTCGACGCGGCGATGGAACGCTTTCTGACCCTGCAGAACGCCGGTTTCTTGCAGACCTGACCCTTGACTTGACGTTTTCCTGCATACACGATGCATCCGTGCAGGACGAAGCCAAAGTCAGCGAGCTTGACCGGCGCATCGTCGCCGCGCTGCAGCTCAACGGGCGCGCGTCGTGGGGCGCGATCGCCCGGCACGTGGGCACGAGCGAGTCCACCGTGCTGCGCCGCGCCGGGCAGCTGACGGAATCCGGCCAGTTGCGCGTGATCGGCGTGGTCGACGTGCTGCGCTGCGGCCTCGGCGTGCCGGTGCTGGCCCGGCTGCGGTGCCGGCCGGGCACCGCCACCGCCGTCGCCGAGGCGCTGGCCGCGCGGCCCGAGGTCCGCTACGCCACCGTGCTCGCCGGCAGCGCCGACTGCTCCGCCGAGTTCGTGCTCCCGACCTACCGCGACGTCGCCCGTCTGCAGGGCGACTTCCCCGCGGCCGACAACGTCCGCGACGCCGAGACCTTCGCCGTGATGCGCACGTTCACCTCCAACCACGACTGGAACTCCGGTGAGCTCAGCGCGGAGGCGGCGGCCGAGCTGCGCGGCGGCGAGGTGCGCCCGTTCGAGGAACAGCACTGGGAACGCCCGCCGGAGCACCTCGACGAGCTGGACCTCGCGATCAGCGCCGCCCTCGGCGAAGACGGCCGGCTCTCGTTCAAGGAGGTCTCGCGCCAGGTCGGCACGAGCGAGTCCACCGTCGCGCGCCGGGTCGACTCCCTCGTGCGCCGCGGCTGCCTGCGGTTCCGCACGCTCGCCGAGCCCGCGATGTTCGGCTACGCACTGGAGTTCATGCTCTGGCTCTCGGTCGTCCCGGCCGAGCTCGACCGCGCCGGGCAGCAGCTCGCCGCGCACCCGGGCACGAAGTACCTCAGCGCCACGACCGGCCGGTTCAACCTCGTCGGCCAGATCGTGCTGCGCCACTACGGCGAGCTCTACCGCCACACCACCGACGTCGTCGGCGCCCTGCCAGGCCTGCGGGAAGCCGACGTGACCCTGCAGGTCTCGACCCTCAAACGCGCCTGGTCGCCCACGCCCGCGGCGACAGCAACCCGGGAGGAAGCATGACCGAACAACCGTGGCTCTGGGACGAGAAGACGTGGCGGGGGCACGTCGAGCACGTCCGCGCCGGCCGCTCGCTGCGCCCGGCTTCGTGGCCCGGCGGCGCGAAGGTGGCCGTGGCGCTGTCGTTCGACTCCGACCACGAGACGCCCGCCCTGCGTGACGGCGAAGTGCTGCCCGGAAAGCTCGCGCAAGGCGAGTACGGCGCCCGCGTCGGCGTGCCGCGCCTGCTCAAGCTGCTGGACCGCTTCGGCGCGCCCGCGTCCTTCTTCGTCCCCGCCGTGTCGGCCCTGCTGCACGACGGCGAGGTCAAGTCCTATGTGGACGCCGGGCACGAAGTCGCGTTGCACGGCTGGATCCACGAACGCAACACCGCGCTCACCGAGACCGAGGAGCGCGACCTCGCCTTCCGCGCCGCCGACGTGCTGGACCGCCTCACCGGCACCCGTCCGGTCGGCATCCGCACGCCGTCGTGGGACTTCTCGGCGCACACGCTCACCATCACGCGCGAGCTCGGCCTGAAGTACGACTCCTCACTGATGGCCGACGACGACTGCTACGAGCTGCTCGAGAACGGCGAGCCCACCGGCGTCGTCGAGCTGCCCGTGGAATGGATCCGCGACGACGCGCCGTACTTCATGATGGACCGCTTCGCCTCGCTGCGGCCGTACACGCCGCCGCGCGGGGTGCTCTCGATCTGGCGCGACGAGTTCGACGCCGCCTACGCCGAAGGCGGGCTGTTCCAGCTCACCATGCACCCGCACATCATCGGGCACCGTTCGCGCGTCGCGATCCTCACCGAGCTGCTCGACCACATCAGCGGCCACGACGGCGTGTGGTTCGCCACCCACGCCCAGGTCGTCGACCACGTCCTCACCAGCGGGGAGGCCCGCCCATGACCACGGTCCCGTCCACTTCGGACACGTCCGTCGCCACCCACCGGCTCAACCCGCAGCAGCGCAAGGCGATCGTCGCCGGCTCGATCGGCAACACCGTCGAGTGGGTCGACTGGGCGGTCTACGCCACGTTCTCCCCCATCTTCGCCGGCCAGTTCTTCGCCGGTGGCAACGAAACCGCGGCCCTGCTGTCCACGTTGGCCGTGTTCGCGGTCGGCTTCGTGATGCGGCCGATCGGCGGCGCGGTGCTGGGCGCGTACGCGGACCGGCGTGGCCGCAAGAAGGGCCTCACGCTCACCATCTCGCTGATGGCGGCCGCGTCGATCGTGATCGCGGTCTGCCCCACCTACAGCCAGATCGGCGTCGGCGCCCCGATCGTGCTGTTGCTGGCCCGGCTCGTGCAGGGCTTTTCGGCGGGCGGCGAGTTCGGTTCGTCGTCGGCGTTCCTCATCGAGTCGGCCGCCGCCGGGCGCCGCGCGTTCGCCGGTTCCTGGCAGCAGGTCTCCGTCGGCGCCGGCACGCTCATCGCCGCGCTGCTCGGCACCATCCTCAACTCGACGCTGTCCGACTCCGCCCTGCACGGCTGGGGCTGGCGGCTCGCGTTCGGCGTCGCCGGGCTGCTGGGCCTGGTCGGGCTGTGGCTGCGCCGTTCGGTGCACGAGACGGAGGCGTTCGGCAAGACTACCGCCCTGCCGCGCCGCAACCCCGTCGTCGCGATGTTCCGCGACCACCCGGGCGCGGCGCTGCGCGTGGCCGGCGTGACGATCGCGGGCACGCTCATCTACTACGTGTGGGTCAGCTACATGCCGGCCTACGCCCACCTCGCCACCGGCATCCCGCTCAAGACCGCGCTGCTGGCCAACACGCTGGCGATGCTCGTGTTCATCTGCCTGCTGCCCTTCGGCGGCCTGCTGTCCGACCGCATCGGCCGCAAACCCACGATGACCGCGTTCGCGGCCGGGTTCGTGATCTTCGCGTGGCCCGCGTTCCACTTCCTGGCCAACGGGTTCTGGAGCGTGTTCGTGATCGAGCTCATCGGGCTCGTGCTGATCGTCGGCTACTCGGCCAACTGCGCCGTGATCATGGCCGAGCAGTTCCCACCCGAGGTGCGCACCACCGGCATCGGGCTGCCCTACGCGCTGGCCGTCGCCGTGTTCGGCGGCACCGCGCCGTACATCACGACCTGGCTCAACGCCAACCACCACGGGGACCTCGTGTGGATCTACGTCGCCGTCGCCGCCCTGATCGGTGTCGCGGTGTACCTCACGATGCCCGAGACGAAGGGAAAGCAGCTCTAGTGCGCACCGTCCTCGTCACCGGTGCCGCGGGCGGGATCGGGGCCGCGATCGCGGCCCGCTTCGCCGCCGCGGGCGACCGGCTGGCCGTGTCGGACCTGCGTCCGGCCGAACTGTCCACAGTGGCCGAAAAGCTGCGCGCCGACCACGGCGTGGCCGTGACCGAGCTGCCCGGTGACCTCGCCGACGCCGCCTACGCCGAAGGCCTGGTGGACGCGGCCGGCGCGGTCGACGTGCTCGTGAACGCCGCCGGCATCTACCCCGCCACTCGCCTCCTCGACATGACCGCCGAGCGGTGGGACCGCGTGCAGGATGTGAACGTGCGGGCCGCGGTGCTCACCACCGTCGCGTTCGGGCGCAAGCACGTGGCCGCCGGGACCACCGGCACGGTCGTGAACATCTCCTCCGGCGCCGCCACCCGCGCGCGGCCCGGCGCTTCGCACTACGCGACGTCGAAGGCCGCGCTGGAGATGGCGACCAGGGCGTGTGCGGTGGAGCTCGGACCGCACGGCATCCGCGTCAACGCCGTGAGCCCCGGGTTCGTCACGGTCGACAGCGAAGCCAATCCCGTGACCGAGGCCTATGCCGCGGCCGTGTCGGTGAACCCCCTCGGCCGCCGCGGCGCGCCGGGTGAGATCGCCGACGCGGTGTTCTGGCTGGCCGGCCCGGAGGCCGGGTGGATCACGGGCACGGTGCTGCGCGTCGACGGCGGCTCGACCGCGGGTGCGGCGGGCCTGCCGTTGCACTGGTCCGGCGAGACCGCGGTCCAGAAGGGAACCACGCATGTCTGAGCGCTCGTACACGGTGGTCGGCGGCGGCGCGATCGGCGGCACACTGGCATTCCACCTTGCCAAGGCCGGGCATCCGGTGGTGGTCGTCGACGCGGACGCGGCCCACGTGGCCGCGATCAACTCAGGGGGACTCACCCTGGTGCGGCCCGAAGGTGCCGAGCGCGTCGACCTCCCCGCGTTCGTCCCCGGCGAGGCACCGCCGGACCTGGGCCGCGTGCTGCTCGCGGTGAAGGCCCAGGCCACGGAACACGCCATGCAGTGGCTCGAACCGCGGCTGGCCGCCGACGGATTCGTGGTGTCACTGCAGAACGGGCTCAACGAGCAGCTCATCGCGTCGTTCGTCGGCGCCGGGCGCACGGTGGGCGCGTTCGTGAACCTCTTCGCCGACGTCGCCGAACCTGGCGTGGTGCGCGACGGCGGGGCCGGCGCCCTGGTTCTCGGCGAGCCCGACGGCCGGATCACGCGCCGTGTCGAGGAGGTCGTGGCCGACCTGCAGGCGTGGGGCCCGGCGCAGGCGACCGCCAACGTCGAGGGTTACCTGTGGGCCAAGCTCGGGTTCGGCGCGATGCTGACCACGACAGCGCTGGCCGACGCGCCGATGGCCGACCTCATCGACCGGCACCGGCCGCTGATGCACGCGCTCGCCGCCGAGGTGTTCGCGGCGGCCGGCGCGCGCGTGCTGGAGCCGTTCGACCAGTTCGACCCGGCCGCGTACCTGCCGGGTGCCGACGGGCGGGAGGCGGCGACGGACCGGCTCGTGGCCTGGCTGCGCACGATGCCGAAGGACCGCAGCGGGATCTGGCGTGACATCGCCGTGCGCCACCGCCCGGTGGAGGTTTTCCACCACTACGCGCCGGTGCTCGACGAAGCCGCCGAGTTGGGGATCGGCCTGCCGCTGCTGACCGCCGTGCTCAAGCGCCTGGGCGATGTCGAGGCCGGCACACCGATGTCCGAGGACCACCTCACCGAACTGGAGGCACACCTGTGACCGGGATCCGGGAGCTGCACGAGTGGGTGCGCGCGCACCGCGACGACCTGCTCTTCGACCTCGCCGAGTACGTCGGCATCGAGACTCCCAGTGACGACAAGGAAAGTCTCACCCGCGGGCTGTCCTGGGTGGACGGCTGGCTGCGTACCCGGCTGGGCGAGCCCGCAGCCGTGCGCGACGTCGACGGCGGCCGCCACGGCGACATCAAGATCTACGACTACCCCGGCGCCGGTGAGCAGCCCGTGCTGCTGCTCTGCCACTACGACACGGTGTGGCCGCTGGGCACGCTCGCCGAGTGGCCGTTCAGCGTCGAGGGCGACCGCGCGACGGGGCCGGGGATCTTCGACATGAAGTCCGGCCTGGTCCACGCCGTGTGGGCGCTGCGCGCGCTCGACGCGGCGGGGCTGCCGCGTCCGGCGATCCGGCTGGTCCTCAACGGCGACGAGGAGCTCGGCAGCCCCGCCTCGCGGCAGGCGATCGAGGAGGCGGCCGCGGGCACTCGCGCAACCCTGGTGTTCGAAGCGAGCGCCGACGGTGCCGTGAAGACCTCGCGCAAGGGCGTCGGCCTGTTCCAGGTGCACGCGAAGGGCGTGGAATCCCACGCGGGCCTCGACCCGACGAAGGGCGCGAGCGCGATCGACGAGCTGGCCCGGGCGATCCTGGCGCTGCACGCGCTGACCGACCTCGACGCCGGGACCACCGTGAACGTCGGCGTGATCTCCGGCGGCAGCAGGCAGAACGTGATCGCCGGGTCGGCGCGTGGCGAGATCGACGTGCGCGTGTCCAGCGCCGCCGAAGCCGCCCGCATCGACGCCGGTGTCGCTTCGCTGACCGCCCACGACCCGCGGGCCACCGTGGTGGTGGAGGGCGGCTGGAACCGGCCGGTGATGGAGCGATCCGAGGGCATCGCGCGGCTTTACGAGCTCGCGCGCGACCTCGCGGCCGAGCTGGGCGTGACCCTGCGCGAATGCTCCGTCGGCGGCGCCAGCGACGGCAACTTCGTGGCCGCCCTGGGCCACCCGGTCCTCGACGGCTTCGGCGCCGTCGGCGACGGCGCGCACGCGCGGCACGAGCACATCAGCGTCGCGGGCATGCTCGAACGCACGGCGCTCGCGGCGGCGGTCCTGCACCGGCTCGGCACGGAGTAACGCACCCCGCCCACGGCCGACCCCTCACCTTCCGGCGCTCCGACGAGCGCCCCGATGTGGCGTTCGGTGCGTTGAACGCACCCAACGCCGCATGGGGGGTGCGTTGGCCTGGGCCGGAGGGAAGCGCGGCGGTCGCGGCCCGGGCTTTACGAAGCCCGAACATTCGCCCCACACCCCTCGTACACCGGGACGAGAAGGTACTGCCCGTACCCGGAACTCACCGGTCACGAGAGGGAGAACGAACGATGCGAGGAACCACCTGGACCCGGCGGCTGGCGTTGGCGGGCGCCGGTGTCGCGGCCGGGCTGCTGGTCGCGGCGCCGCTGGCCGTGGCGGACACGAGCGCGCCGCCGGCACCCTCGAGCGTCGCGCCGATCACGCTCAGCCCCGAGGAGTCGCAGCAGGTCTGCGGCGACTGGGTGCCCAAGCTGCAGAAGCGCGCGAAGAACCTCACCGACCGCATCAACGGCGGCGCCGAGGTCGCCGGCTCCGTCGCGAACCTCAAGGCGCGCGCGGCCGACCAGAAGGCCAAGGGCCACACCGCGGCGGCCGACCGCCTGCAGAAGCGCGCGGACAAGCGCCAGAGCCGCATCGCCCAGCTCGGCGACGCGACGAACAAGCTCAACACGTTCGCCACGGCCCACTGCAAGCCCGCGGGCACGAAGTGAGGCCGGCCCGGCTCGCGGCCGCCGTCGCGGCGGCCGCGCTCGTGGCCCTCGGCTGCACCGCCTGCAACGGCGGCGACTCCGCGGCCCCGTCCAGAGGCGGCTCCCCGGCGACGAGCGAACTCAACGGCATCCAGTCGACCCTGGACAGCATCGAGTCCGACATGGCAGGCGACGGCTCGCCTTGAGCCAGGCAAGCGGCGACGCACGGTGAACCGCCCACGGCGGGCCACCGCCCGCTGTGGGCCCGCCATCAGCCGCGACGGCCCGCGCCCTCCGAACATCGCGGCGTCCGACAGCCACGCCGGCCGCAGGCCGGGCATGGCGGGTGACGGCTCCCCTCGAGCCACGACACGCGAGGGTTCACGACGAGCCGGCTGCGGCGGGCAACAGCCCGCCGCAGCCCGAACATCGTCCGCGACGGCCCGCAAGGGACATCGCGGGCGCACGACAGCCACCCGACCCGCAAGCCGGGCAGGGCAGGCGACGGCTCGCCTTGAGCCGCGTAGCCTCTGCGTCGACGTTGGCGGAGAGGGAGAACGGGAGCCCGCGATGGGGTCAGCCGGGCGGGGGCTCGTCCTCGTCGTCGAGGATGAGGCCGCGATTGCGGAGCTGGCGGCGATGTATCTGCGGCGCGACGGGTTCGGTGTCCACGTGGAGTCGGACGGTGCGGCCGCGCTGGGGGCCGTGCGGCGGCTCAAGCCGGTGGCCGTGGTGCTCGACATCGGACTGTCCGGAATGGACGGGATCGAGATCTGCAAGGCGTTGCGCGCGGCCGGCGACTGGACGCCGGTCCTGTTCGTCACCGCGCGCGACGACGAGCTCGACCGCCTGCTGGGCCTCGAGATCGGCGCCGACGACTACCTCACCAAACCCTTCAGCCCGCGCGAGCTGGCGGCGCGCGTGCGTACGGTGCTGCGCCGGGCGTCCGGCGGCACGCCGGCCGCCGAGACGTTCGAGTGCGGCGGCGCGCGCGTGGACGTGACGAGCCGCCGGGCGTGGGCGGGCGAGCAGGAGGTCACGCTGACGTCCACGGAGTTCGACCTGCTCACCCACCTCGTGCGCCACCCCGGCCGCGTGCTCTCGCGCGACCAGCTGCTGTCCGCCGTGTGGGGCTACGCGGCCGCGGCGGGCACGCGCACGGTCGACGTGCACGTGGCTCAGCTGCGCGCGAAACTCGGCGCGCACAGTCCGATCAGGACGGTGCGCGGCATCGGCTACGCTGCGGACGCCGGATGAGAGGCACGCTCGCGCTGCGCATCACGGTCGTGTGCCTCGCGGTGGCGGGGATCGCCGTGATCGTCTCGGGCCTGGTGGCGACGCGGCTCGTGCGCACCACCGCCGACACCGTGCTGCAGCAGTCGCTGAAAGCCCAGGCCGACGTGGTCGCGACGCAGCTCGACGACACCGGCATCGGCAACCGCCTCGGCGTCGGCAAGGTCGCCGACGTGGTGCGCGGCCAGGGCATCGCCGTGGTCGTCCGGCGGCCCGGCGGCCAGGACGTGGGCGACGCGACGTCGACCCGGGTGGCCGAACGCGCCGGGCTCGCGTCGGGCACGAACCAGTCGGACCGCGTGACGGTGGACGGGCAGCAGTACCTCGTGGAGGTCCGCACCGTCGGCCCGCGCGCGGCCGCGTTCGCGCTGGTCCAGCCCGCGCGCAGCGGCGAGGCGACGCAACGCGCGCTGGTGCGCAACATCGCGCTCGCGCTGGGCATCGGGCTGCTGGTCGCCGCCGTCGCCGGTTACGCGTCCGGACGGCTGCTCGGCCGGCCCCTGCGGAAGGCGGCGGCCGCGGCCGTCAGCCTGCGCACCGGCCGGCGCGACGTGCGCGTGCCGGTGGAGGGACCCGTCGAGGTCGCCGAGGTCGCGGGCTCGCTCAACGAACTCGCCGACGCCCTGGCCCACAGCGAAGCCCGCCAGCGCGAGTTCCTGCTGTCGGTGTCCCACGAGCTGCGCACCCCGCTCACCGCCGTGACCGGCTTCGCCGAGGCCATCGCCGACGGCGTCGCCGAGGGCCCCGGCGCGCGCCGCGCGGGCGGGACCATCCACCGCGAGGCCCAGCGCCTCGAACGCCTGGTCAGCGACCTGCTCGAACTCGCCCGCCTCGGCGCCGACGAGTTCCGCCTCGACCTCGCGACCCTCGACCTGGCCGCGCTCGTCGGCGACCGCGCGCAGGTCTGGCGGCTGCGCTGCGAACGCGAAACCGTGCCCCTCTACGTCGACACGCCCGCCGCCCCGGTGCTCGTCACCGCCGACGCGCGGCGCCTGCAGCAGGTGGTCGACGGCCTCGCGGAAAACGCGCTGCGCGTGACCCCGGCCGGCGCGCCGATGGTGTTCTCCCTGGTGGTGGACCAGGGCCACGCGCACCTCGCCGTGCGCGACGGCGGCCCGGGCCTCGCACCGGAGGACTACGCCGTGGCCTTCGAGCGCGGCGTGCTGAACAAGCGCTACCGCGACCGCCGCCCCGTCGGCTCCGGCATCGGCCTGGCCCTGGTCCACGGCCTGGTCGAACGCATGGGCGGCGCGCTCCGCGCCGGACCCGCCCCCGAAGGCGGCGCGGCCTTCACGATCACGCTCCCCCTCGCAGCTGCGCCGCCCGGTCCGTCACGTCCATGAGCGCCCAGTGCTCGACGATCCGCCCGTCGCGCACCCGGACCATGTCCATGCTGGTCACGGCGTACGACCGGCCGGTGGAGACCTGTGTGCCGGTGCTCGTGTAGCGGTTCACGGAGAACTCGCCGTCGCTCACGTTCTGCTCCACGCGCACCGCGAGGTCACGGAAGTCCGCGAGGAACTCGCCGCGGCTGATCGCGGCCCACTTCTCGCGCCACGCGGCGATGCCGACGTGGTCGCCCCCGGCGCCGCCGCGGTGGTCGATCACGTCCGGGTCCACGTACTTCAGGCCTTCCTCGGTGAACGCCGTCTCGACGATCCGGCGGTGCACCTCGGCCGGGGTGAGTTCGCTGCTCATGGCCGCGTACCCTAAGTGGGGAACTCCCCACTTGGCAATCCCCGAGGAGGCCGGCCGTGACACCCCGGGCCGACGCACGTGATAACCGGGCGCAGCTCGTGCGCGCCGCCCGCGAGGTGTTCGCCGCCGAGGGCAGCGACGCGCCGCTCGACCGCGTGGCCAAGCGGGCCGGCATCGGCAACGCCACGCTCTACCGCCACTTCCCCCGGCGGCGCGACCTGCTCGCGACGGCCTACGCCGAAGAGGTCGAGACCCTGCGCGCGCAGGGCGAGGCCCTGCTGGCACACGAGGACCCCGAAGCGGCACTGTTCACGTGGCTCGGGCTCTTCCTCGACCACGTCCGGGACAAACGCGACCTCGCACTGTCCATAACGGACGATCCCGGCGGCGACCGCGAGGAGCTTTTCGCCCGCTGGCACCGGGTGATGACCGACACAGCCACCGCCCTCGCCACCCGCGCCGGTCTCGCCGAGGAGGTCGAACCCCTCGACCTGCTGGTGCTCACGACGGGAATCGCCTTGTCCGGCGCGGAAAAACCCCGCGTCGAACGGCTGCTGCGCGTGATCCGCCGGGGCAGCACCGGCCCCGGTCAGGCCGGCGCCGGCCAAGCTCGCACGGGTTAAGCTCACGCTGTGGAAATGCTGCACCTGCGCTACTTCGTGGCCGTCGCCGAAGAGTTGAACTTCTCGGCGGCCGCGCGGCGGCTCCACATGGCCGCGTCGCCGTTGAGCCAGCGGATCAAGGACCTCGAGCACGAGCTCGGCCAGAAGCTGTTCGACCGCAGCACGCACCACGTCACCCTCACCGCCGCGGGCACCGCGTTGCTGCCGATCGCGCGCGACGTGCTGGAGCAGGTGAACTCCATCCCGTGGCGGCTGCGCGAGGCGGCGAAACCCCAGCGCAGCACCGTGTTCCTCGGCATGCCCGCGGGCGTGCACCCGGACCTGCGCGACCGCGTGACGGCGCTGGCCGAGCGGGTGCGCGAGCGGTTCGAGCTCAAGCGGTGGCCCGGCGCCAGCCCCGACCTCGTCGACGCCGTGCTCGACGGGCGGCTCGCGCTGACGCTGGCGCGCGTGCCCGTGACCGATCCGGCGCTCGAAGCGCTGCCGGCGATGTCGGAACGGCTCGGCGCCGTGGTGCCCGCCGACCAGTTCACCGGCCGCGAGTCGGTGAGCCTGGCCGAGCTGTCCGGGTTCGCCTACATCTCCTCCCCCGAGGAATCGACGCCGGCTTATTTCGAGCAGCTCGACCACCAATTGATGTCGCTCGGTATCAAAAAACGGCTCAAGCCGGGGAACACCGGATATTCGGGCGTCTCGGAAATCATTTCCTCCGGGCTGGCGTTTTCCATTTCCATGCTCGACGAGGCCAGCCCCATGCACCTCTACCGGCTCGAGAACGTCGCCGTGCTCCCTTTCACCGATTTCCGGCCCGAGCTGGAGACCAACCTGCTCTGGCGACGTGACCGGGGCGACAGCGGCGACCTGGCCGAGCTCGTCGCCGCCGCGCGCGAGATCTTCGCCGAACCGCTGACCAGCTGAAACAGCGCAAGAATGGTATGATCGCTGCGGTCATACCATTCTTCGCGACATGATCATTCCCTTTCTTCACCTGCGCCACTAACTTCGGTGGCAGAGCAAGAACAGCAGGTGCGAAAGGATCGAAGATGGACGAGCAGAACACCGCCACCGGACCGCTGGACGGGGTGCGCGTGATCGACCTCTCGACCGTGGTGATGGGCCCGTACGCGGCGCAGATCCTCGGTGACCTGGGCGCCGACGTGATCAAGATCGAGTCCCCCGCCGACACCGTCCGAGTGGGCCAGTACCGCACCACGCCGGGGATGACCCCGCTCAACCTCAACGTGAACCGCAACAAGCGCAGCGTCGCCCTGAACCTCAAGGACGCCGGCGAGCGCGAGCAGGCGCTGGCGCTGATCGACACCGCCGACGTGCTGATCACCAACATGCGCCCCGGCGCCCTGGCGCGGCTCGGCATGGACTACGCCGAGGTCGCGAAGCGCAACCCGGGCCTGATCTACGCCCACGCGCAGGGCTTCCGCAGCGACTCCGACCGCGCCGGCAACGCCGCGTACGACGAGACCGTGCAGGCCGCCTCGGGCCTGGTCGACATCGCGAACCGCGCGATCGGCAAACCGGTCTACCTGCCGACCATCCTGGGCGACAAGGTTTCCTCGCTGACGATCGTCTACACCGTGCTCGCCGCGCTGCACCACCGCGACCGCACCGGTGCCGGCCAGCGGATCGAGATCCCGATGACCGACACGCTCATCGCGTTCAACCTCGTGGAGCACCTCGCCGGGCACGTGTTCGAGCCGGCGCAGGGCCCCACGGGCTTCCCGCTCTCGATGTCGCAGGGCCACCGCGCCGCGCCGACGAAGGACGGCCTCGCCTGCGTGATCCCCTACAACCCGCAGAACTTCCGCGACTTCTTCGCCGCGGCCGGGCGCGCCGACCTCGTCGAGGACCCGCGCGTGAACGGCGAGGCGATCGACAACGCCGACGTCGACGCCCTCGCGGAGCTCATCGACGAGTGCGCCCCCGCGCTCACCACCGCCGAATGGGCCGAGGTCTGCGCCAAGCACAGCATCCCGTTCGCGCCGGTCCTCGAACTGGACCACGCCCACGAAGACGACTACGTCCGCGAAGGCCACCTGCTCGACACCGTCGAGCACCCGACCGAGGGCACCATCCGCACGGTCGGCATCCCCGTGCGCTTCTCCGCCACGCCCGGCTCGATCCGCCGCCCGGCCCCGGTCGCCGGCCAGGACACCGCCGAGGTCCTCGCGGAACTCGCGAGCCGCTGAACCCCGGTCACAGAGCACCAGTCGCAGAAAAGAAGTGACGTCATGACCACCGAAGTGCGCACCGAACGGATCGGTACCACGCTGCTGATCACGATCGACCGCCCGCAGGCCCGCAACGCCGTGAACGCGGCTGTCGCGGCCGGGCTGGCGGAAGCGCTGGACACGCTGGAGGGCGACCCGACGCTGCGGGCGGGTGTCCTCACCGGCGCCGAGGGCACCTTCAGCGCCGGCATGGACCTCAAGGCCGCGCTGGCCGGCGAAAGCCCGGAGATCCCGGGCCGCGGGTTCGGCGGGCTGACCGAGGCCGAGCTGACCAAGCCGCTGATCGCCGCGGTCGAGGGCTGGGCCATGGGCGGCGGGTTCGAGCTCGCGCTGGGCTGCGACCTGATCGTCGCCGGCGAAGACGCGAAGTTCGGGCTGCCCGAGGTGAAACGCGGCCTCGTCGCCGCCGGCGGCGGCCTGATCCGCCTGCCCAAGCGCCTCCCCCACCACCTCGCGATGGAGCTGCTGCTGACGGGCGAGCCGATCACCGGCCGCCGAGCCGGCGAGCTCGGCTTGGCCAACCGCGTGGTCGCGGCCGGCGAAGCGCCTGCCGTCGCCCTGCAGCTGGCCGAGCTGGTCACGCGGAACGCGCCGCTGGCGCTGGCCGCCGTGAAGAAGATCGTGCGCGCCGCCGACGGGGTTCCCGAGCCCCGGGCGTTCGCCGCGCAGCGGGAAGAGCTCAAGACCCTGATGACCTCCGCCGACGTCCGCGAGGGCATGACCGCCTTCGCCGAGCGCCGCGCGCCCCAGTGGACCGGACGGTGACGACCATGAAGCAAGAAGACGTCCTGCGGCACGTGATCACGCCGCTCGTGAACCCCGCGTTCGCGCCGATGGTGCCGCGGTTCACCGACCGCGAGTACCTCAACATCGTCTACCGCACCGACCCCGAGGCCCTGCGCGCCGTCGTGCCGGAACCCCTGCGGATCGAAGAGCCGCTCGTGCGCTTCGAGGTCATGAAGATGGGCGACGTGAGCGGCTACGGCCCCTACACCGAGTCGGGCCAGGCCATCCCGGTCACCTTCGACGGTGAGCGCGGCGAGTACCTGCACGCGATGTACCTCGACAACTTCCCGGCCACCGCGTCGGGCCGCGAGGTCAGCGCCTACCCGAAGACCATCGGGGCGCCGAACCTCTATGTCGACAACGGCGCGCTCGTCGGCACTCTCGATTACGGCACGCTGCGCGTGGCCACCGCGACCATGGGCTACAAGCACTTCTCGCTGGACGTCGAGGCCGCCGAAACCCAGATCACCGTGCCGACGTTCATGCTGAAGATCATCCCCGGCTACGACGGCGCGCCCCGCGTGATGGAGCTCGTCCGCACCGAGATCACCGACGTCGTCGTGAAGGAGGCCTGGACCGGCCCCGCGCGGCTGCAGCTGTTCGAGCACGTGCTCGCCCCGCTGGCCGACCTTCCGGTGCGCGAGATCGTCTCCGCGAGCCACATCCTCACCGACCTGACCCTCGCCCCCGTCACGCCGGTCCACGACTACCTGAAGGGAGCACAGCGATGAGCACCGAATTCCGCACCGCAGCCGTGATCGGAGCCGGCACGATCGGCCTGTCCTGGACCGCGCTGTTCGCCGGCCACGGCCTCACCGTCAAGGTCAGCGACCCGCGCCCCGACCTCGCCGAGGCCGTCGCGAACGCCCTGGCCGAGTTCACCCCGCACCTCGCCGCGCAGGGCCTCGACGTCGAAGGAATCGCCGACCGCGTGCAGATCGCCGACAGTGTCGCCGACGCCGTGCGGGACGCCGACGTGGTGCAGGAGAACGGCCCGGAGAGCGTCGAGTTCAAAAAGGACCTGTTCGCCACACTGGTGGAAGCCGCGCCGAAGCACGCGCTGCTGCTGAGCTCGTCGTCGGCGATCCCGTCGACCGCCTTCACCGGCGAGCTGGCCGACGCGAGCCGCGTCCTCATCGGACACCCGTTCAACCCGCCGCACCTCATCCCGCTCGTGGAGGTCGTGCCGGGCGAGCGCACCGGCGAGGACGCCACCCAGGCGGCCGTCGACTTCTACACCTTCCTCGGCCGCGTGCCGGTGGTGGAACGCAAGGAGATCCCCGGCTTCGTCGGCAACCGCCTGCAGAACGCGCTGAGCCGCGAGGCGATCTACCTCGTCGAGCAGGGTGTGGTCGCGCCCGAGGACCTCGACAAGGTGATGACCAACTCGCTCGGCATCCGCTGGGCCACGGTCGGCCCGTTCCTCGGCTCGCACCTGGGCGGCGGCCCCGGCGGCTACCGGCACATGGCCGAACACATCGGCCCGTCGATGAAGAAGATGTGGGCCGGCCTCGGGCAGCCCTCGCAGACCCCGGAAGAAACCGAACGGCTCGTCGAAGCCGTCGAAAAGGCTTACGGCTCCTCCACGTACTCGCAACTCGCCGAGGCGCGCGACCGCAAGCAGATCGTAGTCCTGTCCGCATTGGACGCTGCTCGCAAGGAGGAGAACTGACATGACCACCACTCTCGAAGACCAGCTCGTCGCCGACTTCTACGACTACGAAACCCTGCTGAGCGACGAAGAGCGCAAGCTGCTCGTCAAGGCCCGCGGCTTCATGCGCGACGAGGTCAAGCCGCTGGTGAACGAGAACTGGGCCGCCGGCACCTTCCCGAAGGAGCTCATCGCGAAGTTCCGGGAGAGCGGCCTCGCGGGCCTGCCGTATGAGGGCTACGGCGAACACCGCGCCGCCACCAGCCACCTGCTCACCGGCATGATGGCGATGGAGATGAGCCGCACCGACGCCTCGGTCGCCACGTTCTTCGGTGTCCACAACGGACTCGCGATGTACTCGATCTACTCCGGCGGCAGCCAGGAACAGCGCGACCGCTGGCTCCCCGAGATGGCCGCGATGGACAAGATCGGCGCGTTCGCGATGACCGAGCCGCTCGGCGGGTCCGATGTGGCCGGTGGCATGCGCACCACCGCCAAGAAGGACGGCGACTCCTGGATCCTCAACGGGGCCAAGCGCTGGATCGGCAACGCGACCTTCGCCGACTACGTGGTGGTCTGGGCGCGCGACGTCGACGACAACAACGTGAAGGGCTTCGTCGTCGAGAAGGGCACGCCGGGCTTCTCGCCGGTGAAGATCGAGAACAAGATCGCGTTCCGCATCGTCGAGAACGCCGAGATCACCCTCACCGACGTGCGGGTACCGGAAGCCAACCGCCTGCAGGGCATCGACTCCTTCCGCGACGTCGCGGAGATCCTGCGCGCCACCCGCGGCGGGGTCGCGTGGCAGGCGCTGGGCGTGATGATCGGCGCCTACGAGCTGGCGCTGGACTACGCCAAGGAGCGCAAGCAGTTCGGCCGTCCGATCGCACGGTTCCAGCTGGTGCAGGACCTGCTGGTGAAGAGCCTCGGCAACATCACCGCGTCGTGGGGCATGCTCGTGCAGCTGGCCCGCCTGCAGGACGCCGGGATCTTCAAGGACGAGCACTCCTCGCTCGCGAAGGCCTTCGTCACCTCGCGGATGCGTGAGGTCGTGGCCTGGGGCCGGGAGATCTTCGGCGGCAACGGCATCGTGCTCGACCACGACATCGCGCGGTTCTTCGCCGACGCGGAGGCCATCTACTCCTTCGAGGGCACCCGCGAGATGAACACGCTCATCGTGGGCAAGGCGATCACGGGGCAGAGCGCGTTCGTCTGAGTCTGAGTCAGTTCACGCAGCCGGTGGCGTTCGACGTCACCGGCTGTTGTGGCGTGCCGGCGGTGGAGGTGTCCGAAGGCGGGTTCACCGGCAACGTGGCGGCGATCGGCCGAACGCCGCCGTGGCTCCCCGCGGTGGTGGTCGGGTCCGTCTTGCCGGTGCCGCCGGAGGCCGACACCGACGACGAGCCCAGCTGGTCCTGCACGAACGTCTTGACCTGCTGCGGGTCCACCTTCACCGCGTCGCCGTCGGCCGGCGTGGCCAGGGAAAGGCTCTGCACCGGGATCGTGACGAACCCGATGGTGCCGGAGCTGATGCCGTGCAGCTGCTGGGCGAAGCTCAGCACGTCCCAGCCCTTGTCGAGCACGACCGAACCCTGCAGCGCGTCGACGAGCGCCGACAGCTTGTCCGGGCTGGTCAGCGTGCCGGAGCCGAGCACGTTCTTCGCCATGCCGGCGAGGAACGCCTGCTGGCGCGCGATGCGGTCGAGGTCGCCGTTGGGCAGGCCGTGGCGCTGCCGCACGAACGCGAGCGCCTGCGCGCCGGACAGCGTCTGCGGGCCGGCCGGGAAGTTCGCGCCGGAGTAGGTGTCGTGCACCGGGTTGTTCAGGCACACCTGCACGCCGCCGACGGCCTGGCTCAGCGCCGCGAACCCGGCGAGGTTCACCGCCGCGTAGTGGTTGATCGTGAGCCCGGTGAGCTTCTCGACGGTGGCGATCGCGGACTTCGCGCCTTCGGCGTCGGCGGCGACCTCGAGCTGCGGCCCGCTGAGCCCCTGGCCCGACAGGTGCGAGCGCGCGGACGCCCGCGCCCGGCTGTAAGCCGAGTTGATCTTGTGCTTGCCGTAACCCGGGACGTCCACATAGGAGTCACGCGGGATGGAGATCGCCGTGGCGGCCGCGCCGCCCGCCGGCACGTGCACCACGATCATGGTGTCGGTGGTGCTGCCGCCGTCGTCGCTGCTGCCGGCGTGCAACGAGTCGAGCACGTTCTGTGGCAACGGGTTCCCGTTGGCGTCGGTGCGCGAGTCGAGCCCGACCAGGAGGATGTTCTGCGCCACCTGCAGCGGTTGTCCGGTCGGTGTCTCGGGAACCTGCGCGGCGGGCGGGATGACGTCGGCCGTGACGATCCCGGTGTCGAGCCGGTGCAGCTGCGACCACGCGTACCCGGTGGCACCCAGCACCAGCGTCGACACCACCCCCAGCACGACACGGCCGCCGATCCGGCGGCCCCGGGACGTGAGCAGCACGACAGAATCCCCTTGCTTCCCCGAAAGAGCCCGAGCGGGCCTGTCTTCGAGGATCACCGCGTTAGCTGGGAATAGCCTGAGAATCCTGTCGCAAAAATGTGATGATGCCCGTTCGGCCGACCGCCGCTGGGCCGAAAGTGAGCTGTGCCACGGAGAGTTTCGCGACACCGCGTGGCAGTTCGGGCACGGGGAGCGCTCAGCGCGGCATGCGCCGCCACACCGCGCGCGGCAGCAGGCGCATCACCGCGAAGACCGGACGGAGCACTCCCGGCACCCAGACGACTGCGCGCTGTCGCCGAAGCGCCGCGACGGTCGCGTCGGCCACCTGGTCGGGCGTGCTGGAGAACGGCGCCGGCGACATGCCCTCGGTCATCCGGCCGATCACGAAGCCGGGCCGCACGAGCAGCAGGTGCACGCCGGTGCCGTGCAGCGCGTCGGCCAGCCCGCAGGCGAAGCCGTCGAGGCCGGCCTTGGCCGAGCCGTAGACGTAGTTGGCGCGCCGCACGCGGACGCCGGCGACGGAGGAGAACACGACGAGGCTGCCCGAGCCCTGCGCGCGCAGCAGTTCCGCCGTGTGGGTGAGCACGGCCACCTGGGCGACGTAGTCGGTGTGCACGATGGCCGCTGCGTGCTCGGCGTCGGTCTCCGCGCGGGCCTGGTCGCCGAGGATGCCGAAGGCCAGCACGACGACGTCGAGCGGACCGTGCTCGGCGACGACGCGGTCGAGGAACGGCCGGTGCCCGGCCAGGTCGTCGGCGTCGAACCCGGCGGTCTCGACCACCTCGGCGCCGGCCGCGCGCAGCGTCGCGACCTGCTCACCCAGGTCGGCCCTCGGGCGGGCGGCCAGCACGAACCGCTTCGCCCCGCCCGCGGCGAGCCGCTGCGCGACCGCCGTCCCGATCTCGCTGCGTCCGCCCAGCACCAGCACCGTTCCGCTCACGCGCGGCAGTCTGCCAGCCCGGCGCCGGGGCCGCCCGAGGTGGCCTGTTTCACAAACTGCAACTTTGCAGATTGTGAAAGTTTCGCGTTACGCTCTTCAGCGTGTCCTCTCCTGGCCTGCGCGAGCGGAAGAAGCTCGAAACCCACCGCACGCTCTCGACGGTCGCCGTACGGCTCGTCGGCGAACGCGGTCTGGACCACGTGACGGTGGAGGACATCGCCGCGGAGGCCGGGGTTTCCGCGCGCACCTTCTTCAACTACTTCGCGTCCAAAGAGGACGCCGTGGTCATCGCCCACGCCGACCGGGCCGAGCGCAGCCGGCGCCTCATCGACCGGCTCACCGCGATGCCACCGGAGCTGAGCACGCTCGAGGCCGTGGTCGCCGCCGCGCGCGACGACCTCGCCGAGATCGACGAGAACCGCGACGAGTGGCTCACGCGGATCCGGATCATCAAGGAAAACCCGGGCCTCACACTGCGCGCCCTGTCCCTCGGCACCGACGTCGTCGAACCCACCGTCGCCGCGATCGCCCGCCGCAGCGGCACCGACCCGGCGACGGACCTCTTCCCGTCACTGCTGTTCTCCGCCTTCGGCTCCGCGATCAACGCCTCCCTCATGCTCTGGCGCGACCTCGGCGGCTCGCGCCCACTGCTCGACCTCGTCGACGAAGCGGTGGCCACGCTGGCCACCGGACTCGCCGATCCGCACTGACTCGAAACCGCACTGCCCCGAACCGCCACGACCGCGATCGCAACACCCGCCACTCGACCCGCCCGCCACTCCGCCGCATCACCTGGCAAGCCGCAGTACATCCAGCACCAACCAACGCGCACCACTCCGCCGCATCCGACCACGACACCCGACACCGCCTGATCAAGCCGGCCTGACCCCAGACCGCGTCGACCTGCATTGACCGCTCTGAACCGCCAGGCATGGCATGCCACCGCACGCCACACCCGATGCCGCGCTTCACCCCTGGCCCAAGCCGGCCCGACCGCAGACCGGGCCGGGCGCGCTGAACCGCACGCCACCGTTCTCCACCGAACCCGCGCTCGACCCGAACCGGGCCGAGCCGACCACCCCACCCGAGTACTCCGAGGGGATCTCTCCATGACCGTGTCCGAAACCGAGGCGCCCGCCGCCTCGGGGGCGATGAGCCGGCAGCAGGTGCTGCAGGCGATGTCGGGGCTGATGATGGGCATCTTCGTCGCCATCCTCGCCTCCACCGTGGTGGCCAACGCGCTGCCGCGGATCGTGTCCGAGCTGGGTGGTTCGCAGTCGTCCTACACGTGGGTGGTGACCACGGAGCTGCTCGCGATGACGGCGACGGTTCCGTTGTGGGGCAAGCTGTCCGACCTCTACAACAAGAAGCTGCTGATCCAGCTGTCGCTCGGGTTGTTCGTGGTGGGCTCGCTGGTGGCGGGTTTCGCGCCGAACATCGAGCTGCTCATCGTGAGCCGCGTGGCGCAGGGTATCGGCGGTGGTGGCCTGACGGCGCTGGCGCAGGTGATCATGGCGGCGATCGTGTCGCCGCGGGAGCTGGGCAAGTTCTCCGGCATCTTCGGCGCCGTGTTCGCCGTGGGCACCGTGGCCGGGCCGCTGATCGGCGGCGTGCTCGTGGACACCTCGTGGCTCGGCTGGCGCTGGTGCTTCTTCCTCGGCGTGCCGTTCGCGCTCGCCGCGATCCTGCTGCTGCAGCGCACGCTGAAGCTGCCGACGATCCGGCGCGAGGCGCACGTGGACTGGCTCGGGGCGTTCCTGATCATGCTCGGGGTGTCCACTTTGCTCGTGTGGTCGTCGCTGGCCGGCTCGACGTTCGCGTGGGGCTCCTGGCAGACCGGCGTGCTCGTGCCGGTGGGTGTCGTGGTGCTGGCGCTCGCGGTGTTCGTGGAGACGAAGGTCCGCGAGCCGATCATCCCGCTGCGCCTGTTCCGCAACCGCACGGTCTCGCTGACCACGATCGCCAGCTTCTTCGTGGGTGTCGCGATGTTCGGCGGCACGGTGTTCCTCTCGCAGTACTTCCAGCTCTCGCTCGGCAAGTCGCCGACGGTCGCCGGCCTGATGAGCCTGCCGATGATCTTCGGGCTGCTGGTGTCCTCGACCGTGTCGGGCCAGCTGATCAGCCGCACCGGGCGGTGGAAGGGCCACCTGATCCTGGGTGCCGTGCTGCTGACCGCGGGCCTGGGGCTGCTCGGGCTCATCGACGCGCACACCAGCGTGCTGGAGCTGAGCCTGTTCATGCTCGTGCTGGGCGTCGGCGTCGGCATGCTCATGCAGAACCTGGTGCTGGTGACGCAGAACGACGTGCCTGCCACCGACCTCGGCGCGGCGACCTCCACGCTGTCGTTCTTCCGCAGCCTGGGCGGCTCGATCGGCGTGAGCGCGCTGGGCGCGGTGCTGGCCAACCGGGTCACGGCGCTGATCACCGAGGGCCTCGGCCCGATGCCGGAGATGAGCAGCGGCGGCAGCGAGAAGGTGCCGAACCTGGCCGCCCTGCCCGCGCCGATCGCGAACGTGATCCGCGAGGCCTACGGCACCGCGACGAGCGACCTGTTCCTCATCGCCGCGCCGATCGCGCTGCTCGTGGTGGTGGCGGTGGCGTTCCTCAAGCACCTGCCGCTGAAGACCCAGAGCGGTCTCGAGCGGCTCGCGGAAGAGGCCGCCTGAGCTACGGTTCTCCGCGTGGACGACGACTTCGGCACGCTCCTCGAACGGCACCGGCGCGAGATCCGGGTGCACTGCTACCGGATGAGCGGCTCGTTCGCCGACGCCGAGGACCTCACGCAGGAGGCGTTCCTGCGGGCGTGGAAGGGCCGGAGCGGGTTCGAGGGCCGGGCGAGCGTGCGGACGTGGCTGTACCGCATCGCCACCAACGTGTGCCTCGACGCCCTGGCCCGCCGGCCCCGTCGCGTCCTGCCGGACGAGCTGGGCGCGGCCGCCGACCCGGCCGGCACCCCGGCCGCGCTCGACGTGCCGTGGCTCGGCCCGATCTCCGACAACCTGCTGGACGTCGCGGCGCCGGACGACACCGGCGCCGAGGTGGTCGAGCGCGAGACGATCGAGCTCGCGTTCCTCGCCGCCATCCAGCACCTGCCGCCCCGGCAGCGGGCGGCGCTGGTCCTGCGTGACGTCCTGGACTGGTCGGCCAAGGACACAGCGGCGGTGCTGGAGACGTCGGTGGCCTCGGCGAACAGCGCGCTGCAACGCGCCCGCGAAACGCTGCGTACGCACTTGCCCGCGCGCCGTGCCGAGTGGGCTTCCGCCGGGACGACCACGGCGGAGGAAGCCGAGCTGCTGCGCCGGCTCATCGCCGCGTACGAAGCGGGCGACCCGAACGCGGTGGCGGAGCTGCTGCGCGAGGACGCGCGCGCCGTGATGCCGCCCTACTCGCTCTGGTTCGACAGCCGGGAGCGGATCATCGCCGCGCTGCGCACGAGCATGGACGAGCGGTCGCCGTATTTCACGGGCTGGTTCCGGATGGTCGCGGTGCGTGCGAATCGGCAGCCCGCCGTCGCCACGTGGGTGCGCCGGCCCGGGGAGAGCGGATTCCGCCGGTTCGGCATCAGCGTGCTCACGGTGGAGCACGGATTGGTCACGGCGATGGCGGCGTTCGAAACGGCGTCGTTCGAGCCGTACGGATTACCGGAGACGCTCCCGGAATGACCACCGGGCAAAAAAGCGCCCGGGTGGGTGACCTCGATCAGGTCGCCCACCCGGGCGCAAGCCGGTCCCCGTGGGGATTTCCGGGAAAGTCTCGCCTTCGCCTCCGGGAATGGTCACCGGCACGCGGTCAGGCGGCTTGATGCCGTTCGGCGGCGGAGCGGGTGCGGACCAGCTTGCGGCGCTCCAGCTCGGTGGTTCCCCCGAAGATGCCGTTGTCCAGCCCGTTGTCCAGGGCGTAGGAAAGGCACGCTTCGCGAACCGGGCAGCGCGCGCAGACCGCCTTGGCCTCGCCGACCTGACGGGCTCCGGGGCCGACGTCCGAAATCGGGAAGAACAGTTCCGGATCCTCGTCCTGGCAGGCTGCGCGGGACAGCCAGCCGGTGCTCGTGAGTTCCATTGTTGCGTTTCACCTCCTGTCGAACATTGTCTTTTCTCGGTCAACCGACTTCTCCGGGCGCACGGCGCAGCACAACTCGCAAGGAGCTGTACAGCTCGGGTGACGCTCGGTGGGCTTCCGGCCGACCCGCCGGCGCCCCACATTCAGGGGCCAGCGGACGACCGAAGTTCCAACTTACCACCGACGGCGGTTGTTCCTCAGCGTTACGGGCCCAGCTCACACTGATCTTTTTGGCGCTCGGGGAGAGGTACCCGCGCGATCGCGTCGTCACACGTGGTGCCGACATCGAATCGTTACACCTGGCGCCATCCTCACCGCACCTGTTCCTACGGCAGCGCGGACCGGACGGGGGTGGGAGTGGACGAGTTCGACGGGTTCTTCCGCGCCGAGTTCCCGCCTCTGGTGGCCTTCGGCTGCAAGCTGGGCCTGGACCCGGCAGTGGCGCGAGAGGCCGCCGTGGACGCGCTGTCGCACGAGGCGCAGGTGTGGCCGACGGGCGATCCGCGCGCGCGGGTGCGCGCGGCCGTCCAGGGGTTCGCCGGGGAGCACGTCCCGGCGGACGACGGTCTGACGGCGCTCGTCGAGCGGAACGCCCTGGGGGTCGAGCTGCTCGCGACGCTGCCGGACACGCAGCGCACCGTGCTGACGTGGTCGCTCGACGGGTTCGCCCCGGCCGCCATCGGGACGGCCCTCGGGATGCCGGCCAGCACGGTGCGCTCGAACCTGCGCCACGCGCGCGAACGGCTCAACCGCCGCGTGTCGTCGTGGCCCGATTTGCCGGCCTTGCCGGATGGGGAGGACGCCCTCGTGACCCTGCTCCTGGAAGCCGACGCGACGCTGACCGGAGCCCTGCGGCGGGGCCTCGACGTCGAAGCGACGCTCCGGCACGTGAAGTCCCGCACCGGCCCGCGGTTCCCCGACCACTGGCACCACCTCGACGGCCCGGTCGCCGCCGCCATGGCGGGCGACCGGCTCGCCGCGGCGCAGCTGCTGGAAACCGTCCGCCCCCTGGTCGTCCGCTACTGCCGCGGCCGCCTCGGCGGCCCCGACCGCGCCTACGCCTCCGCCGACGACGTGGCCCAGGACGTGTGCGCCGCGCTGCTCGCCGCCCTCCCCACCTACCGCGACCAGGGCCGTCCCTTCCTGGCCTTCGTGTACGGCATCGCGCAGCACAAGGTCGCCGACGCCCACCGCGCGGCCGCCCGCAACCGCACCGACCCGGTCCCCGACCCGCCCGACCGCACGGACACCGCCGACGGCCCCGAGCAACACGCCCTGCGCACCGAACTCACCACCCGCCTGGCGCGCCTGCTGGACGTGCTGCCGGACCGCCAGCGCGAGATCGTCCTGCTGCGCGTGGTGGTCGGCCTGACCGCGGAGGAGACGGCCGAAGCGGTGGGCTCCTCACCGGGCGCCGTGCGCGTCTCCCAGCACCGCGCCTTGCTGCGGCTGCGGAACCTGCTCAACGGCAGGCAGGGGTGACCTGCCTGCCGGAGCGGTGAACTACTTGGGGACGACCTGGAACTGCCAGGTGCCAAGCGAATGCGGCGGTGCGGTCACCCACGCCTGTTCGAAGCCGGGCGCGATCTTCCACACGCCGAGCACCGAAGCGCGGTACTTCCCGGTGGGGATGGCGGTGAACTTCACGGATCCCGTCGCGTCGGTGGTCGCGAGCCGCAGTTGCGTGGTCCCCGGGCGCGTCAGCGCGAGCTGGACGTGCCCGACCTCTTCGCCGGTGTCGCGATACCCGTTGTGGTTGCGGTCGAAGTACGCGATCGCCGACCAGTCGGTGCTGACGCCCGGCACGTCGGCCTCGACCGGGGTGGCGGCAACCGAATCGCCGTTCAGAGCGGTGACGAAGCACGGAAGATCGGTCAGCCCGAAGTCCTGCGCCGCGGCCGGCACGGTGCCGGTCGCCGTGACCGTCCGGGTCTCGCCGGGCGCGAGGGTGGCTCCGGGCACGTGGCCGAAGTCCGCCCACTGCGAACCGTCGATCGGGATGTCGTAGAAGGTCCCAGCGGGATCGCACCCGATCAGCAACCCGGTCAGCGCCCGGGATCCGGTGTTGTGCAGCGTCGCCGTCGCCTTCGCCCGGTCACCCACGTGGTAACTCGTCTTGTCCAGGGTGAACTTCGCCTGCAGCGACTCGGCCAGGGGACGCACGGCGCTGATCGCGAGCGCGGAGTTCACCCCGGTGCCGTCCACACGAACGATGCGGCTCGGCACCAGCCAGCCGCCCGGCACGGTGCCGAAATCCGCGGAGTACGCGCCGGCGGGCACGTCGGCGATCGCGAACGACCCATCGGGACCGGTCGTCGCGGTGAAGGTCGAATCGGGCCCGCGCAGTGACACGGTCACTCCGGCCAGTCCGGCACCGGTCGAGTCGGTGGTGACGCGACCGCCGACCGTGTCGGTCACGTCGGGCGAAACGAGGTTCACGACCGTGGTCACATAGTTGTCGTCTTGGTTGGCGTCGTTGTTGTTGCGGACGCCGATCCGAGCCACCGGTGTGCCGGTCCAGGAGTTGAAATACGCGTCGAGCGTCACCCTGCGGGTCTCGCCGGGTGCGAGCGTCGCCTTGACCGGCCGCGTCGGATCGAGGTCGCCCCACTGGTCGGCGAAGAGCCCGAACGTGGTGCCGCTGACCGTCGACCAATCCCCCGAGACTCCGACGGCGGGTGCATCACCCACATTGGTGACCTCCACGGTCACCTTGAACCGGTCCCCCAGCACGAGAGGTCCCGCCGGGAATTCGACGCTCGCGCGCAGGTCCGAGCCGGTGGCGGCGGAGGCGGGGTTCGTGGCCGCGAGGCCGAGGAAGGCGAGCAGTGCGGTCAGCACGCAGGCAGCGCGAGCCGACCGGGCTCTGGAGCCCGTTGACATAGAAGTTCTCCCCTTGACGATCCGGTGCCCCGACGGGTGGTCGGCCCCCGACACCGCTCAGCCGCCCGGCGGGCGTGAAAGACAGTTCCCGAAATCTAGAGCGCGGCGGGATCGATCATCAGGCCCGTTCGGCCGAATCGATCACTCCTCCCCGAGCTTCGCCACCACGAAATCCGCCAGTGCCGCCGCCGGGCCTTCCGTCGCGTCGCGGAGCAGGAGCATGAACTCCACGGGGCCCGGGTCCGGGAGGCCGAGGTGGGCCGGGAGTTCGAGCAGGCCGTCCGGGACGAGGCTGCGGGCGTGGACGGTGATGCCGAGGCCGGCGGCCGCCGCGGCGCGCAGGCCGGTGAGGCTGGAGGTGAGGCAGGCGGCGCGCCATTCGAGGCCCGCGCGTTCGAGGGCCTCGACGGCGAGCTGGCGGGTCACCGAGGGCATGGGGTACTGCACGAGCGGCACGGGCTGGCCCGGTTCGAGCACCGTGGCCGTCGAGCCGATCCACACCAGGGGTTCGCGCCGGAGGACGCGGCCGGGACCGGGGGCGCCGGGGCGGCGTTTGCCAAGCACGAGGTCGAGGCGGCCCTCGGCGAGGCGGCGGGCGAGCACATCGGACAGTTCGACGTGGAGCTCCACGTCCACGAGCGGGTGGCTGCGGCGCAGCCGGCGCAGGATCTCAGGCACCTCGTCGAGCACGAAGTCCTCGGACACTCCGAAGCGGACGCGCCCGCGCACCTGGGTGCCGCGGAAGTGACGGGAGGCGCGCTCCTCGGTGTCCACAATGGTCTGGGCGAAGCCCAGCATCGCCTGCCCGCGCGCGGTGAGGTCGACGGCGTGGGTGTCGCGTTGGAACAGCAGCCCGCCGGCTTCCTTTTCGAGGCGCCGGATGTGCTGGCTGACTGTGGGCTGGCCCACACCCAGCCTCCGGGCCGCTGCGGTGAAGCTGCGGGTTTCGGCCACCGCGAGGAAGGAGCGGCACAGGCGCGAATCCAGCATGCGTCACATCTTATCGGCGCCCACAATGACAGTGAGTACGGTGATCGGGGTTCCGAATGACCGTGCCGCACCGGAGAATCGGGTGGGAAAGGAGTTCCATGACGACCGTGTTCGCCCCGCTGACCCGCCCCGTTTCCGCACTGCTGGCCAAGCTGCGGATCGACCCGTTCATCGCCGCCATCCTGCTGACGGTGGGCGTCGCGTCGCTCCTGCCCGCGTCGGGCGGCACCGCCACCGGCTTCGGGATCGCGGCGAACATCGCGGTGGGACTGTTGTTCTTCCTCTACGGCGCAAGGCTTTCGAGCCAGGAAGCCATCGACGGCCTGAAACACTGGCGCCTGCACGTCACTGTGCTGTCCGCCACATTCGTGCTGTTCCCCTTGCTGGGCCTCGCCGCCTCGTTCCTCTCCCCCGGGCTGCTCACCTCGCCGCTCTACACCGGCGTGCTGTTCCTGTGCCTGCTGCCGTCCACGGTGCAGTCGTCGATCGCGTTCACCTCGATCGCGAAGGGCAACGTCGCGGCCGCCATCTGCAGCGCGTCGGTGTCGAACCTGCTCGGCATCGTGCTGACGCCGCTGCTCGTCGCGCTGCTGCTCTCGACCGACGGCCCCGGCGTGAGCGGGCAGGCGGTGCTGGACATCGTGCTGCAGCTGCTCGTGCCGTTCGTGGCCGGCCAGCTCGCGCGCCGCTGGATCGGCGGCTGGGTCAGCCGCCACTCGGCGCCGCTGAAGCTCGTGGACCGCGGCTCGATCCTGCTCGTCGTCTACACCGCCTTCAGCGCGGGCATGACCGAGGGCATCTGGCACCAGCTCAACCTCGGCCCGCTGTTCGTGCTGCTGGGCGTGTGCGTGGTGCTGCTCGCCGCCGTGCTGACGACCACGAGCGTCGGCGCGCGCCTGCTCGGTTTCGACCGCGCCGACCGCATCACGATCGTGTTCTGCGGCTCCAAGAAGAGCCTGGCCAGTGGCCTGCCGATGGCCACCGTGCTCTTCGGCCACGGCCAGGTCGGCCTGATCGTGCTGCCGCTGATGCTGTTCCACCAGATCCAGCTGATCGTGTGCGCCGCGATGGCCCGCCGCTACGCCCGCCAGGCGGCGGCCGACGAGCCGAGTGAGGTCGTTCCCGCCGAAGTCGGCTGATCCCCGGAACGGGTCACCCGATCGTGGCGTCTCCGGACAATTGTGCACGGTCGGCTCAGGGACCCGGGACTATCAGGCAACCGCACAGTTCGGGGCCAGGCTGACGGCTCGGCGCTGCTAGCGTGCCAATGTGAGTAATCCGTTGATCGCGCAGACCCAGGACTCGACGAAGGCCTATTCGGGAATTTCGCTCCTGGAATAGGCCAACGACCTTTCCACCGCCATCGAGTCGGGCGACTGGGCGTCGGTCGCCATGGGCGCGGTCGGCACGGCGCTGGACGCGTTGTCCGTGGCGATGGATCCGTTCGGCGCGATTCTCGCGGCGGGCGTCTCCTGGCTGATGGAACACGTCGGCCCGCTCAAGGACGCGCTCAACGGGCTCACCGGCAACGCGGATCAGATCAAAGCCCAATCGGAGACCTGGGCCAACGTCGCCAAAGAACTCGGCAGCGTCTCTTCGGACCTGACCGACGCGATCAACGCCGACCTGCAGTCCTGGTCCGGATCCGCCTCGGACGCCTACCGGCAGCGGGGACAGGACCTGGCGACGTCGCTGCAGGCGGCGCAGAAGGGCTGCGAAGGTGCCTCGTCCGGGGTGAAGACCGCCGGTGAAGTCGTCGCCGCGGTCCGCACGCTGGTGCGCGACATCATCTCCGAGCTCATCGGCCACATGATCAGCTGGGCCCTGCAGGTCGTGTTCACCCTCGGCATCGGCCTCGCCTGGGTCGTCCCGCAGGTCGTCAGCGCCGTCGCGAAAACGGCCTCGCAAATCACCGGACTGGTCACCAAACTGGTCAAAGCCCTCAAAGCACTCGTGCCGCTGCTGAAGAAAGCCGGCACGCTGTTCGAAGACGCGGGGAAGGCGTTCAAGGGTCTCAAGGGCGGCAAGGTCGCCCCGCCGCCCAAGACCAAGGACCTGAGCGGCACGCCGAAGGCCCCGCCTGTGAAAACGCCCGGCGGCGACGGGGGCGGCACTCCCAAGGGCGGCGGCTACGAAGGCACCCCCAAGGACTACACCCCACCCCCGGGCAAATCGGGTGCGGACGACTCCACGAAAAGCTCCGGATACGAGGGCAATCCGAAGGACTACACACCGCCGCCCGGCAAATCGAGCGGCGACGACAGCACCTCCGCCTCCGGGTACTCCGGCGACACCAAGGACTACACCCCACCACCGGCGTCGAAGGGCGGGGACGACGCCACCCACGCGTCGAGTTCCGGCGGCGGCTCCACCGGCGGTGGTGGCACCCCGCCACCGCTGAAGAGCGACCCGCCCCCGCTCAAGACCGACCCCGAACCGCCTCCGGTGCAGACCCCGAAGGGGCTGGGGGACGACAAGACGGTCACCTCGAGCTCGGGTGGTTCCGGCAGCGGCGGCAAGAGCGTCAAGGACAGCAACGCGAACCCGGACGAGAACGGCACCCCGCCGCCGGACCGGTCGGTGTGCGGTGACCCGATCGACGTGGCCACCGGGTGGATGCTGCTGACGCAGACGGACCTGGAGATCCCCGGCGCATTGCCGCTGGAGGTGTCGCGCACGCACATCTCGTCCTACCGCGCGGGCCGCTTCTTCGGCCCGTCGTGGGCGTCCACTGTGGACCAGCGGCTCGAGGTCGAGGACGACGGCCTGCACGTCGCGCTCGCCGACGGCAGGCTGCAGAGCTACCCCGTGCCGGTGAGCTCCCCCGTGCTGCCGGTCGCGGGCCCGGCACGGCCGCTGCGGCGCGTCGAGGACGGCTACCTGGTCGAGGACCCGGAACAGCAGCACACGTTGTTCTTCGAGCAGTCCGCCGACGGTGTGTTCCCGCTGCGGACGATCTTCGACGGCGACGGCAACCGCATCGACGTGGTGCCCGGCGTGAACGGGGTGCCGGCGGAGCTGGTGCACTCCTCCGGCGCCCGGGTGCTGTTCGACAGCGCGGGCGGCCGGATCACCGCGCTGCGGGCCGCCGACGGCACGGTCGTCGCGAGCTACGCCTACGACGCGCGCGGCCGGCTCGCCGAGGTCGTCGACGCCGCCGGCACACCGACCCGCTTCACCTACGACGCCGACGGCCGGATCGTGCGCTGGGAAGACGTCAACGGCCGCTGGTACGGCTACGGGTTCGACGCGGCGGGCCGGGTCGTGCAGGCGCGCGGCACCGACGGGTACCTCGACTGCACGATCGACTACGACCGCGAGAACCTCGTCACGAGTGTCACCGACTCGCTCGGCGCCGTGCGCCGGTTCCACCTCGACGACCGGCTGCGGGTGATCGCCGAGACCGACGCGCTGGGCCACACCACCAGCCTCGCCTACGACGAGCACGGCCGGTTGCTCACCCGGACCGATCCGCTGGGCCGCCAGGTCCGCTACGAGCGGGACGAGGCCGGCCGGGTCGTCGCGATCACCGCGCCGGACGGGACACGGTCGCTGACCGAGTACAACGAGCAGGGCCGCCCGGTCGCCGCGATCGGCCCGGACGGCGCGACGTGGCATTACGAGTACGACGCGCGCGGCAAGGTCACCGGTGTCGTCGACCCGCTCGGTGCCCGGACCTCCTACGCCTACGACGAGCGCGGCAACGTCGCCGTGGTCACCGACGCGCTCGGTGGCACCACCCGGATCCAGTCCGACGCGGCGGGCCGGCCGCTGAGCGTGGAGGACGAGGACGGCGCCGTCACCCGCTACACCTACGACCTGCTCGGCCGCACCACGTCGATGACCGACGAGCTGGGCGGCCTCACCCGGCTCGCGTGGGCGGCGGGCGACCAGCTCGCCGAACGGATCGAGCCGGACGGCGCGACGTGGCGGTGGAAGGACTCCGCCCTCGGGAACACCGACGAGAGCACCGACGCGCGCGGCAACACCACGCGCACGGAGTACGCGCAGTTCGACCTGCCGGTGGCCGAAACCGGCCCGGACGGCGAGCGGCTCGCCTACGCCTACGACACCGAGCTGCGCCTGGTGTCGGTGACCAACGAGCAAGGCCTGGTCTGGCACTACCGCTACGACCCCGCCGGGAACCTCACCGGCGAGACCGACTTCAACGGCCGCACCCTGCACTACCGCTACGACGCGGCCGGGCAGCTGATCGGCCGCACCAACGGCGCCGGGGAGACCACGACGCTGGAGCGCGACGTGATGGGCCAGGTGGTCCGCCGCGTCACCGGCGAAGACGTCGCGACCTTCGCCTACGACGAGGCAGGCCGCATGGTGGCCGCGCGCAACGCCGACGCCGAGGTCACCTTCGCCTACGACGCGCTGGGCCGTGTGGTCGCCGAGACTGTGGACGGTCGCGTGGTGCGCTCGGAGTACGACGAGCTCGGCCGGCGCCGCGTGCGCCACACGCCTTCGGGCGCGGCGTCGCGCTTCGAGTACGGGCCGGCCGGCACGCTGGCCGCGCTGCACGTCGGCAACCGCTCGCTGAGCTTCGAGCACGACCTCGCCGGCCACGAGCGGGTCCGCCGCTTCGGTGCCGCGGAACTGCGCCAGGGCTGGGCCCCGGGCGACCGGCTGGTGGCCCAGACGGTCGTCGCCGGCGCCCGCACGACCCAGCACCGCGAGTACGGCTACCTCGCCGACGGTTACCTGGCTTCGGTGACCGACGCGATCACCGGCCCCCGCACGCTGACCGTGGACCGCGCGGGCCGCGTCCGGGCCGTCGTCGGTCAGGGCTGGCAGGAGAGCTACGCCTACCACCAGACCGGTGTCATCGCCCAGGCGCAGACGCCGGGTGCGCCGACTGCCGGGCCGCGCGAGTGCCGCGGCACGCTGCTCACCGCCGCGGGAGCGGTCCGCTACGCCCACGACCCCGAAGGCCGCACCACCCTGCGCGGTGCCGGGCCGGCGAGCCCGCAGTGGCAGTTCCGGTGGAACGCCGAGAGCCGGCTGACCTCGGTGCTCACGCCCCAAGGGGAGCACTGGCGCTACCGCTACGACGCGCTGGGCCGCCGCGTCGCCAAGCAGCGCCTCACGCCGGACGGCCGGGTGGCCGAGCAGGTGCAGTTCGCGTGGGACGGGGACACGCTCGCCGAGCAGGTGCGCACCGAACCGGGCCAGCCTCAGGTCGCCACCGTGTGGGAGTGGGAACCGGGCACCGGCCGCGCCCTCACCCAGACCGAACGCGTCCTCGGCACGCCGGACGAGCGGTTCCACACCATCGTCACCGACCTCGTCGGCACGCCGAGCGAGCTGCTGGAGGAATCCGGGGAGGTCGCGTGGCACCGCCAGGCCACGCTCTGGGGCAAGGTCCTCGACGGACCGGGCCGCACCACCACACCGTTGCGGTTCCCCGGGCAGTACCACGACGCCGAGACCGGGCTGCACTACAACCTCAACCGCTACTACGACCCCGAGGTCGGCCGCTACCTCTCCCACGACCCGCTGGGCCTCGACCCCGGCCCGGACTCCCAGGCCTACGTCCTCAACCCGACCGCATTGGCCGACCCGCTCGGTCTCGCTCCGACCGTCACCCCGTGTGCGGCGAAGAAGAAGCAGCAGGCAGCGGCCACCGGCCCGTCGAAGTCCAAGGTGAGCAAGGCGAAGCAGCAGCTGACCGGCAACCCCCCCGGGCCGAGCAAGAAGGCGCCGAAGGTGAAGACCAAGCCGGACGGCAACCCGGCCAAGTCCGACGGCAGCTACGGCACCACGAAACACGAGCGGGCCCGCACCTGGGAGAAGTACCAGAACGAGATCAAGAACGACTCGACCTGGAAGGACCCCAACAAGCTCGTCAGCGGCAAGACGCACGAGTCCGAACACCCGATCGGGTACAAGGCCATCGGCGGCGACGAGTTCCAGCGGGCGAACGCGCACGAGACCCAGATCCGCGACGGCGTCAAGGCCGGCGATCGCGGGCCGAAGACCCCGGACGAGGCCGCCAACATCAAGGACGCCAGGCGCATGGAGGACGACGCGCCCGCCTACCAGGAGTCGGCGCAGGCGCACCGCGACAACATCGGCACCGGCGTGCGCGGTGAGAAGGACGGCTCGGGGTTCAACGCCGACACCTACCGCGAATCCCTCGGCAACACCTTGCGGGAGGGCCGGCCGAGCGATGGCGTCCAGCTCAACCAACTCACCTACGCCCACCAGCACAAGGACGGGGGCATGATCGACAACCCCGCTTACGTCAGCGAAACCAAGACTCCCGGCGTGCCCAAGAGGATCCAGGACTGGGAGCCGAACCCGCACTACAAGAACGACATGGAGACCCCGCACGAGCCGCAGATGACCCACGCGGAGCATCCCGCGCCCAACCGCGACTCCTTCCGCCCGACCGCCGGCACGACCCAGGGCAAGGTCGCCGACGACTCCTACCACCACATGGTGGACAAGATGGAGGGCAAGTCGATCGAGTACAGCGACGGCACCGGTGGTGTCGGCATCCCGGGCGGCACCACCCACACCCCGCCGGTCTCGCACGACGACGTCATCGAGATGCACACGGCGCGCGACGTCGTGCGGGACGGCGCCAACGTGTCCAAAGAGGACATGCCGATGTTCCTCCACGAAAAGGAGATGGGCCACCGCGTCAAGCCGCCGACCGACGAGCAGCTCAAGGAAGCGGACGACTACGTCAAGGACGCCCCCAAGGTCGACATGTCCGACCAGGCGATCAAGGACCGGATCCGGCAGCAGCAGGAACGCATGCAGCAGATGGTCAGCCAGCAGCGCGCCGGCCGCGAACCGGGCTGGGCCGCCGACCCGGACGCCATGGAGATCGACGGATGACCGGCGCGAAAACCGCACGGGTGGCGTACTGAGCACCGGCTCGGACCGGGTCGGGAGACCCGGTCCGAGCCGGGTTCACAGCTGGCGCGAGATCACCAGCCGCATGATGTCCGAGGTGCCTTCTTCGAGTTCTTCGAGCTTTGCGTCGCGCATCCACTGTTCGACGGGGAACTCGCGGGAGTAGCCCCAGCCGCCGAGGGTCTGGACGGCGGCCCAGGTGCAGAACATGGCGGTCTCCGAGGCCTGGAGTTTCGCCATGGCCGCGTTTTTCGTGGCGGGCTCGCCGGCGTCGATGCGGCGGGCGGCGTTGAGGGTGAGCAGCCACGCGGACTCGATGCGCGTGGCCATGTCGGCCAGCCGGAAAGCCACGGCCTGGTGGTCGAAAATCGGTTTGCCGAACTGGGTGCGTTCGCGGGCGTAGTCGCGCGCGTATTCGTAGGCGGCGCGCGCGGCGCCCGTCGCGGCGGCGGCGAGCACGATGCGGGAGATGTCGAACGTCTTCATCAGCCCGTGGAAGCCGCGGCCCTCGTCGCCGAGGCGGTGCGCTTCGGGGACGAAGACGTGGTCGAAGAAGATCTCCCGGCACACGATGGCGCGCTGGCCCATCTTCTTCATCGGCTCGCCGAAGGTCATGCCCTCGGTTCCCTTGCGCAGCAGGAAAGCCGTGACTCCCGAAGACCGTTGCGCCGGATCCGTCTTGGCGAAGACGACGTACTGGTCGGCCAGGCCTGCATTGGAGATCCAGGCTTTCTGGCCCGTGATCTCGTACCCGCCCTCGACGCGGCGCGCGGTCGTGGTGATCGACGCGGCGTCGGAGCCCGAGCCCGGTTCGGTGGTGGCGAGCGCGGTGTAGAGCGGTTCCGGGCCGGTGAGCGGCCGCAGCCACTCCTCCTTCTGCTCGGCGGTGCCCAGCTCCAGCACCGGATCGGCGAAGAACCCGTTGGAGCACAGGAAGTTCCCGATGCCCGGGTCGCCCCAGCACAGCTGTTCCTGCACCAGGCACTGGGTCACGACATCGGTGAACCCGCCGCCGCCGAACTCCTCCGGCAGCATGAAATCGGTGATCCCCGCCTTCGCGGCGGAGCGGAAGATGTCCAGGGGCGACTCGACGTCGCGCTCGTCCACCTCGCGCCCGCGCGGGCGGATCTCGTTGACGGCGAACTGCCGGCAGAGCTCGACGATGTCGCGCTGCTCGTCGGTCAGGGGCCAGGGTTCGGCTGCCTGGGGCATGGTTCCTCCTCGGGGAAGTGGTCGGGCTCGTGCAGGATCAGCGCGTCGACGGCGAGCACCCCGCCGGCGGCGACCCGGATCGGGTTGAGCTCCAGGTCGGTGAGGCCGGGATCGGCCGCGATGGCTCGGGAGACCAGGACGATCACGTCGGCGAGCGCGCCGACGGCCACCGCCGGTCTGCCCCGCCAGCCCGCCAGCAGCGGGCGGCAGCGCAGCCCGTCGAGCATGGCCAGCGCCGTGGCCCGGTCGACCGGGGCCAGCTCGACCCGCGCGTCTCGCCACAGCTCGGCTTCGACGCCGCCGAAGCCGACCGTGATCGTCGGCCCGAAGTCGCGGTCGCGGCGCGCGCCGACGAGCAGTTCGACGACACCGGCTCGGGTGTCCTGCTCTTCCAGGACGTACTCCCCCGGCCCGAGCCGCGCGGACATCTCGGTGAACGCCGCCACGGCCGCACCCGCGTCGGCCAGCCCCGCCCGGACACCGCCGTGCTCGCTCTTGTGCTCCAGCCAGCCGGCCTTCAGCACGGCCGGGGCCCGCAGGTCCGCGAACGCCCGCCTGACGGCGGCGGCGTCGTCGACCCGCACAGCCCGGGGCACCGGAATGCCCAGCGACACCAGGGTTTCCCGCGCGTGCCAGTAGCCCGTGGCCCGGCTCAGCCCGGACCGGCCGTCGGCGGCGAGGTCGCGGCCCGGGCCGAGCGAAGCGGCGTTGGCCAGCGCGCCGAGCGCGGACTCGATCGCCGGATACGCCGGGAGCCGCCGCTGCGCCATCCGCGCGACCGCGGCCGACCGCTCGCTCATGCTGTGCACCACCACCGGCACCTCGCCGCCGGCCAGCTGGCCGAGCCGGTCGACGACGGCGTTCTCCGCGTCCACCAGCACCGGCGCGTCCTCGCCGTAGCAACCGAAGTAGCCCGACAACGCGACCGCGTCGGCCTCGCCCGAAGCGGCCACGGCCTCGCTCACCGCCGCGTAGACGGTGAGGTCCGCTTCGCCGGCACCGGCCAGGTCGACGGGGTTCGAGACGGCCGCCGCGGCGGGCAGGAGGTCGCCGAGTTTGCGTTGCAGCTCAGGGGAAAACACCGGCACGGACAGTCCCAGCGAGGCGGCCACGTCGGCCGCGAGCCCGCCCTGGCCACCGCTGTCGCTGACGATCGCCACGCGGCGGCCGCGGGGCGGCGTGGCCGAGGACAGGTACCGCGCGGTGCCGACGAGCTCCTGTGCCGTCGCGACCCGCAGCGCCCCCGCCGTCCGGCAGGCGGCCTCGACCACGGCGACGGCCGAGGTCAGCGAGCCCGTGTGCGAACGCGCGAGCCGGCGGCTGCCGTCGCTCGCCCCGGTGCTCAGGACCAGCGCGTGCTTGCCCGCGCGGCGCAGTGCCCGAAGCGCGGCGACCACCCGCGGCCCTTCGGTGAATCCCTCCAGGTACAGCGCGACGGTGGTGGTCCGTTCGTCCTCGACCAGCGCTTCCAGCAGGTCCGCCGCCGTGACGCTGAGCTGGTTGCCGACCGAGTAGAACCGCGAGACGCCGAGCCCGGACCGTGCGGCGAGAGTCGCGATCTCCAGGCCGAGCTGGCCGCTCTGCGACACGATCGCGAGCGGGCCCGGTGTGAAGTTGCCCCACGCGAGCTGCAGGTCGGCGTCCGCGTCGTAGAGCCCGAGGCTGTTCGGGCCGAGCAGGTGCGCGCCCGCGTCGCGCAGCATCCGCGCCAGCTCCGGTTCGTCGGCACCGAGGCCCGCGGTGATCGCGAGGAACGCCCGGGAGCCACGCTCGAGTGCTTGTGCCACAACGGGTTTCACGTGCGGCGCCGGCACACACAGCACCACGAGCTCCGGCACCTGCGGCACGGTCTCCACCGAACGGTGGCTGTCGCGGCCGAACAGCGGCCGGGCCTGGCGGTTGACGAGCCACACGGCCCGCCGGTGGGCACCCCGCAGGGCGCCCGTGGCGAGCCAGTAGCCCCATTTGGCACGGTCGTCGGTCGCCCCGACGACGGCGATCGAAGCGGGGTCGAGAAAAGCGTCGGGCACGGACACGGGTCGCCCTCCGGGGCTCTCGCGGCTGCGGTGAAAGGGGGTTCGGACGAGACGTCCCTATAGCTGACTGGCTCGTCAGTTATATCTTGCGATCCGATCGCGGACAAGCCCGTCTCCGAGCAGTTTCCGTTACTTGGCAGTGCCTATGAGTCGATCGGGCCCCGTTCGGAGCAGCCTCAGGAGCCGCAGTTTCGCAACGCGCAACTCAGGCGGCGACGCAGCTGTCCAGGAAGTGCAGCACGGTCGCGTTCATCCGGTCGGCGGTCATCTCCCGCGACCCGGCGAGCACCTGCACGGCGAGGCCGTCGATCATCGCGACGAGCATGTTCGCGAGCGCGGCCGGGTCCCCCGCGCGCGCCGAACCGTCGGCCTGGGCCTGCGTGATCAAGTCCGTGACTAGGCGCCGCCACTGCCCGTAGAGGGTCTCGTTGATGGCCTGGAACTGCTCGTCACGCATCGCCTCGGCCCACAGCTCCGCCCAGACGCGCCACGCGGTGAGCGCTTCGGCGGGGCGCGGCAGGAACGACTCGACGAGCTCCCGCAACGCGGGCAGCGGCGGGCCCCCGGCCGCCAGCAGCGTCCGGCGCAGCGAGATCGACAGGCGGTAGTTGTGCTCGAACGCCGCGCTGAGCACCGCGCGTTTGCCGTCGAAGTAGTAGTGGATGGTGCCGGAGCTGACGCCGGCGCGGCGCGCCACGTCGGCCAGCCGGAAGTCGTGCAGACCGCGCTCGGCGAGGACCTCGCACGCCGCGTCGAGGATCTGCTCGCGGCGCTCCGCCTCGACGTTCGGGCGTGGCACGGGGGCTCCTGTTCGTCGGGGCGCGGCCGGTCAGCCGAGGACCAGGTGCGGCTCGAACGCCTGCAGCAGCAACGTCCGCATCCGGTCCGGGGTCAGGTCGGTGGAGCCCACGAGGATCTGGATCGCCAGCCCGTCGACCATCGCGGTGAACCGGTCGGCGAGCGCCTCGACGTCCGCCTCCGGCGCGAGTCCCTCGCGGCGGCACTCCCGCAGCAGGTCGACGACGAGCCGGCGCCAGCTGGAGTAGATGCGCCGCTGCGCGGGCCGCAGCTCGGGTTCGAGCATGGCCTGGTTCCAGAACTGGATCCACACCGACCACTCGTCGACGTCGTCCGGCGTGAGGGTCAGCTGCACCTCGATCAGCCGCCGCAGCTTTTCGCGCGCGGAACTGGCCTGGCCGAACTCCTCGTCGAGCCGCTCGCGGAAGCGCCGCGCGTAGAACTCCAGCGCGGCGTGCAGCGCGGCTTCCTTGCTCGGGAAGTGGTAGTGCACGGTCGCGGTGCTGGTACCGCAGTAGCGCGCGATGTCGGAGACGCGCACGTTGTGGTAGCCGCGGCGGGCGATGAGCACGGTCGCGGCCTCGAGGATCTGGTCGCGCCGCTCCTGCGCGGTCACCGGCTGCGCCCGGTCGCGCCGTCCGTCCGGTGCGGCGACGGGCGCGGGGCCGGCGCCGGAAGCCAGGTAGCGCACGGATACGCCGGAGGCCCTGGCGATCGCGGCCAGCTCCTCGTCGCGAAGCCGCCGCGTGCCGCGCAACGCCTTGGACAACGCGGTGGGATCCATCCCGATCCGCTGCGCCAGCTCGCGCTGCGAGAGCCCGGCGGAGCGCAGCGCGGTGCGCACCCGCTCCCCCGGCTCGACCGCGGCGGTGTCCGGCCGATCGTCTGTACTGGTCATGGCCAGGCCAGTATGCCAGGGCACGGCGCGTCAGCCCGGCTGCTCGACGACTTCGAGCGCGCTGATCACCTCACCCGCGGCGCGCTCGCCCGACGAGATCGCGCCGTCGATGTAGCCGTTCCACACCGACGCCGTCTCCGTGCCGGCCCAGTGCACGCGCCCGGCCGGTGCCCGCCAGCCGTCGCGGCCGTGGGCCGTCCAGCCCCCCGGCATCACGAAACACTCGTAGCCGCCGACGGTCCACCCCTCGTGCGGCCAGATCTTCTCCACGTACTCGATCGGCTCGCCGGGACCGGCCACTTCGGACAGTGCGGCCAGGACGGCGGACCGGCGCGTGGCCTCGTCGCAGGCGGCCCACCGGTCGAGCCGGTCGCCGTAGACGAACGCGACCAGCACGCCGCGCGACGCGTCCTCGGGCGAGTTGTCGAACACCACGCCGACCGGGCTTTCGCCGTACAGCGTGGCGATTCCGGACCGTCCGGCCGCCCGCCAGAACGGCGTGTCGTAGACCGCGTGTACCTTCGCGACCCGGCCCATCGGCGAATGACGCGCCCACCCGAGCCGGTCGGGCGGCAGCACCGGGTCGAACGCGATCCGCTCCAGCACCGCGGGCGGCACGGCGACCACGACGCGGGCCGCGCGCACGACGGTGCGGCCGGTGGTCACCTCGACCCCGTCCGCGGTCTGGCGGATCGAGCGCACGGGATCACCCAGCCGGACGCGGTCGCCGAGCGCCGCGGCCATCGCGCGGGCCACCGCGTCGGCGCCGTCGGTGAACCGGGCGTCCTGCGCGCAGCCGCGGGTTTCCATCAGCTGCTCGTAACCGCCCGCCGAGGCGAGGTAGAACAGCACGTGGAACAGGGAGATGTCGCGTGGTTCGGCGCACCAGACGCCCTGGACGGCCAGCGCCAGGCGCCGCAGCGCGTCCTCGTCGCGGGTCTGCGAACGGAAGAACTCCCGGGCGGACAATGCGTCGAACTCGCCGAACCGCGGCGTGGCCCAGGGTTCGGCGAGGTCGACGGTGCGGGCGAGCTCGTCGAGCAGCGCGGTGACGCGTTCGTACTCCGCGATCCCGGGCCCCGTGTCGGGGGCGGCGCCGGAGTAGCCGACGCTCGTGCCGTCGTGCCAGACCTCGACGTGGCGGCCGGTCTCCCAGGTCGGGAACGTCGCGCAGCCGAAGCGGGCCGCGAGCGCGTGGAACCGGCGCTGTGTCGGCCCGATCCACTGCCCGCCGTGGTCGACGCGCACGCCCGAGGCGGTCACCTCGCTGACCACGCGGCCGCCCACGCGGTCGCCGGCCTCCAGCACGACGACGTCGATCCCGGCGTCGGCCAGCCGCGACGCGGTGGTCAGCCCGGCGTACCCGGCACCCACGACCACCACACCCGGGTCGCCGTCCGGTCGTTCTCGTGTAGTCACACCGACCACTGTGGCGCAACATTGACTCGCGGGTCAACCGAAGTCAGAAAGTTGCGATCGAAGTCTTGACAGTGACCGGCGCCACGTCCAGGCTGACTCGTCAATCAGTCGTTGCGTTCGGCTGCCAGTACCTGGGAAACCGGAGAAACAGGAGTGGCGATGACCGGAAAGCCGCAATCCTCGCAGGCACTCACGGCCGCCCAGCTGCGCACCGACGTCGCGGCCGGCGGCGAGTTCGCCGACAAGGGCCTGCGCTCCGGCGCGCTCGGCATGGCCGCCAGCCTGATCCTCGCCGTCGCCTCCGCGGCCCCCGCCTACAGCCTCGCCGCGACGCTCGCGTTCATCGTCGGTTACGTCGGCTTCCAGGCGCCGGCCGTGGTACTGGTCGCGTTCATCCCGATCCTGTTCGTCTCCTTCGGCTACGCGGCGCTCAACCGCCGTGATCCCGACTGCGGCACGATCTTCACGTGGGCCTCGCGGGTGCTCAGCCCGAGCCTCGGGTTCCTGGGCGGCTGGGCGATCATCGCGTCGTTCGTCCTCGTGGTCGGCAGCCTCGCGCAGGTCGCCGGGCAGTACGTGTTCCTGCTGTTCGGCGCCGACGGCATCGGCTCGGACCCGGCCAACCCGTGGGTGCTGCTGGCCGGGCTCGGGTGGCTCGCGCTGATGACGCTGATCTGCTACCGCGGCATCGAGATCGCGGCCGCGGTGCAGCGGGCGTTGCTGTTCCTCGAGTTCGGGATGCTGCTGGTGCTTTCGGTGGTCGCGCTCGTGCGGGTGTACACGGGCACGGCGCCGACCGGGATGCAGCGGCCGCGGCTGTCGTGGCTCAACCCGTTCTCGGGCGCGTCGCCGAGTGCGTTCGTCAGCGGTGTGGTGCTCATGCTGTTCATCTACTGGGGCAGGGAAACCGCGATCACGGTCAACGAGGAGACGGCCGACCGCCGCCGCACGCCCGGCCGCTCCGCGACCTACTCCACCTTGTTGCTGCTGGGTGTGTACCTGCTGGCGACGTTCGCCGCGGTGTCGTTCGCCGGCATCGGCGACAGCGGCATCGGCCTGACCAACCCGGACAACTCCGGCGACGTCTTCTACGCGTTCGGCACCGCGGTGTTCGGCGCCGGCGGCTTCGGTTCGGTGCTGTGGCACCTGCTGATCCTGATGGTGCTGACCTCGGCGGCCGCGTCGACGGAGACGACCGTGCTCACGCTCAGCCGCACCGTGCTGTCGATGGCCGACCAGGGCGCCCTGCCCCGCGCGCTGGCCCGCGTGCACCCGCGCTTCCGCATCCCGCACGTCGGCACGATCGCGGTCGGGGTCGTCGGCGCGATCGTCTACATCGCCCTGAACTTCCTCGGCCACGGGCTCGTCATCGGCGACGCGGTGTCGGCCTGCGGCGTGATGATCGCGTTCTACTACGGGCTCACCGGGCTGACGTCCGCCTGGGCCCACCGCGCCGAATGGCGCACGAGTGCCGCGGATCTTTGGCTGCGCACGGTTTTCCCGGCGATCGGCGGGGTCGTGCTGCTCGCCGCGGGGACGTGGAGCCTCGTCCACGCGTGGGACCCGTCGTCGAGCGGCACGAGCTGGCCGCTGCCGTTCACCGGCGTCGAGGTCGGCGGCACGTTCGTGATCGGCGCGGGTTCGCTGGTGCTCGGCCTGGTCGTGCTGCTGGTGTGCCGCCGCGTCTACCCCGCCTTCTTCCGCCGCTGAGGAGCGTTTCGCCGTGGCCCGTCCCTATGCCGTGACCGAACCGGCCACCCGGCAGGTGCTGGAGCTCTTCGCGCCCGCCACCGACGCCCGGGTGCAGTCGGCACTGTCCACTGCGGACAAACTCTTCGCGGACTGGCGCGCGGTCCCCGTGACCGAACGCGCAGCCGTCCTGCGCCGGATCGCCCGCGCGTTCGCCGGCCACGCCGAGGAACTGGCGGCGACGATGGCGCTGGAGATGGGCAAGACCCACGCGGAAGGCTTGGAGGAGGCCGATTCCTGCCGCGAGATCTTCGAGTACTACGCCACCGAAGGCCCCGGCCTGCTGGCCGACGAGCCGCTGCCGACCCCCGGCGCGGTGCTGCAGAAACGCCCGATCGGCGCCCTGCTCGGCATCATGCCGTGGAACTTCCCCTGCTACCAGGTCGCCCGCTTCGCCGCGCCGAACCTCATGGCCGGCAACGCGATCGTCCTCAAGCACGCCGAGTCCGTGCCCCGCTCGGCCCTGGCCCTCGAACGCCTGATCACCGACGCCGGCGCCCCGTACGTGAACCTCTTCGCCACCCACCCCCAGGTCGAGACGATCATCGCCGACCCGCGGATCCAGGGCGTCTCCTTCACCGGCTCCGAACGCGCCGGCTCCGCGGTGGCCGCCCTCGCGGGACAGCACCTGAAGAAGTGCGTCCTGGAACTGGGCGGCTCGGACCCGTTCGTCGTCCTGGACACCGACGACGTCGAGGCGCTCGCCGCCACCGCGTGGTCGTTCCGGATGTACAACAAGGGCCAGGCCTGCAACTCCAACAAGCGCATCATCGTGCTGGCCGGCCACTACGACGCCTTCGTCACCGCCTTGGTCGCGCGGGCGGAAGAGCAGACGCCGCCGGGCCCGCTCGCCTCCCGCGCCGCCGCGGAAACCGTGGCCGCCCTCGTGGACGACGCCGTGGCGCGCGGCGCCACCCTCCACACCGGCGGCGTGCTCGGCCCCGGTGCCTTCTACTCCCCCACCGTGCTCACCGGCGTCACCGACCAGATGCGCGCGTTCCACGAAGAACTGTTCGGCCCGGTCGCCGTCGTCTACCGCGTCGGCAGCGAACAGGAGGCCGTCGACCTCGCCAACCGCAGTGCCTTCGGCCTCGGCGCCTCCGTCTTCAGCGCCGACCCGGCCCGCGCGGCCCGCGTCGCCGACCTCCTGGACGCCGGCATGGTCAACGTCAACACCCCCGCCGCCACGTCCGCCGCCCTCCCCTTCGGCGGCACGAAACGCTCCGGCTTCGGCCGTGAGCTGGGCCCGCTGGGCATCACCGAATTCGTGAACCAGCGGCTGTTCTTCACCGCGGGCTGACCTTGCTGACCTCGCTGACCTTGCCGGCCAGCCGGTAGCGGATCAGCCGCGAGCTGTTGCCCACGACGGCGACCGACGAGGCGTTGTGCAGGATCGCCGCGGCCACCGGCGACAGCGCGCCGACGGCGGACACCCCGAGCCCCACCGCGTTGACGGCGATGGACATCCCGTAGTTCTGCCGCACCAGTGTGATCGCGCGGCGGCCGAGATCACGCAGGTCGAGCAACGCCCGCAGGTCGTCGGTCGCGAGCGCGACGTCGGCGGTCTCCACGGCGACATCGGTGCCGCCGACGCCCATCGCGATGCCGATGTCGGCCAGCGCGAGCGCCGGCGCGTCGTTGGTGCCGTCGCCGACGACGGCGACCGTGTGGCCCTCGGCCTGCAGCTGCCGGACGACGTCCTGCTTGTCCTCGGGCAGCGCCTGGGCGCGGAACTCCTCGATGCCCAGCTCGTCGGCCACCGCCTTGGCGGTGACCGGGTGGTCGCCGGTGAGCAGCACGATCCGGCGCACGCCGTCGGCGCGCAGCGCGGCGAGCACCTCCCGCGACTCGGCGCGCACGGTGTCGCGCAGGGACACCAGGCCGGTCAGCGTGCCGTCGACCGCCAGCAGCAACGGCGTCTCCGCGGCCTGCTGGAGCTTGCGCACCCAGCGTTCGGCGTCGGCGGACATCGCGATGTCCTGCTGCCGCACCAGATCGACGTTGCCGATGAGCATCGTGCGCCCGTCGGTGCGGACCCGCATGCCCTGGCCGAGCAGCACCGCGCACTCCTCGTGCGGCGGGATCTCGATCCGCCGCTCCTCGGTCGAGCGGATGACCGCCTGCGCGAGCGGGTGCCGCGAATGGATCTCCGAGCTCGCGGCGTAGGCCAGGACCTGCTCGGGCGACCACGCGTCGTCGAACGAGATCACGTTCGTCACCACCGGCCGGCCCAGCGTCAGCGTGCCGGTCTTGTCGAACACGATGGCGTCGACGCGACCCGCCGCCTCCAGGTGCGCGCCACCCTTGATCAGGATTCCACGACGAGCCCCGTTGCCGATCGCCGCGCTGATCGCCGTCGGCGTGGCCAGCCCCACCGCGCACGGGCACGCGACCAGCAACATCGTCATCGCCCGCCGGACATCGCGGGTGACCAGCAAAGTGAGCAGGGACAAGGCGAACGACGCGGGCACGAACCGGCGGGAGAACGTGTCGCCGACCGTCTGGATCGGCGCCCGATCCTCCTGCGCCTGCTCGACGCGCGCGATGATCCGGCCGATCGCGGTGTCGGGACCCACCGCCCTGGCCCGCACGACGATCCGGCCGCGCAGCAGCACCGAACCCGCGGGCAGCGCGGTGCCCGGTGCGACCGTGACCGGCAGCTGCTCACCGGTGACCGCCGCCTGGTCGACGATGCCCTCGCCCTCGGCGACCACGCCGTCCACGGGCAGCACCACGTGCTCGTGGACCACGACCTCGTCGCCGACCACCAGATCGGCGATGTCCGTCTCGAACTCGACACCTTCCGGCGTGCGCACCCAGGTCCGCGTCCGCGTGCCGGTGAGCAGCTCCGAGATCGCCCGCCGGCTGCGCCGCAACGTCAGGTCCTGCAGGTACTCGCCGATGTTCAGCAGCCACAGCACGGTGAGCGCGACGACGTTCTCCCTCAGCACGAGACTCGCCACGGTCGCCGCCGACACCAGCGCGTCGGTACCGGCGCCCCGTCCGCCGGACAACGACCTCAACGCGCCCCGCAGGAACGGGTACCCGGTGAAGATCGTGACCGCGGTGGCCGCCGTGCGGCTCGCCGGGCCGAGCATCGGCGGCCGGCGCAGCCCGTAGCGCCGCACGCCGAGCAGCACCAGGGCCACCCCGCCGGCGACCATCCGCAGCATGTCGCCGGTGCGCACGTCGGCGGAGCGCGGCGACCGCGTGACCACCGCCGCCGCGTCCGTGCGCAGCGCGGCTTCGACCGCCGCCACCAGCTCGCCGTGGTCGCACCGCCGGTGGTCGTACCAGACGACCACGCTGCCGGTGCGCGGATAGGCGTGCACCTGCCGCACCCCGGGCACGTGGTCGACCGCGTCCTCGACCGCGACCGCGCGGGCCCGGCTGCCCCGCAGGGCGGCCGCAACGAAGCGGACCCGGCCGGCGGCGTCCGAGACGACGTTCAGCGCTGCGTCCGGCACGGCACTCAGTGCTCGTGTCCGTGCCCGGCCGAACCGGCCACGGGCGCCTGTTCGCCGATCCGTTCGCGCGCCTCGCTGACCACGTCGGCCGTCGCCAGCCGGACCTTCTCCGCGCCTGTCTCGGCCGCGCGCGCACCCTTGAGGCCCCACGCGGTCACCGCGACGGTCGCCGACCGGAATGCACCCGACCGGGCGACCTTCTTGGCGCCGTCGTAAACAGCGGCCCCGGCGACCCCGGTCACCACCACACCCACCGCTTTCGCGGCGAACCCGCTCAGCACCACCAAGCCTCCTCAGCCATCCGGCCCGTCACCGCCCGCGCCCGCGACGGCACCGCATCGGCGACGAGAAAGGCGCGAGCCTAACCCCGCCGATGATCACTGTCCTGTCGGCACAGCGTAGCCGATAACGATTGTCGTTGTCGTCAAGGGCGGAACGGTTTCACGCCAGGCGCCCAGGAGCAGACTGCCCACGGTTCACGACCCCGCCCCGAGCCTTGTGGCGGAGCTCCCGACGAAGTACCGTCGCTTCATTCGAGTTTAAGAAAGATCTTTCGGTATTTCGAATCGAAGGGACTCGGGGTCAATGGCGACAACGATGAGGGCCACCACGGCGATGGGCAGACGGCGGGTCGCCGTCGCCTGCATCATCGGGAACTTCCTGGAGTACTTCGACTTCGGCGTGTACGGCTTTCTCGCCGTGGCCATCGGGCACGAGTTCTTCCCCGGCGGGTCGAGTGCGGTGGGACTGCTGAAGTCCCTGGCGGTGTTCGGGGTGGCGTTCGCGGTGCGGCCGCTGGGCGGGGTCGTGTTCGGGCTCATCGGGGACCGGGCGGGGCGCAAGGTGTCGTTGTCGGCGAGTGTGGCGCTGATGGGCGTCGCGACGACGTTGATCGGGGTGCTGCCGTCCTACGCGGCGATCGGGATCGCCGCGCCGGTGCTGCTGGTGTTCCTGCGGTGCCTGCAGGGGCTGGCCGTGGGCGGCGAGTGGGGCGCGAGCTCGGCCTACCTGATCGAGACGGCGCCGGCGGACCGGCGCGGGATCCCCGGCAGCTTCCCGTCCATGGCGGCGGCGCTGGGGCTCATCTTCGGTGCCCTGCTGTCGCTGGCCTTCCAGCTCTCCCTCAGCGCCGCCGCCCTCGACAGCTGGGGCTGGCGCGTGCCGTTCTTCGTCGCCGCGCCGCTGGCCGCCGTCGGCCTCTACGTGCGCCAGCGGCTGGAGGACACGCCGGTCTTCCAGGAGCTCGCGAAGAGCGACGCGCCGCGAGCCCGGCTGAAGGACGCGCTGCGCCGCGACCAGGCGAAGGCGATCTTCGTGACCTTCGGGTTCTCCTGGATCTGCGGGGTGGGCCTGTACTTCCTCGGCACCTACGTCGTGAACTACCTGACCGCGACCGCGCACGTCGGCGGCACCCGCGCCACGGTCCTGACCTCGATCGGCCTGGCCGTCTACTGCGCGCTGTGCCCGCTCGCCGGCCGGTTGTCCGACCGGCTGGGCCGGCGCCGCACGCTGCTGTTCGGCTGCCTCGGCCACGTCGTGTTCGGCATCCCCGTGTTCATGGCGCTGGGGACCGGGTCGACGCCGGTGGTGATCGTCGCGCTGATCGTGTTCGCGATCTTCCAGGCACCGATCAACGCCAACACCTCGCTGGTGCTCATCGAGATGTTCCCCGCCTCGACGCGGCTCACCAGCGGGGCGCTCGGCTTCAACCTCGGCGTCGGCGCGCCCTCGGGCTTCGCGCCGCTGGTCGCCGCGGCGCTGGTCGTGTCGACCGGGCTGAGCTACGCACCGGGCCTCCTGCTGGTCGGCGTCGCGCTGATCTGCGGGCTGATCCTGCTGTTCTGGCTGCCGGAGACGGCCGGGCGCGACCTCACGCTCGACGTCGACGCGACCAAGTCCGGCCCCGCCCCGACGATCGCGGGCAAGGTGACCGAGGTCGTGTCGCCGTGATGCGAGCCGCGGTGCTGACGGCGCCGGACCGCTTCGAGGTGCACGACCGGCCGGTCCCCGAACCCACGGCCGACCAGCTGCTCGTGCGGGTGGCCGCGTGCGGGATCTGCGGCCACGACGTGCTGGCGCGCAAGGGTTTGCTGGCCGCCAAACCCGGCCAGGTGCTCGGACACGAGATCGCCGGACGCGTCGAGGCCGTCGGTCCCGCCGGCGACACCTCGTGGGTCGGCCGCCGGGTCGCGCTCGTGCAACGGTTCCCGTGCGGGACCTGCGCCGAGTGCGTGGCCGGGCACACCAACACCTGCCGCGGCGGCCCGGGTTTCTACGGCGAGGACCTCCCCGGCGGTTACGCCGAATACGTCCTCGCCGGGCCGCTCAACGCGGTCGCCCTCCCGGACACCATCGACGACGTCTCCGGCGCGATCCTGTCCTGCGCCCTCGGCACCGGCCTCCACGCACTGCGCCGCACCCGGACCGCGGCAGGCGACGTCGTGCTCGTCACCGGCGCGAGCGGCGGCGTCGGTGTCCACACCGTCCGGATCGCCGCCGCACTCGGCGCCGCCGTGATCGCCGTGACGAGCAGTGAGAGCAAGAAACAGGCGCTGCTCGACTCCGGTGCCCGAGCCGTGGTCACCGTCGCGGAAGGCGCACCGGCCGTGCGCGCGGCCGCCGCGGACCTCGGCCGGCCGCGCGGAGCCGACGTCGCGATCGAGACCACCGGCACCCCGACCTTCGGGCTGTCGCTGAAAGCCCTGGCGCCGCACGGAAGGCTGGCCGTCGTCGGCAACACCGACCCCGGCGCCGTCGAAGTCCACTTGGGACTCCTGATCGTCAAGGAGCTGGAGATCGTCGGCTCGGCCCACGCGAACCGCCGGGAGCTGCTCGACGTCGTCGACCTCGTCTCGAGTGGCCAGGTCACCCCGGTGCCCCCGCGGGTCTGGTCCCTCGACGACGTCGCGGCCGCCCACGCCGCCGTAGAGTCCGGCGCGCTCGTCGGCCGGGCGGTGGTCCGGCCGTGACCGCCCCGCTGCACGGCATGACCGTGCTCGACCTGAGCCAGCAGCTGCCCGGGCCGTACGCGACGTTCCTGCTCGCGTCGCTCGGCGCCGATGTCCTCAAGGTGGAGCCGCCCGCCGGCGACCCCGCCCGGCGGTTCGACGCGCCGATGTTCGAGCGCGTGAACGCCGGCAAGCGCAGCGTTTTCCTCGACCTGAAGTCTCCCGCCGACCGCGAGCGGTTGCTGGAACTGGCGGCCGGGTGCGCGGTGTTCGTCGAGGGCTTCCGCCCCGGTGTCACCGCCCGCCTCGGCTGCGACGAGAAGGCCGTGCGCGCGGTGCGCCCGGACGTCGTCTACTGCTCCATCAGCGGCATGGGCCAGACCGGACCGCTGTCGGGCCATCCCACGCACGACCTGTCGCTGCAGGCCATGGCCGGAATCCTCGGCGACACGGGAAAGTCCGACCGCATCGGCGTGCCGTGGGTCGACCTCGGCACCGCGACCACGGCCGCGCTCGCGATCACCACGGCGTGGCACGCGGGCGGCGGCACCTTCCTGGACCTGGCGATGCTCGACGTCGCGACGGCCTGGAGCTCGGTCAAACCCCTCGCCGTGACCGAGCCGGAGGCGACCTACGGCGTCGTGCCGGCCAAGGACGGCTCTGTCGCGATCGCCCTGCTCGAAGACCACATGTGGCTGCGCCTGTGCACGGCGCTGGGCTGGCCCGACGACGCGGCCCTGGCCACCTACGCCGACCGGCGCGGCCACGCGGCGGAGATCCGCGCCCGGCTGGAGACCGCGTTCGCGCAGTACACCGTCGCGGAGCTCATCGCGCTGGCCCACGAGCACGACCTGCCGCTCGGCCCCACCGACGCCACGGGCGACCCGGACACCCTCGCCCAGCTGCGCGCCCGGGGCCGCGACGCCGGTCCGGCCGCGCGCCACACCCCGTTGCCGCTCGGCCTGATCGCACCGCAGGAGTCCTGACATGCCCCTCTCGCGCTTTCGCGGACCCGACGCGACGCCGTGGCGTATCGGCGTGATCGACGGCCCGAACATGCCCAACCTCGGCCACCGCTCCGAGACGATCTACGGCCCGATCAAGTCCCTGGCCGACCTGCAGCAGCTCGTGGCCGAGATGGCCGGCGAGCTCGGCGTGTCCGTCGTCCCGTTCGCCTCCAACCACGAAGGCGAGATCCTCGACTTCATCCACCGCACCGCGCGGGAGGTCGACGGCTATGTGATCAACCCCGCGGGGCTCACCACCTACGGCGAAGCCACGCGCCACGCCCTCGACGACACGACCAAACCCGTCGTCGAATGCCACTTCGCCAACACCGCGCGGCACTTCGCCGAGGTGACGCCACCGCAGCTCGTGCAGCAGTCGCGGTTCACCTACACGGCGACCGGCCTGGTCATGGGCCTGCGCCAGTACAGCTACCTCGGTGCGCTGCTCGCCCTGACGCTGGCGCTCGACGACGCGGATTTCCTCGCCGGCGGGACCCGCCGGCACTGATCGTCCCCGGCCGTCTCGCCGCCGGGGACGGCCGCGGATCGGCTAGGCTTTTTGGCGGATGACCAGCGACGAAAGGCAGGGGTGCGTGGCAGCCGACGGAGGGGCGGAGCGGTTCTCGCGGGTGTTCGACACGCTCGAGCTGCTCGTCGGGCACCCGGAGGGCATGACGCTCACCGAGATCGTGAAACGGCTCGGCATGCCGGCGAGCAGCGCCCACAACCTGCTGCAGCGCATGGCCGCCACCGACGTCATCGTGGTCTCCGACGACCTGCGCTACTCACTCGGCTCCCGCGCGGTGCGCCTGGGCATCCGGATCGTCGACGGCCTGGAGGTGCGCGACGTCGCCCGCCGCCCCCTGCAGGAGCTGACGCGCGCGACCGGCGAGGACGTGTACCTCGCGGTGCGCCTGGGCACGCGCGTGTCCTACATCGACCGGTTCCCCGGCACGCGCCCGATCGCGGTCGACATCCGGCTGGGCCAGTCGCTGTTCCTGCACGCCACGGCCGTCGGCAAGCTGTTCGCCGCGTTCCACCCGCCGCTGCACCGGCGGCTGATGGGCGAACCACGCCCGCAGCTGACCGAGCACACGCTCACCGAAGAGGCCGACCTCGAGCGCGAACTGGAGACGATCCGGCGCGCCGGCTACTCCGTGAGCCGCGAGGAAGCGATCCCCGGCGTCGTCGGGTACGGGTTCCCGATCCGCGACGCGTACGGCGAGATCACCGCCGCGATCCACATCTCCGTGCCGCTGGCCCAGATCGACGAAGCGCACGAGAAGCTGTTGCTGGACAAGGCTTTCGAGACCGCCGCCGCGATCGAGGCCGACCTGGGCCGCGGCGGCGCGGACCTGTCGCGCCGCGGCCGCCGGGCCTAGCACCGCCTCAGTCGAGGCAGAACTCGTTGCCCTCGACGTCCTGCATCACCAGGCACGACTCGTTCTCCTCGTCGGCGACCAGCAGCTGTACGCGCGTGGCGCCGAGCGGGAGCAACCGCGCACATTCGGCCTCGAGTGCGGCGACGCGCTCCGCCCCCACCAGCCCCGTGCCGACCCGTACGTCGAGGTGCACCCGGTTCTTGACGACCTTGCCTTCGGGCACCCGCTGGAAGTACATCCGCGGGCCTGCGCCGGTGGGGTCACTGCAGACGAACCCCGCATCGCGCTTCTCCGGCGGCAGCGACCGGGTGAACTCGTCCCAGGTGGCGAACCCGTCCGGCGGCGGCGGGACGACGTAACCGAGCACCTCGCACCAGAACCGCGCGACGCGCTCCGGCGACGCGCAGTCGAAGGTGATCTGGACCTGCCTGACTGACCCCATCGGCCCACCCTAGCGGGACGCCCGACGCTCCCGCACGCGAAAACCGGTGGAGCCGCGCCGCCGTGCGCAGTTACCGTGCTGCCGAACCACGTTGCCCACGAAAGGGCGTGCCGTTGTCCACGCTGTGAGACCTCCCGAGAGCTGATTCGTCGCGCGTCGCCCCTGTGCGCCGCGCTGACTCGTGCTGCGGACTTCTCACAGAAACCGGTACCCCTGCGTGCTCACGCATTGGGTGGTCGAACCCACCCGTTTTCCCGTCGTTCTCCGTCGCTGCACGGCCTGCGGTCACGACCGTTTCCGGCCCAGTGGCAAATTCCGCGTCAACGCGCACCACAAGCTCCTCGAAGCCTGGCTCCTCGTGCTCTGCACCTCGTGCGGGGACACGGTGAAGCTCTCGGTCCTGGAGCGGATCAATGTGCGGGCCATTCGTCCCGATGTGCTGGAACGCTTGCACACCAACGATCCCGGCCTGGTCGCCGAGCTGCTCCAGGACCCGCTCGTGCTGCACCGCAACCGGGTCGCGCTCGACTGGGCCGGCGCCTGGCGGCTCGACACCGGCGGCTCGGATCATCTCGACCAGGAGGTGATCGACGTTTCAGTGCGCTTCGCCGCGCGCATTCCGGTCCGGCCCGTGCGCTTGATCGCCGAAGGGTGCGCGCTTTCCCGCGCCGAAGTCGAAAGACTGCTCACCGAAGGGAACCTCGTTTCCGCCACTCGGCTGAGCGGCAAGCTCTCCGGCGACTTCACCTTCACGCTGTGTTGTCTGCCCCGGCTCCGCCGGGGCGTGCGAGATCGCGCCGGTGTTCAGTCCAAAAAAGCCCAGCCCGGGCGGCCCGACTTGCAGGTTTCGTAGGCCACCGGGTCGATGGTCTGGTAGATGCCGATCACCGTCTCGCCGTCGCAGGTGACGCGGCACAGGTGTTCGTCCAGACCACGCAATCCGATGCGAGTCCGCGGGTCGGTCAGGTCGTAGGTCTCGCCTTCGGTGAAGGCCGGGCCGTCGTAGGAGCCTTGGTGGATGCCGCTTTCCGGGGTGCCGCCGTACATGCCGCAGCGCAGGAACGCCGTCTGCAGGCCGAGGTGCTCGTAGTGCAGCTGCTTGACCTCGCCGGTGCCGAGCTGGTAGTCGACGATGCCCTCGGCGAAGATGTCGGTGTCGGGGTCGAAGCGCAGCCGCCGCGTCGGCTTGGCCACGCGCGTGGCGCCCGGGCGGCTGTCGCCGAACGGGTAGTACACGCGGTCGCCCCACAGCGTCCAGTCGGAGAACGGCACGAACGCGTTGCCGGACACGCCGACGTGGAGCCGTCCGCCGAGCGACATCGCCGGCCCGCCCACGCCGCGGCCCGTGCCCCAGTGCCGGTCGCGGGTGCCCGCGGAGCCGGGGCCGAGCTCGACGCGGGTGCCGTCGACCTCGACCCAGCCCTCGACCGTGCCGAAGCCCTCGAACCCGGCGGTGACGTCGTTGCGCCGGCCCGGTGGCGTGCCGTGGGCCGAGTCGGACAGCGGCTCGCGGAACACCTGGCGGGTGGTGTCCCGGAAGGTCAGGTCGTAGCTGATGCCGTGCTCGTTGGGTTCGAGCACGTACCGCCATTCCCGCAGGCCGCGGATGATCTCCGGGGCGATCGGGCCGATGCGCAGGTCGGCGCGGTCCACGCCGAGCGCGCGGAAGCTGCGCACGGAGGTGTGCCGGCCGCGGAAGTTGACGATCGCGTAGGCCTCGGCGCGGTCGAGGTTCGGGTAGAAACTGCCGCCGGTCGCGACCATCACCTCGCCGGTGGGGTCGTGGCAGATCATCCAGTACCGCTCGTAGGCGCGCGGGTCGCCGGTCGCCATCACGCGGATCGGGTCCGGCGTCTGGTGGATGAGGTAATCGTCCAACGGGGACAGGGGGAACTGCTCGGCGAAGTGCTCGTCGCCGACGGTCAGGTCACTCATCGCCACCTCCTCAGCTCGGGTCGGCTTCGATCCGACGGACCAGGTACTCGGTGATCTCCCGCCGGGCGGCGGTGCCGTCCGGGGTGTCGGGCAGGTTCGTGATGACACCGGACAGCAACGCCCGCAGCTCGGCGTTGCGCCGCGCGGCTTCGGCGACGTCGTAGCCGCCGGGTTCGGCCGCCGCGGGAAGCTCGACGTCGTGGCGGGTGAGCAACTGCGCCAGCGTCGCGTTGTCGTTGAGGTAGAAGGGAAGCAGCTCGGACCACGACCGGCCGATCTGCTTGAGCAGCCGCCGCACGTTGGCCAGGTTCTCGTGGGAGTCGCGGCTCAGCTCGGGGTCGGTGGCGACGTCGTCCAGCAGGCGCTGCGCACCGTGCAGCTGGTCCTCGATGGTCGGGCGCACGTCAGCTCCTTTCGGCGATCGCGGTCAGCAGGGTCCGCAGCACGCGTTTCGTCGGGCGGTACGGTTCGTCGCTGCGCTCGTCCAGGAACGCCCGCAGCCCGCTGACCTGCATGACCACGGTTTTGAACGTCGAGAAGACCACCCACCACTGCAGCGCCGTCTCGTCGACGTCGAGGCCGGTGGTCTCGCGGTAGTGGCGGACCAGGTCCTCGCGCTCCCACGCGCCCTCGATGAGGTGCTCGCGGTGGCGCAGGGGCTGCACGACCCAGCCGAGATCTTCCAGCGGGTCGCCGAGGTGCGCGAGCTCCCAGTCGAGCAGCGCGGAAACGCGGTCGCCCTGCAGCAGGATGTTGCCGGGCTTGAAGTCCGCGTGCACGAGCACGGTGCGCGGCGACGCGGGCGCGTGCTCGCGCAGCCACGCGAGGGCGAGGTCCACTTCGGGCAGTGCTTCGAGCTGGTCTTGGCGCAGCACGGTTTCCCAGCGCTCCAGCTCGGCGAGCGCCGCCCGCTCCCCCGGATCTTCGAGCACGGCGCCGAGTCCGGTGGAGCGCCAGTCGACGGAGTGGACGTCCGCCAGCAGCTCGCAGAACCGCCGCGCCAGGTCGGTGCGGTCGGCCAGCGGGCGGTCGCCGTTGACCACCCGGTAGTCGCAGTCGCCGGGTTCGCGGCGCATGATCAGCGACGGTTTGCCGAGCCACCGGCCGTCCGAGTCCAGCCAGCGGGCCCGCGGCGCGGGGAGCCCGCTCGGTTCCAGAGCGCGCAGGACGGCGAACTCCGTGCCGCGGTCGGTGTCGACCAGCCCGCCTTCGGGGTCGCGGCGCAGGATCAGCGGCTCGCGCTCGCCCGTGGCGGGATCGACGAGGTCGAACACCCAGTTCTCCCGCGAGCGGCCGACGCCGACGCGGTTCAGGTCGACGATCTTCGGGACCGAGCCGAGCTGCGCCGAGAGGAACTCGTGCAGCTGCTCGTCGAGCGTGCTGGTCATGGCGTCTCCCGCAGTGAGGAACGGTGGCCGGGGGCCGCGATGGCGATGAGGGCTTCGGCGCGCTCGGCGAGGCTTTTGCCGCGCAGGTCGGCGATCCCGTGCTCGGTGACGACGACGTCCACATGGGACCGCGGGGTGGTGACGGCGCCGGCGTGCAGGCCGCGCACGATCCGGGACCGGGTGCCGTCGCCCGTCGTGGCGGGCAGCATCACGACCGAACAGCCGTCCCGCGACTGCTGGGCCGCGCGCAGGTAGTCGGGCTGGCCGCCGATCCCGCCGACGTAGCCGGAGCCGAGCTCCTCCGCGTTGACCTGGCCGGTGAGATCCACCTGCAGCGCGGAGTTCATCGCCACGAACTGGTCAGCGACCGCGCCCGGCCGCGACAGCTCCGAGACGGGACGCACCAGCACCCCGGCCTCGACCACCCAGTCGTAGAGCTCCGGGGAACCGGCGGCCTCGCAGATCGTCACGGCGCCGGGCTCGTCGCTCAGCGCGCCGGATCGGGCGAGGTCGAGCAGCCAGGTCCCGGCGAGCGTCGAGTGCACCCGAAGGTCGCGCCGGGACTCCAGCGCCCGGCCGACCGCCGACGGCAGCGTGCCGACGCCGAGCTGGATCGTCGCCCCGTCGGGCACCAGGCCGGCGACGTGCCGCGCGATCGTCTCGTGGACCGGCCCGGTCGTGCCGGCCGTGATCGTCGGCATCGGCCGCGAACTGGGCACGGTCGCGGTCAGCTGCGCCGAGTGCACGCGCGGCGCGGTCGTGTGCGGCAGGCGGTCGTTGACCTCGGCGACCACGGCGCGGGCGCGGCCGAGCAGGTCGTAGGTGTAGTCGACGGACAGGCCCAGGCTGTGGTGACCGGTCTCGTCGGCGCCCGACACCTGCAGCGCCACCACGATCTGCTCGGGGTTGCGGCTCGCGAGCGCGCGCGGGACGTCGCGGAAGTGGCACGGGATCACGGAAACGGTGCCGTTCGCGGCGAGCCGGCCGAGCGGGCCCAGCGCGCCGAACGACACCAGCGGCCGCGCGCGGGCGGCCGGGCCGGTGAGCGCGGTGCTGTGGCTGAGCCCGACGAACACCTCCACGTCGGGCGGCGCCGCGTGCACCAGCTGTTCGAGCAACGGCGTCGGCTCGCCGGTGCCCTGCGCGACCACGACGAGGTCACCGGGTTTAAGGACGCTCGTGAGCCAGTCCGCGGTCACAGGACGACCACCGGCGTGACCGGGGTGGCCGTCGAGCCGACGAGCGGGATCGGGGCGAAGACGAACAGGAACGTCGACCGCGACTCGGCCGCCAGCGCGGCGCCGAGCTCGGCCAGCTCGAGGTTTTCCAGCAACGGCACGCCGTGCCGGTGCAGGAGCAGCAGGTGCGCGGGGAACCCGCTCGCCGCCGACTGCTGCTCCACGGCGTAGTTGTCGGCGCCGACGAGCGCGACGTCGCGGTCGGCGAGGTAGCGCGCGGCTTCCTCGGTGATGCCGGGCTCGTCCGCGAAGTAGTCCCCGCCGCGGCCCTGGGTTTCGAGCCAGCCGGTGCGGATCAGCACGGCGTCGCCGGGTTCGGGCGTGACCCCGGTTTCCGCGATGCCCCGGCGCAGCTCGTCGACCCCGACGGGGGCGCTCGGCTCCAGCGGGCCGCCGGTCGCGGCCACCAGATCCACCAGCACCCCGCGCGTCACGACCGGGGGCAGCTTTTCGGCGCCGCAGCGCTGCGCACCGCGCGTGGTCCGCGTCGAAGCCTGTGAGTGTCCATTGTAGATCTCCTCGCCCGTCCAGGCGTGGGACAGCGAGTCGACGTGGGTGCCGCTGTGCGTCGGGAACTGCACGGTGTCCTCGGCGAACCGGAACCCGCCCGGCGTGCGCGCGCCCAGGGCGTAGTCGCCGGCGTCGCGGTTCATGAACCGCATCGGACCCGGCCGGTGGCGCGGCGACGCGGTGGCCGGCCCCAGCGGCTGGGCGAGGCTCAGCGTCCGGCCCGACCGCACGAGCCCGGCCGCGCGGAGGGTGACGTCGGGGGTGACGAGGTTCAGCGCGCCGGCCTCGTCGTCGGTGCCCCAGCGGCCCCAGTTGCCCGTCATGGCGTGCCTGCTTTCAGCTTGTCCTGCACGAGTTTCTCCGCGTCGGCGCGCAACGTCCGGCGGACGAGCTTGCCGGTGCCGGTCTTCGGCAGCTCGTCGACGATCGCGACCGCCCACGGCACCTTGTACCCGGCGATGCGTTCCTTGCAGTGGGCGATCACGTCCTGCGCGGTGAGCATTCCGGCCCGCGCCACGACGAACGCCACCACGACCTCGTCGCGGCTCGGGTGCGGCGCGCCGAGCACCACGGCCTCGGCGACGTCCGGGTGGCCGGACAGGAAGCTCTCGACCTCGGCCGGCGAGACGTTGATGCCGGAGGTCTTGATCATGTCGGTGATCCGGCCGACGAACGAGACGGTGCCGTCGGCGTTGAGGACCCCGCGGTCGCCGGTGCGGAACCAGCCGTCGCCGGTGAACGCGTCCGCGTTGGCCTCGTCGTCGCCGAGGTAGCCCGGCGTCAGGCGGCCGCGCACCTGCAGCTCCCCCGACTCGCCGGCCGGCAGCAGCGTGCCGGTTTCCTGGTCGGCCACCCGGATCTCGACGCCGGTCAGCGGCTCGCCCTGTGTGTTCAGGCGCGTGGCGAGCGGCATGCGGTGGTCGGTGACGCAGCAGTTGCCGTAGGTCTCGGTCGAGCCGTAGACGTTGCACATCCCGGTGATGCCCAGCTGCGTGATCGCGCGCCCGACCTCCTCGGGCCGGCCGATGGTCAGCCCGGTGCGCAACGACTCCACCGCCCGCACGCGCTCGGCCGGCCCGTTGGCGAGCGCGTCGACCATGGCGGGCAACAGGTAGGCGGCCGTCACGCGCTCCGCCGCCATCAGCTCGGCCGCGGCTTCGGGTTCGAACTGCTCCTGCAGCACGAAACAGGCCTGGTGCGTCATCGTGGCCATGAGCGCGTTGGCGCAGCCGAAGCTCCAGAACAACGGGGAGCCGAACCACACGCGGTCGTCGGCGGACAGGCCCATGCGCTCGCCGATGTGGAAGCCGTTCAGGATCAGGTCGCGGTGGCACAGCGGGACGGCCTTGGGGTTCTTCGTCGAGCCCGACGTGTAGAGGACGAACGCGGGTTCTGCGGGATCGGGCTTCGCCGGGATGGCCGGCAGCTTCGGCAGCTCCCGCCACGCCAGCGCCCCTTCGGGCGCGTCCTCCCCGAGCACGACGACGTGCTTCAGCTCCGGGAAGACGTCTTGCGGCCGCCCCAGGTCCGGCACCAGCTTCCGCAGCTCGCCGACGAGGTCGTTGCCCCGCACCCGGTCCACCATGACCAGCACCGACGCCTTCGAGCTGGTCAGCAGGTACTCGATGTCGTAGGCCTTGACCCAGGTGTTGAACGCGTCGACCCGCGCCCCGGCCGCCATCGCCCCGAACGCCACCGGCACCCACGCGGCGTCGTTCGGCGCCAGCAGCGCGACGACGTCCCCTTCCCCGACCCCGATCCCCTGCAACGCCCTGCGTGCGTCGTCCATCCGCTCGGCCAGCTGCGCGTACGTCAGCCGCACCCCGCCGACCACGAGGGCCTCGCGCCCCGGCACTGCCGCGGCACACGCTCGCAGCAGGTCGGGCAGGGTCTCGGCAGCAGGCGTCGTGGTCATCGCGACATCATCGTCACTTTCGTAATCTCGAATCGAAATTCGTATATCCGTAAGCTACCGGCCGCGCGGCGAGGGAGTCAAGGTGATCGGCGGCCGTCACAGGGCCGCGCCGCGGGCACGACAACGCCGGCCCCGGAACCACCGCTGCCGGCAACGGGTTCCGCGAGGCCGCGGCAAAGTCCGGCGACCGCCGGGAGCTCACCCCCGGGGTGGCCCTGCGATTCCGCGGGCGATGACGTCGTCGGCGTCCACACCGGACTCGGCGAGCAGGGCGCGAGTGTGCTGGCCCAGCGCGGGGACGTCGCCCATGCGGGCTTCGACGTCGGCGAAGGTCGCGGGCGGCAGGAGGGCGTCGATCTCGGCGAACTCGGTGCCGACCTTGCGCCAGCGGTCGCGGGCGCGCAGCTGGGGGTGGTCGACGACCTGGCCGACTTCCTTGAGCTGCGCGGCGGGAACGCCGGCCGCGGCGAGGCGCTCGTCGAGCTCGGCGTTGGTCCAGAGGACAGTGCGGGTGGCGACCGCGGCGTCGCACTCGGCGCGGTGGGCCACGCGGGCGACGTTGGTGGCGAAGCGCGGGTCGTCGGCGAGTTCGGGGGCGTCGAGCACCGCGGTGACCAGGGTGCGCCAGCCGGTGTCGTTCTGCACGCCGATGAGCATCTGGCCGTCGCGCGTCGGGAAGGCGTCGTACGGGGCGATCGAGGCGTGGCTCAGGCCCATGCGGGCGGGCTGGGTGCCGGCGTACATCTGCGTGTAGAGCGCGTAGCCCATCCACTCGACGGTGGCCTCCAGCATCGAGACCTCGATGGTGGCGCCCTCGCCGGTGCGCCAGCGGCGCAGCAGCGCGGCCAGCACCGCCTGCGAGCAGTACATGCCCGACGCGATGTCGGAGGTCGGGATGCCGGTCTTCACCGGCGTCTCGGGAGTGCCGGTGATGGCGATCAACCCGGCCTCGGCCTGGATGAGCATGTCGTAGGCCTTGCGCTGCTCCATCGGCCCGCCGGCGCCGAAGCCGGACACGTTCACCACGACCAGCTCCGGGTGCTCGGCGCGCAGATCACCGAACCCGAGGCGGTCGGCGGCACCGGGGGCGAGGTTCTGCACGAACACGTCCGCGTTCGCGACGAGCCGGCGCGCGATGTCGCGGCCCTCCGGCACTTTCAGGTCGAGCGCGATCGACTCCTTGCCCCGGTTGAGCCACACGAAATGCGCCCCGGTGCCGTGGACGACGTGGTCGTAGCCGCGCGCGAAGTCGCCGCCGTCGATGCGCTCGATCTTGATCACGCGGGCACCGAGATCGGCGAGGTTGCGGGTGGCCAGCGGGGCGGCGACGGCCTGCTCGACGGCGACGACGGTGACCCCTTCGAGCGGGCGCGTCACGACTGCTTCTTCTTCTCGGCCCGCACGAGCCCACCGCCGACGATGAGCCGCTGGATCTCGCTCGTGCCCTCGTACAACCGCATCAGCCGCACGTCGCGGTAGATGCGCTCGACCGGGACCTCGCGCAGGTAGCCGCTGCCGCCGTGGATCTGCACCGCCAGGTCGGCGGTCTTGCCGGCCATCTCGGTGCAGAACAGCTTCGCCGCCGACGGCGCGATCCGGCGGTCCTCCCCCGTCACGTACAGCCGCGCGGCCTCCCGGGCCAGCGCCCGCCCGGCGAGCACGCCCGTCTGCTGGTCGGCGATCATCGCCTGCACCAGCTGGAAATCCCCGATCACCGTGCCGCCCTGGGTCGCGGTGGCGGCGTAGGAGACCGACTCGTCGAGCGCCCGCTGCGCGGCGCCGACGGCCAGCCCGGCCATGTGGACGCGGCCGCGGGCCAGCGACGTCATCGCGGCCTTGTACCCGACCTCGCCGTCCCCGCCGACCAGCGCCTCCGGGCCGATGCGGACCCCCGCGAAGGTGACCTCCGCGGTGCGCGAGCCCTCCTGCCCCATCTTGGCGTCCTTCGGGCCCACCGAGATCCCCGGCGCGTCGGCCGGCACCAGGAACACCGCGATGCCGGTGCCCGACTCAGACGCCGGCCGCGTGCGGGCGAACACCACGAACAGCCCCGCCTCGGTGGCGTTGGTGATGAACTGCTTGCCCCCGTCGATGACCCAGCCGTCGCCGTCCGGCTTCGCGGTGGTGCGCAGGCCCGCCGGGTTCGACCCCGCGCCGGGCTCGGTGAGCGCGAACGAGGCGACGATCTCGCCCGAGGCGATGCCCGGCAGCCAGCGCGCCCGCTGCTCCTCGGTGCCGAACCCGACCAGGACCTGGCCCGCGATGCCGTTGTTGGTGCCGAACATCGAGCGCAAGGACAACGACGTGTACCCCAGCGCCATCGCGACCTCGACGTCCTGCACCAGATCGAGGCCGAGCCCGCCCCACTCCTGCGGGATCGCGTACCCGAACAACCCCATCTCGGCCGCCTGCGCCCGAAGGTCGGCCGGTATGGCGTCCGTGGTCATGATCTCGACCTCGCGGGGCATCACGCGAGTGCGGACGAAGTCGTTGATCTGGTCGAGAACGGCGGCGAACACGTCATCAGGGACGTCGGGGTTGCCTGAGTACATGGCTATCACTATCGAGCCATGGTCGACATCAGTCCAGGGCTCCGCGCGTGCCCGGATGCCGGGAACATCGTCCCGATCACTGAGAAGCTGAGCTACGCTCACGATGTGTCGTCCTACACGCATGGCCATCAGGAATCCGTGCTCCGCTCACACCGCTGGCGGACCGCCGAGAACTCGTGCGCGTACCTCCTGCCCCGCCTCGCGCCCGGGCAGGCGCTGCTCGACATCGGCAGCGGGCCCGGGACGATCACCGCCGACCTCGCCGCACTGGTGGCCCCAGGCCGGGTCACCGGCGTCGAGATCACCGAGGCCGCCCGCCGGCTCGGCGAAGCGGAGGTGGCCCGGCGCGGCCTGGACAACGTCGAGTTCGTGGTGGGCGACGTGCACGCGCTCGACTTCCCCGACGACAGCTTCGACGTCGTCCACGCCCACCAGGTGCTGCAGCACGTCGCGGACCCGGTGCTGGCCCTGCGGGAAATGCGCCGCGTCTGCCGCCCGGGCGGCCTCGTCGCCGCGCGGGACGCCGACTACGCGGCATTCACCTGGCACCCCGCGGACGCGGCGCTCGACCGCTGGCTCGAGGTCTACCGCCAAGCCTTCCGCGCCAACGGCAGCGAACCCGACGCGGGCCGCCGGCTGCTCACCTGGGCCCACGCCGCGGGCTTCACCGACGTCGCGCCGTCGTCGGCCACGTGGTGCTTCGCGACCCCCGACGACCGCGCCTACTGGGGCGGCATGTGGGCCGACCGCGTACTGAACTCCGACACCACCACCCAGATCCTGCGCGACGGCCTGGCGCAGCCGGCCGAGCTCGAAGAGATCTCCACCGCGTGGCGCCGCTGGGTCGACGATCCCGACGGCTGGTTTTCCGTGCTGCACGGTGAAATCGTGGCCGTCGCGTAAAGCCCCCGCGGAAAATCAGATTTCGTCGACCTGATACGCGACCACACTCGCGGGCGCGAGCAGCGCGCCGGTGCATTCCGCGGTCGCCGGACCGAATCCGTACGGAACGAAATCGCCCGCCGCGAACCAGAACGCGTTGCCGCTCGCGCAGTGGGCGATCACGCGGTAACCGTGGCCTTCCCCGGGCAGGCACGAGACGCTGATGCCCTGTCCAAGAAAGATGCTGTAGCGCTCCCCGAAACAGCCCGCCGGCGCGAACTGGTCACCACTCGCCGCGGCGGGGACAGCGGACAGACCGAGCAAAGAAGCCGACACCGCGGCAAGAACGAAAAGCTTTCGACGCACAATTCCTCCCGGACCCGAGAAGCTCGACCTTTTCAGCGTAGAAGCGCGGGAGAATCACCGGCAATTCATCGGGCGAGTGAGCGAATGCCAGCGGAAAGTCACAGCGCTGCTCCATTGGAGCCGGCCCGGCCCGCCCGCCGGACACGTCCGCGCGACGGCCCGGCACACCACGCAGAACTCCTGTGTCCGAGCCGACATTGACCTTCACATCGATGTCAACGTTCAGACTCGGTCCGGTCAGGACAATCACGACTCGCTCGGAGAACTCCCATGAAGCTCGGACTCCGCCTGCCCCAACGGCTCGGCGTGGACCTGCGGCACGACGTCGTCGAGGCGGCCCGCACGGCGGAAGCGGCCGGCTACGCCAGCCTGTGGACCTACGAGCGGCTGCTCTTCCCCGAGCAGCCCCTCGAACCGTACGCGCCGCCGAACGTGCCGTGGCCGGCCGCGTCGCGGCAGGCCGCCGACCCCCTGGCCCTGCTCGCCGCCGCCGCGGTGGTGACCAACACCGTGCGCCTCGGCACGTCCGTCCTGGTCGCGCCGCTGCACCTGCCCATCCAGCTGGCGAAGGAGCTGGCCACGATCGACCAGCTCAGCGGCGGCCGCGTGATCGCCGGCCTGAGCACCGGCTGGTCCACCGACGAGCTCCAGGCCGCCGGCACCACCCGCGCCGGCCGCGGCCGCATCCTCGACGAGACCCTCGACGTCTTCGACGCCGCGTGGGGCCCGGATCCGGTCACCTTCCGCGGCAGCCGCACGGTCATCGAGAACGCGGCCGTCCTGCCCAAGCCCGTGTCGAAGATCCCGGTGATGCTCGGCGGCGGTGGCGACTCCCGTGCCCAGCGGCGCATCGCCGAGCGAGCGGACGGCTGGCTGCCGCTGCTCACCACGCCCGGCCCCGCCGGCGCCGCCGAGCTGCGCACCGGCTGGGACCGCATCCGGGAACTGGCCACCGGCTACGGCCGCGACGCGAGCCGCATGGAGATGGTGGTGGTCGGCAACGTCACCTTCACCGACCGCCCGGCCGGCCCCGGCCGCACCGCGTTCGTCGGCACCCTCGACGAGATCCTGGAAGACGTCCACACCGCCGCCGAGGCGGGCGCCGACGAGCTCATCGTCGACCTGAACCTGCAGGACTGGTTCACCAGCACGCGCCAGATGCTCGAGACCGCCGTGGAGATCCGCGAGCGGGCCGACGTCTGAGCACCGCCGGCCCGCAACCGGTTCCGGGACGGGCTCAGCTCCCGTCGTAGAGCCGCGCAAGCGTCGCCATGTCCTCCTGTCCGAGACCGGCCGACTGGGCCCGTTCCACGACGTCGACGGCGGTCCGCACCGTCGGGCTCAGCCGCGCGGGGTCCGGAACCGCGTCGAGGAACAGTTCGAGGTCCTTGCGCACCAGGTCCACCGCGAAGGCCACCGGAGGGGCGGTCTCGGACAGGAAGGCGTCGCGCTTGTAGCGCACGAACGGGGCCGCGATCGCGGACTCGCCGATCGTGTCGTACGCCGTGCGCAGGTCGATACCCGCGCGCGTCGCGGTGCCGAGGACCTCGCCGAGGGTGGCGTTGAAAGTGTGCAGCAGCGCGTTGACGCACAGCTTCAGCGTCGACGCGGCGCCGATCGGTCCGATGTGGATGGTCCGCCCGCCCAGGAAATGCAGCACCGGTTCCGCCGCGGCCAGGTCCTCGGCCGTACCGCCGAACATGATCGTCAGCGACCCGGCGCGGGCCGCGCCGACCGACCCGGACACCGGGGCCTCGGCGAAGCGGATCCCGTGCCGGGCCAGCATTTCCGCCACTTCACGCGACAGCTGCGGCCCGGACGTGCCCATGTCGAGGACCAGCGTGTTCTCGCCGAGCAGGTCGACGACTCCGGTCAGCACGGCCCGCAACGCCGGCCCGTCGGCGAGCATGGCGATCACCACGTCGGCCCCGGTCACGGCGTCGGCCGCCGACGACGCGACCCGCTCCGGCGCGATCCCGGCCCGCTGCGCGCGTCCGGGATCGCGGTTCCAGCCGACGACGTCGACGCCGCTGTCGGCCAGCCGCAGGAGCAGCTGCGAGCCCATCGCGCCCAGGCCCAGCACCGCGACCTTCACGAGCGCCTCCCCGGGTCGATGAGAACCTTCCCGTCCACGCCCCCGGCGGCCAGCCGCGCGAGGCCGCGGTCGGTGAGCTCGTCGAGCCCGATCACGGAGTCGAGCAGCTCGGCACCGAGCACCCCGGCGGACAGGATCTCCAACGCCGGCACCAGATCCGCGCCGCACACGTGCGCGACCGTCGACTCGACGGTGATCTCGCGCAGCACCAGGCCGAACAGGTCGACGACGGGCGCCTGCTTGGGCAGGCCGACGGCGAGGATCCGCCCGCCGTCGGTGACCATCCGCAGCGCGTTCTCGAACTGCCCCGGCGCGCCGCTGGCCTCGATGACCACGTCGGCGCCACGCCCACCGGTCAGCTCCCGCACGGCCTCGACGACGTCGCCCGCCGCGTCCACGGTCCGGGTGGCGCCCAGCCGGGCGGCCCGGTCCAGCTTGTCGCCGGCGAAGTCGACCACGGTGACGTCGGCGTCGTCCAGGTGCCGCAGCCCGGCCAGCACGAAGGAGCCGATGGCGCCGGCCCCGATGACCACCACGGAGTCCCCCGGCCGGACCCCCGCCCGCCGCGCGGCGTGCAGGCCGACGGCCAGCGGCTGCGCCAGCCCGGCGTGGTCGAGGGACACCCCGGCCGGGATCGGGCGCAGCATGCCGGCCGGCGCGGCCACGTACTCGGCGAGCCCGCCGGGGGCGTTGAGGCCCAGCGTGTAGTAGCGGCGGCACAGGTTGGTGCGGCCCTCGCCGCAGCGATCGCACTGTCCACACGAGACACCGGCGCCGGCGGCGACCAGATCGCCCGCGGCGAAGCCCTCACCGCCGTCCACGATCTCGCCGACGAACTCGTGGCCGATGATCATCGGGCCGAGGTGCCCGCTGCCGGGGTGGCGCCGGGTGAGCGGCACCATCTTCGGGCCGGCCGCCCACTCCGTGGCGTCCGAGCCGCAGATCCCGCTGCGCCGCACGGCGACGAGCACCTCGCCGTCGCGCAGCCGGGGCAGCGGCACCTCTTCGATCCGGACGTCCTGGCGGCCGTGGTAGACGGCCGCGCGCATGGTCGCGGTCACCGCGTGGCCCCGAACTCGAGGTGCACCTTGATGTTCTTCGCCGTGTCGCGCGAGGCGGTGATCGCCTCCACGGCCCGCTCCACGGGGAACCGGCCGGTCACCAGGTCGGACAGGTCGACCCCGGCGCGCGCGAGGAACCGCAGCGTCTCCGGCCACACCCCCGGCGAGCCGATGATGCCACGGATGCTCAGCTCCTTCGACTGGATCAGGCCCAGCTTCGCCGGCGCGCTGCCGCCCACGTCGATGCCGACGTACACCACCCGCGCGCCGTGCGCGGCGACGTCGAGCACGTCGGCCATCACCGGCGGCAGCCCCGTCGCCTCGATCACCACCGTGCCCCCGGCACCGCCGGTCACCTCGGCCACCTGCTCCGCGATCGGCCCGGCCGTCGGGTCGAGCACGACCTCGGCGCCGAGCTTGCGCGCCGCCTCCGCGCGCCCGGCCGCCGGCTCGACGGTGATGGTGCGCGCGCCCAGCGCCGCGGCACCGGCCGTGACACCGAGACCGATCGGGCCGGCACCGAACACCACCACCGTGTCGCTCGCGTTGACGTTGCCCGCCTTCATCAGCGCGTGGTACCCGCAGCTGAACGGCTCCACGAGCGCGCCGTCGGTGAAGGACAGCGAATCCGGCAGCCGGTGCAGCCACGCGGGTTTGGCGACGAAGAACTCCGCCGCCGCGCCGCTGATCGAGAAGCCGAAGTGGTCGTCGCCGATCACGCACTCGCCCACCACGCGGTCGCCGGGCGCGAACCGGGTGACGTCGGCACCGGTTTCGACGATCTCGCCGGACCACTCGTGGCCCGGGATCACCGGGTAGGAGAACGGGATGATGTAGCGGCCTTCGAGCAGCTCGATGTCGGAGTGGCAGATGCCGACCGAGCGGGCCGCGACGAGCACCTCGTCCGCGGCGATCCGCGGTACGGCCAGCTCGTCGACGGACACGGTGTCCGCCGCGGTGAACCTCAGGGCTTTCATCGTCTCGCTCCTTCTCAGGCGGTGGCTTCGCCGCGGCCGGCGGGCGTGTTGAGGTGCGACTGGGACTCGCGCGCCGTGGAGAGCGGGCCGTTCACGGCGATGTAGCGGGGGCCGGCGACCAGCAGGTCCTCGGCGGGGAACTTGGTGATCACCTCGCAACCCTCGGGGGTCACCACGAGCTCTTCCTCGATGCGGGCCGCGCCGATGCCGTCGGCCGAGGGCCAGTACGTCTCGAGCGCGAACACGTTCCCGACCTCCAGCACCTCGGGGTGCTCCAGCGAGACCAGGCGCGAGAAGATCGGCTTCTCCCAGATGGACAGCCCGACACCGTGCCCGTACTGCAGCGCGAACGCGGCTTCCTCGTCGGCGAACCCGAACTCCTGCGCGGTGGGCCACACCGACACGATGTCCGCCGTGGTGGCGCCCGGGCGCACCAGCGCGATGGCGTGGTCCATGTACTCGCGGGCCCGCACGTAGGCGTCACGCTGCGCGCGGCTGGCCGAACCGACCGCGAACGTGCGGTAGTAGCACGTGCGGTAACCCTGGTGGCTGTGCAGGATGTCGAAGAACGCGGGGTCCCCGGGCCGGATCAGCCGGTCGGAGAACACGTGCGGGTGCGGCGAGCAGCGCTCGCCGGAGATCGCGTTCACGCCCTCGACGTACTCCGAGCCGAGGTCGTAGAGCGACTTCGAGACCAGCCCCACGCACTCGTTCTCCCGGACACCCGGGCGCAGGAACTGGTACAGGTCGTCGTAGGCGGCGTCGACCATCGAGGCCGCCTGGGTCAGCAGCGAGATCTCGTCGGCGGTCTTCACGCGCCGGGCCTCCATGAAGACCTGCTGCCCGTCGGTGACCGTGATGCCCGCGCGCTGCAGGGCGGCGAGGATCGGCAGCTCGATCACGTCGACGCCGAGCGGTTCGCCGAGCAGCCCGAACTTCTCCAGCTCGCGCTTGATCTTCGCGGCGACGTCGTCGGCGATGCCCGCGTCCGGGTGGAACGCGCCGCGCAGCGTGGAGATCCCCGCGCGGGCCCCGGACTCGGCGCGCGGCCGGACCGCGCCGTGGTGCGGCGCGTGCGGGTCGGCGTCGGCCTCGGCGGTCGTGGTGGCGAGCCACGGGTTGTAGAGCTCGTGGTGCTTGGCCGCGGACCCGAAGTCCCACACGATGGGGTCGGTGGCGCGGGTCAGCAGGGAGAACCGGATGAGCTTGTCCATGGCCCACGTGCCGATGTGGGTGGCGGACATGTAGCGGATGTTGGCGAAGTCGAACGCGAGGACGGCGCCGAGGCTCGACTTGTCCAGCTGCTCGCGCAGGCGCTGCAGGCGCTGGGTGCGCAGGCGTTCGTGGTCGATCCGGGTCTCCCAGTCGACGGCGTTGGGCCCGAACGTGGCGATCGGCATGAGTTTTCCTTTCCCCCGCGGCGGTGGACCGCCGGGAACGTGTGACGGGCGGGGCAGGCCTCAGACGAGGACCATCCCGCCCTCGATCGGGATCACCTGCCCGGTGATGTAGTCGGAGTCGGGGCCGGCGAGGAACACGGCCGTGGGAACCAGGTCTTCGGGTTCGGCCGGGCGGCCGAGGATGATGTCGTCGGCCATCGCGGCGAAGCCGGCGTCGCCCTCCCCGATGCGTTCGAGGTCGCTGTCGAGCTTGTCCCACAACGGGGTCCGCACCACGCCGGGCGCGAACGCGTTGACGGTGATGCCGTGCTCCGCGAGCGAGCGGGCGCCGGACTGGGTCAGCGAGATCACCGCGGCCTTGCTGGCGCAGTAGGGCGCGAAGCTCGGAAAGCCCTGGCGGCCGGCGATGGAGGCCGTGTTCACGATCTTGCCGCCACCGCCCTGCCGGATGAACTGGCGCGCGGCCTCCTGGCTGCCGAGCACGACCCCGAACGCGTTGACGCGGAAGATGCGTTCCCACACGGCTTCGGTGATGTCGAGGAACTTCTCCGGCTCGTTGAACCCCGCGTTGTTGAAGTACGCGTCGAGCCGGCCGAACTCGCTCACGGCGAGGTCGATCGCGGCGCGCACGTCTTCGCGGTCGACGACGTCGACGCGCCGGTGCACGGCGCGCCCGCCACTGTCACGAATGGACTGCGCCACCGCGGCGGCTTCGGGTTCGTCGCGGTCGGTGACGACCAGCGCCGCGCCCTCCGCCGCCATCCCACGGGCGAGGGCGGCGCCGATTCCCCGGCCCGCGCCGGTCACCACCACGGTCCTGTCGGTCAGCCGAGCCGGCATGGCCGGGCTCCTTTCGTCGACCCGGTAGGCGTTCGCTCCCGCTGAACGAGACGCCGTGAATCCGGGATGTTGCGCAGGTCGCACCCGGGCGTGTGTACAGCCACAACGCACGAACGTATGATCGAGTGAACAGTCGGCGATGGCGCCGTGAACGGAACGGGAGCGGCACCGTGGACGACCGGATCGGCCCTGCCCTGCGCGAAGCGCGGATCAGGCAGAAGCGCACCCTGCGCGGCGTGGCGCTGGCCACGGGGCTCTCGGCGAGCCTGCTGTCGCAGGTCGAGACCGGAAAGTCGCAACCGTCCGTGAGCACGCTCTACACGCTGGTCAGCCACCTCGGCCTGTCCCTGGACGAAGTGCTCGGCCTCGAGGTCGCCGGCCATCGCGGGAAGGCCGAGCCCGGCCGCCGCCCGGCCGTCCTCGAACCCGACGAAGCCGGCACCACCATCCAGCGCGCCGCCGACAACCCGGTGCTGGACATGGACAACGGCGTGCGCTGGGAACGCCTCGCCATCGACGGCTCGCGGTCGGTGGAGCCGCTGCTGGTGACGTACGAGCCCGGCGCGAGCAGTTCCGTCGACGGCGGGCTGATGCGCCACCCGGGCACGGAGCACGCCTACCTCCTCGACGGCGAGCTCACGCTGCGGTTCGAGTCCGACGAGCACGTGCTGCGCGCCGGCGACTCGTTCTCCTTCCGCTCCGACCGCGCGCACCTGTACGTCAACCACACCGCCGCGCCCGCGCGGGGACTGTGGTTCGTCGTCGGGCGCACCGCCTCCGGCCGGGCGCGCGACTGGCTCGCCGAGCCGCCGGCCGAACTGTTCGAGCTGCTCGCCCGTCCGCTCCCGGCGACGAGCGACGAGCGCTGACCGCGCGCCGGTCCGGCTCGTAACGTCCACTGTGGTCATTCCGCTGTGCTCATTCCGCTGTGTCTGTTCGGTCGTGTCTGTTCGGTCGTGCCTGTTCGGTCGTGCCTATTCGGTCGCGGCGGGCGGGATGATCCGCTCCGCGCGCAAGGTCTCGAAGAGCCGGGCGAAGGAGTCCAGCGTGCTGGTGTAGCCCGTGAACCCGGCCTTGCGGCTCTTGCTCATGTCGGTGAGGCACTCGATGGGCCGGCCGAGGTCGCTGTCGGTGTGCCACCACGACGCGACCCGGGTGAGGTCCGCTTCGCGCAGCCCGTGGCGCTCGGCGATCCGGCGCCAGACCGGGCCGGCGTCGGCCATCTGCTCCTCCAGCGGCGCGGGCTTGCCGTCGAACCCGGCCGGCGTCACGCCGAGCAGCTTCGCGAGGCGCGGCCACATCCAGCGCCAGCGGAACACGTCGCCGTTCGCGATGTTGAACGCCTCGTCGCGCCCGTTCCCGTCGGTGGCCGCCCACACCATCTGGTCGGCCAGCAGCCCGGCGTCGGTCATGTCGGTGACGCCGTTCCACTGGACCTCCGAGCCGGGGAACCGGAAGTCCCGCCCGGTCTCCCGGCACACGGCCGCGTAGACCGCCAGCGTCATCCCCATGTTCATGGCGTTGCCGACGGCGTGGCCGATCACGGTGTGCGCCCGGTGCACGCTCCAGGTGAAGCCGTGGCGCTCGGCAGCCGCGAAGAGCTCGTCCTCCTGCGCGTAGTAGAAGTTCGGCACGTCGAGCCGCGCCTCGTCCTCGTGGAACGGCGTGTCCGGTGTGACCCCGGCGGCGTAGGCCTCGAACGGCCCGAGGTAGTGCTTCAGCCCGGTCATCAGCGCGACGTGCCGCACGGCGCCGCCCGCGGTGGCCGCCGCCAGCACGTTGCGCACGATGCCGGCGTTGACGTCGATGTTCTCCGCTTCGGTGGGGCGGCGCGACCACGCGGTGAGGAAGACGTGCGTCGGTTTCGTGTCCGCGAGCGCGGCGCTCAGCGCGGCCGCGTCCTCGAGGTCGGCGCGAACCGAGCGGACCCCGGGCACGCCGGACTCGCTGCGGCGGGACACCCCGGTCACCGCCCAGCCGCGCTCGACCAGCCGGGTGGCCACCGCGGCCCCGGCGATGCCGGTGACCCCGACGACGAGTGCTGTTTCGCTCACTGTCTCCTCTTTCTGCTGTGCGTACGGCGAAAGCTCAGACCAGGGCCGGCGTCCGGCGGCGCACGCGGGTGTAGATCGCCGCGGCGACGAGGATGAGGATTCCCTGGAAGAAGTACTGCCAGCTCTGGCTCAGGTTCAGGAACGTCGTCGCGTTGAGCACTTCCTGGATCAGCGCGGCGCCCAGCAGCGTCCCGATGAACGACCCGCGCCCGCCGGCGAGGCTCGCCCCGCCGAGCACGACCGCGGTGATGCTGGAGAGCGTGTAGCTCACGCCTTGCGTCGGGTCACCGACGCCGATCTGGGCCATCAGCAGGAGCGCGCCGAAGAACGTCAGGACCGCGCAGCCGAGGTAGGCCAGCACGTGGACCCGGTTCACCTTCACGCCCAGGCGCCGCGCGGACCCCTCGTTCGAGCCGGCCGCCCGCAGGCCGCGGCCCCAGGCGGTGAACCGCAACGCCAGCTCCAGCCCGACGGCGACCACCACCGCCACGAGGAACGCGATCGGCACGAACCCGACCGTCGCGGTGATCGCGTCGGTGACCGACGTGCTGATGAACCCGCCCTGGAACGGCCGCAGCAGCAAGGAGACGCCCTGCAGTCCGATGTAGAGGGTCAGGGTCGCGGCCACCGCGGTGAACCCGCCGAAGCGGATCAGCACCCCGTTGAGCACCCCGGACGCGACGGCCACCGCGAGCATGACCACGAACGCGAGTGCCACGAGCAGCGGCGAGTGGCCGTCGGTGACGAAGAACGACGCGATCACCACCAGCAGCCCGGCGAGTGGCCCGACCGACAGGTCGATCCCGCCGGTCATGATCACGATGGTCTGGCCCAGGCTGATGAACGCGAGCGCCGTGAGCAGCGTGAGCAGCGAGGTGACGTTGAACGGCGCGAGGAACCGCACGTTGTGGGCGAAGGTGTAGCCGCCGAGCGCGAGGATGACCAGTGCGAGCACGATGCTCGGCGCGTAGTCGCCCTTGGCCAGGTCACGCAGGCGCTCGGCCATCGGGGGCCGGCGGGTCGACGGAACCGGTTTCGCCGGTCCGGCCTTCTTCGCCGCCGGCGCGTCGCGGCGCAGCGTGGTGGCGTTGACGACCGAGCCGGTGATCTTCTCCTCGGTGACGTCCTCGCCGGTGAGCTCGGCGACGACGTGGCCGCGCGAGAACACCACGACCCGGTCGCAGAGCCCTTCCAGCTCCTTGGCGTCGGAAGACACCACGACCACCGGCACCCCGGACGCGGCCACGTCGCGCATGATCGTGTAGATCTCCGACCGGGCGCCGACGTCGACGCCCTGGGTCGGCTCGTCGGCCAGCAGCAGCCGCGGTGCGGCGAGCAGAGCGCGCGCCATCACCACCTTCTGCTGGTTGCCGCCCGAAAGCGCCATCACGTTCGTCTCGCGCGAAGCGGTCTTGACCGACAGCTTGGCCAGCTCGGCGTCCACTCCGGCCCGTTCGCGTTCCGCGGAGACCACTCCCCCGCCGGCGAAGGAGGGCAACGAGGCGACGGCCGCGTTCTCCCGCACCGACATCGCCGGCAGCAGGCTTTCCCGGTGGCGGTCGGCCGGCATGTACGCCGTCGAGCGGACCAGGGCCCGGCCCCGCAGCGGCACGCCGTCGAGCACGATCCGGCCCGTCGACGGGCGCAGCCCGGCCAGCGCGCGCAGGAACTCGCTCTGGCCGTTGCCGACGATGCCCGCGAGCCCGACGATCTCCCCGTGGTGCGCGACGAGCCGCGCGTCGTGGAAACCCTCGCCGGAGAGGCCTTCGACCTCCAGCGCGACCTTCGCGTCGGCGAGATCGGTGTACTTCTCCGGGAACGCCGAGGCGAGCTCGCGCCCGACGATCAGCCGCAGCATCTCGTCGTCGGTGAGGTCGGCGACGGCCGAGTGCCCACGCGCCCGGCCGTCGCGCAGCACCGTCACCTCGTCGGCGATCTCACGCACCTCGGCGAGCCGGTGGGTGATGTAGACGACCGCCGTGCCGCGGGCGGTGGCCTGGCGCACCTGGTCGAACAGGATCTCGGTCTGCTCCGCGCCCAGCGGCGCGGTCGGCTCGTCGAGGATCAGCACCTTCGGCTCCAGCGCGACCGCCTTCGCCAGCTCCAGCAGCTGCTTCTGCGCGACGCCGAGATCGGCCACCCGGTCCTGCAGCCGCAGGTCCGAGCCGACGCTCCGCAGCAGTTCGACCATCCACACACGCGGGTTGCCGGCCGGCATCCGCTCGGCGGGCACCGCGAGGCGGATGTTCTCCGCGACCGTCATGTCGGCCAGCACGGCCGGGTGCTGGTGCACGATCGCGATGCCGAGCCGGCTCGCCCGGTCGGTGGTCAGGGCCGCAATCGGCTCGCCGGCCACCGTGATCGTGCCCGCGTCGGGCCGGGTGGAGCCCGACGCGATGCCCATCAGCGTCGACTTGCCCGCGCCGTTCTCGCCGAGCAGCGCGTGCACCCGGCCGCCGAAGACGTCGAGCGACACCTCCGACAGGGCGCGCACGGGCCCGTAGCTCTTCGACACCCCGGACAGGCTCAGTGCCGCAACTTCGGTCATGGTCGCCTCTCCTACTTCAGGGCCGCGGTCTGGTCCGCTTTGGACAGTGAGCTGGACACGAACGCGTCGCTCGGGAGGTCCTTGTCGCACGTGACGGGGTGCGGCTGCCCGGAGATCGAGTCCTCGAACGCCGACTGCGGGTAGACCAGGTCCTTCGGCACCACACCGCCGGTCGCCTTGGCCACCGCGACGTCGATCGCCAGGCGCGACATCGCGTTCTGCGAGGAGACGGTGAACAGCTGGAACGGGTTGCCGGCGTCCTTCTGCTGCTGCCAGTTGCAGGCGAGCTGGTTGGCGTCCTCGGTCGCGATCGCCGGGATCTTGCGCCCGGCCGAGGTGAAGGCGGAGAACGAGCTCGCCAGCGCGGCCCCGAAGTCGGTGGTGATCGCGTCGATCTCCGGGTTCTTGGCCAGCGCCGCGGTGATCACGCGCTGGGTCTGCGCGGCGTCCCAGTTGGTCACCTCGTACGGCGTGGTGCCGACGAACTGGATGCCCGGGTGGTCCTTGAGCACGCTCTGCATGCCCTTGTACTCGTCGAGGCTCTGCGAGTTCGCGGCCGGCCCGCCGAGGTTGAGCACCTTGCCCTTGCCGTTGAGCGCCTTCACGAGCCACTGGCCCCACAGCACACCGGCCTGCTCGAAGTTGGTGCTCACGAACGCGTCGTAGTCCTGGCCGGGCGTCCCGCCCGGGTTGACCCGGTACGGCACGGTGACCACGCCCGCCTTGTAGGCGCTGCGCAGGGCGGGCAGCACGGCCTGGCCCGCGTCCGGGAAGACGACGATCGCCTGCGTGCCCTTGGCGACGAGGCCCTGGATGTCCGAAATGGCCTTCTGGGTGTTGCCCTGCCCGTCGGTGTAGGTGAACGACGTGACGTTGGGGCACTTGGCGACCTCGGCCTTGGCCTCGGCCGTGGTGACCTTGCGCCAGTTGTTGTCGCCGAAGCCGTCGGCCAGGCCGAGGGTGATCTGCTTCGAACCGCACCAGGCCGGCACGTTCGCGTTGGCGGGCTTGCCGCCCTCGGCGCTGGTCGAGCCGCCGTCGTCCACCGTGCAGGCGGTGGTCACGAGGGCGAGGGAAGCCAAGCCGGCGAGCAACGACCGGCGAAGGGACTGGGGAGACATGGGAAACCCTTCCTACTGCTGGGTCCGGGGAGCGGGGACACGGCGGAACCAGCCGCGCACGGCGGCCCAGTTCACGGTGTAGACGGCGACACCCGCGGCGAGCGCGAGCGCCTGGACGATGTTGTTCGTCGCCGCGCTGACGCCGAGCGTCAGCACGAACTGGTCGAGCTGGGACAGGAACAGGGCGGCGATGGCGCTGGCGACCGGGCTGCCCTTGCCGCCGAGCAGCGAGGTGCCGCCCAGCACGACGGCCGCGACCGACGGCAGCAGCAGCGTGTCGCCCTGGAACGCGCCCGGCGTCGTCACGATGCCGGCCAGGAGGATGCCCGCCGTGCCGTAGAGCAGCGACGCCCAGACGTAGGCGGCGAGCTGGTGACGCCGCACGCGCAGGCCCGCCAGCCCCGCGGCCTCCGGGTTGTCGCCCACGGCCTCGAACCGGCGGCCCGGCACGGTGCGCTTCATCGCGAAGCCGGTCACCGCGACGAGGACGACGGCGATGTAGACCGCGTACGGCAGACCGAGGAAGCGGCCGGTGACGAGCGAGTGCAACGTGTCCGTGGTCGTCACCGGCGAGCCGCCCGAGACCCCGAGCACCACCGCGTACAGCAATGCGTTGGTGCCCAAGGAGGTGACGATCGCCGACATCCCGAGCCGGCTCACGACGAGGCCGTTGAGCAGGCCCGCCGCCAGCGCCGCGACGTAGGCGAGCAGCACCGCGGGAAGCAGCTTTCCGTTGTCCCCGGCGGGGTAGTGCGTCACGATGATCACGCTCAGGGACACGGTGCCGGGCACCGACAGGTCGATCCCCGCCTGCTGCACGACCAGCGTCTGCCCGAGCGCGACCACGGCGAGCACCGCGGCGAAGGGCAGCATCCCCTGCAACGAGCTGCGGCCCAGGCTCTCGGGCTGCAGCAGCAGGCTGACGAGGAACAGCAGCGCGGTCGCGACGAGGATCGTGACCAGTCCGCGCGAGGCGCGCTGTGCCGTCGTCTGCCGCCAGAGGCTCGGCCGGCCGGGCGGGTGGGCGGTCCCCGAAGCCGGGGCGGGCGACGGGGCCGACTGTGTGACGACCACGGAACCCCTTGTCGTGTCGCTCATCGGATCGCTCCTCGGGTGCAGGCGCACCGGGTCGCAGGGCAGGACGAAGTCTGTCCACAAAGGTCTCGTGGACAGCGGGAAACGGTTGGGTGGTGAAGGCGGTTCGGGTCAGCCGACCTTGACGAGCAGCTTCTGGGCGTCGCCTTCGGGGTCGAGCAGCCGGTCGAACCCGCCGGTGACGACGTCGTCGACCGCGATCACCTCGGTCAGCACGCGCTCCACCGGGAACCGGCCGGTCGCGACGAGCGAGATGATGCGGGGGAAGTCGAACACCGGGTAGCACCACGTGCCGACCAGGCTCAGATCGCGCTGCGACAGAGCCATCGGGTCGATCGTGGCGGGCCGGACGTGCAGGCCCACCTGCGTCGCGGTGCCGTGGGACCGGAGGCTGCCCAGTGCCGTGGCGAGGCCGGCCTCCGAGCCGGAGCACTCCGCGGCGACGTCGGCGCCGATCCCGCCGGTGAGCCCGCGGACCACCTCCGGCACGTCCTCGGCCATCGGGTCGAGCACGGTCGCGACCCCGAGCGCGTCGAGCAGGGCCCGGCGGCGCGCGTTGGGCTCGCTCACGAAGATCTGCGCCGCGCCCGAAGCGTGGGCGTACAGCGCGGCGAGCGCGCCGATCGGCCCCGCGCCGGTGATCAGGACGCTGTCACCGGAGGTGAAGCCGGTGCGGTCGACGCCGTACGCGGCGACCGCGGCCGGCTCGACCAGCGCACGTCCGACACCGATTCCGGCAGCACCGAGATCTGGTGCTCCGGGACCACCACCTGCTCGCTGATCCCGCCGCCGTCCCAGCTCAGTCCCGTGCAGGCCATCTGCGGGCACAGGTGGTTGAGCCCGCGACGACAGTAGTAGCAGTGTCCACAGTAGATCAACGGCATCACCGAAACCCGGTCGCCGACGCGGACGCCGGTGACCTCGGCACCGATCTCCAGCACCTGCCCGGAGAACTCGTGCCCGAGCACCTGCGGCGCGGCGGCGTGCGAAAGCGGGTGCGGGCTGGTCGGGATGACGATCGGCCCGGCCGCGTACTCGTGCAGGTCGGTGCCGCAGATCCCGCACAGGTACGGCCGGACGCGCACTTGCCGCGCGCCGACCGCGGCCGGCTCCGGGATGTCCTCGACCCGGATGTCGTGCTTGTCGTGGAAGACCGCGGCGCGCATGCTCAACTCCTCGTAGGCTCTCCGGAAACCCGCGCAGCCGGGATCCGGGCGTGGACACGGCGCCGATACTCGCCGGGTTCACTCCCGTTCGACGACGCTGTACAGCGGTAGTGAACAATGAACCAGCCGGTGAGTCAAGACTCAGCGAACAACTTTGCCAGATACGCAGGTCAAGCGGCGTAATCCTTGACAGCCCTGGGTTTCGGACTGTTCACTTCGAGCAAACGTCTGCTGCAGCGCGTCACCGCAGCACTTCCGGCACCCTCTCTGCCGCCTTCCCCGGAGGAACCTCATGGACCTCGGCACGCGTCTGGGCCACCTGTCCTACTCGACCCTCGTGCACCCCGGTGACACCTGGGACGAGATGAACGCCAGCCTCGAGACCTACGTCCCCGAAGTGAAGCGCCGGGTCTCCCCCGACGCGCCGTTCGGGGTGTCGCTGCGGCTCTCCGGCGCGTCCGCCGACCGGCTCGCCGGCGACAGCCCTGAGCGGGACCGGCTGAAGAAGTACCTGGCAGACAACGATCTCTACGTCTACACCGTCAACGCGTTCCCGCACGGGCCGTTCAAGGGCCGCTCGGTGATGGAAAACGTGTACGAACCGGACTGGAGCACCGAAGAGCGCGTCGCGTACACCACGCAGGTGGCCGACGTGCTCGCCGACATCGCCGCGGACGGGGTCGAGCCGACCATCCAGACCGTGCCGCTGGCCTACCGGCCCAAGGTCACCGGCGAGGCGTACGTGGAGCTGTTCACCCGCAACGTGCTGCGGGTCGTCGCCCACCTCGTCGCGCTCGAACGCCGCACCGGCCGGCGGGTGAAGCTCGCGATCGAGCCGGAACCGTTCTGCTACCTGGAAACCATCGAGGAGACGGTCCGCTACTTCACCACGCGGCTGTACTCCCGCGCCGCGGCCGAAACGCTCTCCGGCCTCGCCGACCTGCCGCTCGCGGAAGCCTTCGGCGCGCTGCGCCGCCACGTCGGGATCGTGTTCGACATCGGGCACCAGGCCGTGGAGTTCGACGACATCCCCGCCTCCCTCGACCTGCTCGCCGGCGCCGGCGTGCCCGTGTTCAAGCTGCAGCAGGCCGCCGCGCTGTGGGTACCCGAGGTGACCGACGAGGTGGTGCGCGAGCTGGAGCGCTTCACCAGCACCATCTACCTGAGCCAGACGTCCGAGCTGCGCGAGGGCACCGTCACCCGCCACCTCAACCTCTCCGACGCGATCGCCGCCTGGCGCCGCGACCCCGGTGGCGCGCGCGAATGGCGCACCCACTTCCACGTGCCGGTGTTCCTCGACGACCTCGGCCCGTTCCGCACCACGCGGTTCGCCCTGGAGCAGGCTCTCGACCGCCACCGCGCGCAGCCGCAGTCGTCGCACCTGGAGATCGAGACCTACACCTGGGACGTGCTGCCCGAGCACCTCAAGAGCGGCGACATCACCGACTACGTCGTGCGGGAGCTGGAGTTCGTGCGCGACCGGCTCACCGCCTGAGCCGCTCTCGCGGCACGGGCGTCAAGCTATAGTGAACACCGACTGGACGACAGCGCGAGGAGCGAGACGTGGCAGCGAAGCACGAGCCGGCGGCGGAGCACTCGGAGGCCGCGAACCTCGGCGAGCAGCTGCGCGCACGCCGGCAGGCGGCCGGGCTGTCGCTGCGCCAGTTCGCGCGCGACCTCGGGTACTCGGCCGCGTTCGTGTCGCAGATCGAGAACAACAAGTCCCAGCCCTCGGTCGCGACCTTGTACGCGATCTGCAGTGCCCTCAACGTCTCCATCGACGAGCTGTTCAGCAGCGCGGCCGGTGCGGGCGCGGAGGAACCGCCCGCGCCCGCACCGGCCGCGGGCGTCGAGAAGCACAGCTTCCACGGTGCCCTGGCGAAGCTGAACGAAAGCCCCGAGGAGCAGCAGAGCCCCATGCTCCGCCCGGGCGAACGGCGCCAGCTCGTCCTCGACTCCGGCGTCACCTGGGAACAGCTGTCGTCCATCCACGACAGCACGGTCGACTTCCTGCACGTCCGCTACGAGGTCGACGGCAGCTCCGTCCCCGACGACAAGCTCACGCGGCACGCGGGCATCGAATACGGCTACGTCATCAGCGGCACCCTGGAAGTCGCCTTGGCCTTCGACACCTACCAGCTCCACGCGGGCGACTCCATCGCCTTCGACTCGACGACGCCGCACCGCCTCACCAACCGCGGCGACGGCCCGGCCGAGGCGATCTGGTTCGTCCACGGCCGGAACCCGGCTCGCTGAACCGGCTCGGGCCGGTTCAGCCCAGGCGCAAGGCGGCCCGCAGCTGCTCCGGCCACGGCGCGGACCGGCCGTCGGGCCCGACGTGGACCACGGTGTGGCGACCCTCCACGCAGAGGTCGTCCCCGCGGACGATCTGCCAGCCGAAGGTCACGGAGCTGCGGCCGGCTTTCTCCACGCCGAGGCGGACTTCGATCCGGTCGTCGAACTCGAGAGCGCGGTGGTAGACGGCCTCGGTCGAGCGGCGCGGGTACGGACCGGCCTCGTCCGCGCCGCGGCCGGCGGCGCGCAGCAGCGCGTGCTCGGCCGCCTCCGCCCAGCGGAAGACCGACGACCAGTGGATGCGCCCGCTGGCGTCGGTGTCGGCCCACGCGACGCGCAGCGGCTCGACGTGCAGGACGTCGAAGGAAGCGGCCGGGTCGGTCACGAGTCGGCTCCCCTGCTGGTGAAAGTGCGCCGCAGCGCGACTTTGTCGAACTTGCCGACGGCGGTCTTCGGCACCGCCGCGACGATCTCGATCCGTTCGGGGAGCCACCAGCGCGCCACGCGCGGCAGGAGGAACTCCCGCAGCTCGTCCGGAGTCGCGCTCGTGCCCGGGTGGAAGGCGATCACCGCGAGCGGCCGCTCGCCCCACCGTTCGTCGGTCACCCCGACGACCGCGGCCTCGGCGACGGCGGGGTGGGCCGCGAGCGCGCTCTCCAGTGCCGGGGTGGAGATCCACTCGCCGCCCGACTTGATGAGGTCCTTGGCCCGGTCGGCGATCCCGAGGTAACCGCCGGGGGTGATGGTCACGATGTCCCCGGTGCGGAACCAGCCGTCGTCCGTCCACTGCCGCGCACTCGCGTCCGGTTCGGCCAGGTATTCGCGGGCGACCCACGGTCCGCGGATCTCGAGCTCGCCGAGCGACTCGCCGTCCCAGGCCACGAAGCCGTCCTCGCCGCGAGCCCGGATCTCGACGAAGGGCATCGGACGCCCCTGCATCGCGCGATGTCGTTGCTGCTGCTCGGGATCCGCCTGCTGCAGCTCCGCCGACAGTTCGGCGATCGCGCCCATCATCAGCTCGCTCATGCCCCACGTGTGCACGAGGTTCAGCCCGTGCCGCTCCGCGTAGCCCGCGATCATCGACGGCGGCGCGGTGGAGCCACCGGACAGGATCGCGCGCAGCGGCGTGAGGTCGTACCGCTTCGGCTCGGCGTCGAGGGCGTGCAGCACCCCCGTCCAGATCGTCGGCACGCCGCCGGTGAGCGTGACCCGTTCCGAGTCGAACAGCTCCAGCAGGCTCGCCGGGTCGAGGAACGGCCCGGGCAGGACCAGCCCGGCGCCGAGCAACGCCGCGGTGTACGGCCAGCCCCACGCGAGCGCGTGGTACATCGGCACGACCGGCAACAGGACGTCGGTGTCCCGCACCGCGAGCCGGCCGTGCAGGGAGCTCGAAAGCGTGTGCAGCGCGACGGCGCGGTGGGTGAACTCGACACCTTTCGGGCGGCCCGTGGTGCCACTGGTGAAGCCGATCAGCGCCGTGCTCCGCTCCGGCAGGTCCGGCGGTACCCAGTCCGCCCGCCCGCGTTCGACCAGTGCCTCGTAGGAGATCGCCTCCCCGGTCGCCGCACCGATCACGACGACGTGGCGGAACGAAGTCGTCTCGCGCAACTGTTCGTAGATCGGCAGGAAGGCTTCGTCGAGCACGAGGACTTCGTCTGCCGCGTGACCGGCGATGTAGGCGAGGTCCTCGACGCGCAGCCGCGGGTTCAGCGGGTGCAGCACGAGGCCGGCGATCGGGGCGGCGAAGTAGAGCTCCAAGTGCCGGCGGTGGCTGGTGCAGAGGGTCGCCACGCGCGCGCCGGGCCGGAGACCGAGTCCCAGCAACGCCGAGGCCAGCCGCCGCGCCCGGCCGCCGATCGCCGACCAGGTCGTGCGGTGCAGTGAGCGGTCCGGTTCGCGCGACACGACTTCGCGGTCAGGCGAGAACTGCTCGGCGCGGCGAAGGATCGCGGTGATGGTGAGTTCGTCGTCCATCGCGGCCTACCCGTGCCGCGCGGGTGAGGCGGACACGTCGTCACGGCGACGTTGACGCAGGAACGGCTGCTCGGTGACGGTGGCGCGCAGGCGCCAGGTCGGCTCGCCGGCGATCCCGCCGGCTCCCGGCCCGCCCCAGTCCACCGTCACCTCGGCGCCGAGCGGCAGGTTCCGGTCGAGGCGGGCGTTGCTGATCAGCCGCCGCAACGTCGGGCTGTAGGTGACCGCGCTGGCCCAGCCGACCTGCCGGTCGCCTTCGCGGGTGCGCAGGTACTGCATCCGGAACTGGCCCCACGGCAGATCGGGCGGCGGCGGTGCGGGCGCGTCGCGGAACTGCGCGGCGAACAGCTCGCCGACGTCGTCGGAGTTCCACAGCAGCCCGCGGAAAACCCTTGCTGGGCCACCGGAATCGGCTTCGCGGGCCAGCGCGTCGCGGCCCGGGAACGCGCGGGCGGCGCCGCCGCGGTCGAGGTCCACGGTGTAGCCCCAGCCGACCTCGGCCGGCGTGACGAGGTGCTCGGTGAGGTCCTGGCCGAAGACCTCGAACTCCTCCGGCGTGATCCACAGCTTCGCGAAGCGTGGCAGCCGTTCGCGGCTGAAGCGGTCGGGCAGGAAGTCCCTGATGATCGTGGGCATGTTCGACTCGGTGTGGCCGATCAGCTGGGCTTTGAACCCGAGCTCGCGCAGGCCCACCGCGGAGCCGGCCTCGCGCACCGCGCGCCACAGCTCGTGGGCTCGGCCGGTTTCGGTGCGCAGGAACAGTTCGTAGCCGAGCTCACCGGTCACGCCCTGGCGCTGCACGATCAGCTCGGTGCCGGCGAACTCCAGCCGGCGCCAGCGGGAGAACCCGAGATCGTGGAGGCCGGCGGCCAGGACGTCCTCCAGCACCTCGAGCGACCGCGGGCCCTGCACGGCGAAGCACGTCCAGTCGGCGGTCTGGTCCTCGAGGTGCACGTCGAGCCCCAGGCGCTCGTGCTGCACCCCGAGCCAGAACTGGGCGCCGGACTGGGTGAACAGGTAGTCCTGCTCGCCGAGCTTGAGCGTCAGCCCTTCGATGGCGATCTTCCCGGCCTCGCTCGTCATCGGCGTGAACAGGGTCTGCCCGACCGCACACCGCGTCGGGTCCTTCACCGACACGCGGTCGAGGAACTCCGTCGCGTCCGGCCCGGTGACGCGGACCTTGTTGAGCCAGCTCCAGTCCCCGATCACCGCGGCCGTGCGCAGCGCGCGGTTCTCGCGCCACCAGCGCGTGTACTCGTAGCCGACCAGGAACCCGCCGTTGAGGTGCGCCCAGGTGCTGCTCGTGTTCGTCTCGTCCTGCGCCGGTGCCCCCGGCGAGCCGAGGTACGGCCGCTCCTGGAACGCCAGCTTCCGGTACTGGTTCGCGAGGCGGTACTGCTCGCGGACGTCTGCGTGCTCCATCGCTCGCCTCTTCTCTCGGTCGCCGACCACCGAGACATTAGACTCACGAAACGACGGTCGTCAACGTGAGTGTCTAGCTTTGGTGCGAACCCACGAGCGTGAGGGCGTCGGCGGTGGTGTGGAAAGTCGCCGACGATGCCCGGTCGGGCGAGAACCCGGCGATGATCTCCCGCACGCGTGCCGTCGCGGGCTCGGCCAGCCCGTCGTAGAGCGCGGCGAACAGCTCACGGGCCTCACGCTGCGGCCACCCCGCGGGCAGCAGCGCGCGGGGCAGATCGGGGTCGACCCCGGGGAACTCGCGCCAGACGTCGATGACCGCCGTCCGCGCCACGAGCGCGGCGGCGGGTTCCAGTTCGGGGATCCGGTCGCGCAGCGGGGTGAAGCGGGCGAGGAAATCGTCGTACCGCTCGCGCAGCGCCTGCAGATCCCACGCCCCCGAGGGATCCCCGCCCGGAACCAGCGCGGACGAGCGTCCGATGAGGACAGTCGCGCTCGCCACCCCGAGCTCCGCCAGCAGCCCGGCGGCGTCCGCCTCCCGATCCCCCGGCGCCACCCACACCGCGTCGAACACCGCGGCGAAACCCAGCCAGCTCAACCGGGTCCGCAGGCTCGCGCGCGTCGTCCGCTGGTCTTCCGGGAGCGAGAACGCCACCAGAGTCCAGCTCCCGTCCCACTCGACGGCCGAGGTCGCGAAGGTGAAGATGCGTTCGGTGCCGGCGTCGAGGACATCCATCGCTTCCGTGGTCAGGGCGTAGCTGGTGCGCCGCCCCTCCTTGCGCGAGACGAGCAGGCCGCGCCGGCCGAGGCGGCTCAGCGCCGCGCGCGCGTTGGGCTCGGTCACGCCGAACTCGCCCAGCAACGCGACCAGCGCCGTGGACGGGAGCTGGGCGTCCTGCGGGTACCAGTGGTCGCCGAGCAGCGTCAGCAGCAGGTGCTGGGGCCGCGACGCCACCGCGTCGCACTCGGCGCGAAGCCGCTCACCCACGGGGGTCGGTTGCGAGATCACCGCCCCAGACTAAGTGCCGCGTCCTCCGTCGGCGTGGCTGCCGGCGCCCGGGCCCGGGGCGTTCACGACGCGGACGGTGTCGGGAAACTCACCGGATCCGCGGCGTGAATGGCCGATGAGAATACGGAGAGAAACGCCGTGATCGGATCGCTTTTCACCGGGATCGGCTCATCCCGAACCGAACCGGGCGGGCGGTTCGGAAACACCGCGTCCGCATTCGAGTAGGGTGACCGCGTCCGAGGTGTGGTGATTTCGAGAAAGGCTGACCCGAGGGTGACCGAACCACTGGTGCCACTGGACGAATCGTGGTCGACCGCGCTGGCGTTCGCCGCGCACCCGGACGACCTCGAATACGGCACGGCCTCGGCCGTCGCCCGCTGGACCGCCCAGGGCAAGCGCGTCGTCTACTGCCTGGCGACGAGCGGCGAGGCCGGCATCGACGCCATCGACCCCGCCGTCGCCGGACCGCTGCGCGAAGCCGAAGAGCGCGCCGGCGCGGCGGTCGTCGGCGTCGACCTCGTGGAGTTCCTCGGTTACCCGGACGGCGTCCTCGAATACGGGCTCCCGCTGCGCCGCGACATCGCCCGGGCCCTCCGCCGGCACCGCCCCGACGTCGTCGTGACCGGCAACTACCACGATCGCTGGGGCCCGGGCGCCCCCAACCAGGCCGACCACATCGCGCTGGGCCGCGCCGTGCTGGACGGCGCCCGCGATGCCGGCAACCGCTGGATCTTCCGCGAACTGCTCGACGAAGGCCTCGATCCGTGGCAGGTGCGGCAGATCATCGTCACCAACAGCCCCGAATCCACCCACGGCGTCGACACGACGGACTTCCTCGACCACGGCGTCGCCTCCCTCGAAGCGCACGCCGAGTACCTGCGCGGCATCGGCCCCGGCGACATGGCGTCGCCCCGCGAGTTCCTCGAAGCCTCCGGGGCCGAGACCGGCCTGCGGATGGGTGTGCGGTTCGCCGTCCCCGCCGAGATCATCGTGCTCTGACCCGGGCCGCGCGCGGTCGCGCACTGCCCACTTGGTCATGAGTGTTGACCAGCTGTTCGGAAAGCGCCCGATCGGACGCAGCCGGTGACGTTTTCCCGGTGGAGCGAAAAAGTGAGCACTGCACACCGGGAACGTCTTCGTCGTTTCCGTGCGCGGAGGGGTCCGCCGGCTTTCCCGGCCGCGAACGCACGCCGACCGTCCTGTTCTCCGTGACGGGCCACGAACCCAAGGCCGTGTACGAGCACCTGGCGAGCCACAACGTCAACGC
>NZ_JBEYSJ010000013.1:0-252155 GCF_040704195.1 Amycolatopsis sp. NPDC047767
GGTCGAGCTGCCGGGCGGCGTGCGGGCGTGGGCGGTCACGAGCCCCGCGGTGTTGAAACAGCTGCTCACCGACCCGCGCGTGTCCAAGGACCCGCCCGCTCAGTCCAGAAGCCGACGCGATCTCGCGAGCCGTGGAGTGGGAAGGCCACCGGCGGTGTGAGTGGAGCCCATCGCTGTCGGCCTTTGACCTGTGCTAGGGGCTGCGCTACGCCTGTAGCTGCGGTAGGGAACTCGACCACGTCGCGAGATCGCGCCGGTTTCTGGACTGAGCGATGTGCTCGGCCCCTCGGGCCGGGCACATCGGGAGGGAAGAAACCGGCTCAAAGCGATCTCGCGCGCCCCGGCGGAGCCGGGGCCAAAGACACAGATCTTCGTCGCCAGGGAACCTCAGCTCTTGCGACCCCGGAACACAGTCGTCACCAGCGGGTAGTCGAACTCGCCCGCGCCCGCTTCCGGCACCGCCAGGAGGTACTCGCGCGCGGCGGCCAGGGCGGCGTCGCGTTCGGCCGGTTCGGCGACCAGGAAGTTGGAGTGCGTGCCGACGGTGGCGAGCAGCGTGTCGATCGTGCGGCGGTGCGTGTGCGGGAACTCGCTGTCTTCGAACGGCTCGAAGCCGGCCGCCGACAGGCCCTCGTTCTCGTCGCGGAACACGCGGCTCACGCCCGTGCGCACGATCTTCGCGAACTCGACGACCCACTTCACCGTCAAGTCGTCGTGGTTCCACAGCGCGACGACGACCCCACCCGGGCGCAGCACGCGGTGGATCTCCGCGAACGCCGGCTCCAGATCGAACCAGTGCAGCGCCTGCCCGACGAACACGGCGTCGACGGACTCGTCGGCCAGCGGGATGTCCTCGGCCTTGCCGGTGAGCGCCCTCGTGTCCGGCAGGAGCTGGGACAGCTGGGCGAGCATGCCCTCGTCGGGCTCCACCGCGGTCACGGTGAGGCCGAGGTCCACCAGCCCCTGCGTGAGCTTTCCAGTGCCGGCCGCGAGGTCGAGCACCTCGCGCGCGTCGTGCGCGGCGCCGGCGAGCCCCCATTCGACGGCGGCCTGCGGGTAGTCGGGCCGGTGCTCGGCGTAGGCGGCGGCGTGGCCGCCGAACGACGAGGCGCGGCGGGCGTGGAGTTCCTGGTCATACGTGGGATCGGTCACGAGAACCGAGACTAATACGGGAAAAGGCAGTGCCGGTGCCGCGAAGGGTAATCCGGTTGGCGTAGCCGACCAGCGGGTTCGTACGCTATGGGCCATGACCGAATTCCCCGCGCCCGACGCGCTGCCCGAAGACGACCTGCCCGAACAGATGCGGGTGCGCCGGGACAAGCGCGACCGGATAATCGCGGAGGGTGTCGATCCTTACCCCGTAGAGGTTCCCCGTACCCACTCGCTCGCCGAGGTTCGGGCCGCGCACACAGATCTCGAACCCGACACCGCCACTGGTCAGACGGTCGGCGTCACCGGCCGGGTGATGTTTCTGCGCAATACGGGCAAACTGTGTTTCGCCACTCTTCGTGAGGGTGACGGCACGGAACTGCAGGCGATGCTCAGCCTCGCGAAGGTCGGTGCGGAGTCGCTCGCGTCGTGGAAGAGTGATGTCGATCTCGGTGACCACGTATTCGTCTCCGGCGAGGTGATCACTTCCAAGCGCGGTGAGCTTTCCGTGATGGCCGACAAGTGGCAGCTCACGTCGAAGGCGCTGCGGCCGTTGCCCAACACGCACTCCGACCTCGCCGAGGAAACGCGAATCCGGCAGCGTTATGTCGACTTGATTCTGCGCGATCGGGCCCGCGATGTGGTGCGCACTCGCGCCGGCGTGGTGCGCTCGCTGCGTGAGTCGTTCCACCGCCGCGGATTCACCGAGGTCGAGACGCCGATGCTGCAGACGCTGCACGGCGGCGCCGCGGCCCGGCCATTCGTCACGCATTCGAATGCGTTCGACCTCGAGCTGTACCTGCGCATCGCGCCGGAGCTCTACCTCAAGCGCTGCGTGGTCGGCGGGATCGAGAAGGTTTTCGAGATCAACCGCAACTTCCGCAACGAGGGCAGCGACTCCTCGCACTCACCCGAGTTCGCGATGCTGGAGTACTACGAGGCCTACGCCACGTACGACACGAATGCCGTGATGACCCGCGAACTCATCCAGGAGGCCGCGGAGAACGTGCTCGGCACCCAGGTCGTCACCCTCGTCGACGGAACGGAGTACGACCTTTCCGGCGAATGGACGACGCTCGGCATGTACGAGTCGCTGTCGGAGGCATTGGGTGAAGAAGTGTCACCCGAGACTCCCGCCGAGCGGTTGCACAAGATCGCCGAGGCGCGCGAGATCGAGGTGGACCCGAAGCTCGGCCACGGCAAACTGGTCGAAGAACTGTGGGAACACCTCGTGGGCGACGATCTCTCCGCTCCCACATTTGTGCGTGATTTTCCGCTCGAGACATCCCCGCTGACCAGGCAGCATCGCAGCCGGGCCGGGGTCGCGGAGAAGTGGGACCTCTACGTGCGCGGTTTCGAACTCGCCACGGGTTACTCCGAGCTGGTGGATCCGGTCGTGGAGCGGCAGCGCCTCACCGAACAGTCCCTCCTGGCGGCACAGGGTGATAGCGAGGCCATGCGTCTCGACGAGGATTTCCTTCGTGCCCTGGAGTACGGAATGCCACCCAGCGGCGGTGTCGGAATGGGAGTCGACCGGCTGCTCATGGCGCTGACCGGTCTCGGTATCCGGGAGACGATCCTCTTCCCCCTCGTACGGCCGGAATAACCCACCCGTCGGTAGGAACCGGCCGGGTTTATCTCAAACGAGATTTGCACGCGGCCGGATGAGCGGGTATTAATGTGAGTGACAAAGACTTCTGTCCCGGGGCTCGCCCCGTAACCAGATCATTCGCGTAAGCCCCGCAGGAGGAATCAGATGGCACAGAAGGTGCTCGTCTCCCTGGTCGACGACCTCGACGGCAGTGAGGCCGAAGAGACCGTCGAGTTCGGTTTGGACGGTGTGACCTACCAGATCGACCTGTCCTCGGAAAACGCCGAGGAGCTGCGCGACGCACTGGCCCAGTACGTGGAGCACGCCCGCCGCGCCGGTGGCCGCAAGCGCGCCGCGCTGCGTCCGGTCGCGGGTGCGAAGGCCTCGGCCCGCCCGGCGACGGTCGACCGCGAGCAGAACCAGGCCATTCGCGCCTGGGCTCGCAAGAACGGTTTCGCGGTTTCCGACCGGGGCCGGATCCCGTCGGAGGTCGTGGAGGCCTACCACCAGAAGAACTGAGGGGCAACAACGAGGAGGCGGCCGCCGGGGATATTTTCCGGCGGCCGTTTTGCTGTCCGGTTTCTGTCCGGTCGCTTGTGCTGGGTCGGCTTGCGTTCAGCGCGGCTTGTGTGCGATCGGCTTGTGTTCGATCGGCTCGGCCGAGACGGCGCGGCGGGCCGAACGGGCGAACTCGCCGGGCGAGCATCCGGTCACCGCTCGGAAATCGCGGGTGAAGTGCGGTTGATCGCTATAGCCGAGCCGGGCGGCGAGGTCCGCGAAATCGGGACTGCCGGCGTCGGCGAGCGATCGTGCGGCGTCGTTCAGGCGGTATATCCGGATCGCCCACTTGGGCGTGCAGCCGACGTGTTCCGCGAAGAGCCGCTGAAGTGCTCGTGCGGACAAGCCGGCCCTCGCGGCGAGTTGATCGACGCGCGTGATTTCCGGATCCTCCGCGATTGTTTCCACCGCCGCGGCGGCCGTCCGCGCGGCGGGTGCAAGAGCCGACTGCTTTGCGATCAGCAAGTTGTCGACTGCAGCGATCATTTCCTGATCGCCACTCGCATTTCGCACCGATTCGGCCGCTTCCGCCCCGCCGCCGCCGAAGACGTCCTCCAACGGCACGGATCGGTCCGCGAGGAGCCGCACGGGGGCGCCGAGAAACGGGCGGAAGCACCCGGGCCGGAACCGCACGCCCAGCCCGTGCGCGCGGCCCTCGAGCCGGTGCGTGAACAGTGTGTGGCCCGGGCCGTAGACGCCGCACGCGCCGGGGAAGAAGGTCACGTGCACGGCGACGTTGGGCAGCACGTGCTGGTCGTGGAAACCGTCGAGGTCCCAGTGCAGCACCCAGTGGTAGTCGACGAACTCCGCGAGCGCGGGCGCCGGGGCGTGGCGGGCGAGCGTGAACTTCGTGCGGGCCACGTGCTCGTCGACGATGCCGCGAGGGATCCGGCGCATGCGCTTCACGCTAATGCGTCGCGTTCGTTCAAGACGCGTGTCTCGCGCGGCTGCTTGGCTTCGCGCATGACCGATCACTCCGCCCTGCTGCGCCCGGCCGCGGCCGAGTTCTTGCGCGTGGCGGCGGCCGCGCAACCGCTCGCGGCGCCCACCCCGTGCACCGGCTACGACGTGCGCGGCCTGCTCAACCACCTGCTCTACTGGGGCCCCTGGCTCGCCGCCGCCGGCCGGCGCGAGACGTACCAGGCGACCGGCACCGAAGCCGATGCGGACCTCGTCGGCGAAGGCTGGCTCGCGACGCTGGAGAAGCAGACCCAAGACCTCGTCGACGCCTTCGCGTCCGCAGCCGCGTGGGACGGCCTGGCGACGCTCGGCTCGGCCACGATGCCCGCGGCGATCGTCGGCGACATGGTGCTCGGCGAGTTCGTGATCCACGGCTGGGACCTCGCCCGCGCTGTCGGCGTGACGCTGAACTGCTCCGAAGAAGCCGCGGAAGCCGTGCGCGCGTCCGCCGTCGCCATGGGCGAGCAGGCGCGCGCGATGGGCGTCTACGGCCCCGAGGTACCGGTTGCGGCCGGCGCTCCGGCCCTCGACCGCGCGCTGGGCGCATGCGGCCGTGACCCGGCCTGGACGGTGTGACCTGCGCTCACCGCGAGCAGACCCGCGGGCATTCCTCGCACTCGGCCTCGCCCGGCAGGAGGTAGGAGAAGCAGCAGCTCTCCCGCCGGCGTTCCCAGGCGCGGTGCCCTTCGGCGTCCACGGCCATGCGCAGCGTCGACGCGGAGGTCAGCGGCCGGTAGCGGTCGTCCAGCACCAATGCGGCGTCGGCGACTCCGGCGCCTTCCGCGTCCGGCGTCCCGCCCTGGCGGCCCGCCCACCACAGCGAGTTGTCCAGCGCGTCGGTGGCCGCGGCCCACAGCATGCGGCGGCCCAGCCGGCTGCTCGGCGCGTACGCGCGAACGAAGCGTGTGGCGTGCGCCACGAACTGGGCGCGCAGCACGGCGGCGAGTGCGCGTTCGTCGGCCACGACCGTGGCTTCCGGGCGAGCGGAGCCGGGGTCGGTGGGCAGGCAGTAGAAGCTGTCGCCCAGCACGGCCATGCCGTCCGGGTGGGGACGGTCGTCGCCGAGGCCGAAGGCGAGCTGCTCGGGTTTGAGCGAGGGCACCCGGCGTTCGTGGTGCAGCAGCAGCGCACCGACGTAGGCGGGCACGTGCAGGTACCACGACATGACGTAGCTCGCGGCCGTGCGCTCGGGCGCGGCGCCGTGGTTGTGGAGAAGCCACTTTTCCAGCCGTTCACGCCATTCGGTGAAAAGCTCGGGGTGTTCGAGCAGCTCGGCGCAGTGGAACCACCCGGTCGGGACGTCTCGCCGCAGCTCACCGCGCTCCTGAAGCCCCCCGACCCGCAGGAGCGAACTGGCGAGACCGTCGCCGACGTCACGGGAAGACCGCTGCTGGTTCACGCGGCCCTCCTCAACCGGTCGAACTGATTAGGCGTGCCTAACCTTACAGACGTTTCGCCGTTGCGCCAATCGGGTGCCCACCTGGTGGAAACGGGCAGCTCGCGGATGTGTTCGCGCTGAGCGGACAGGGGGGTGCGGGCGGAATCCGAACGCGGGCCCGTACGTTCGACAAGAGGTAAAAGTGCAGGGCAACCGGATGTTGGATGGTGACCGGAGCGGTCACCGGCCGGGTGCCAAAAGGCCACCGCAAGCCGTAGTGGTACGCAAGCGCGACCGCTTGGCTACTACAGTGGTCTCACGGTGCTGTCCGTCGCGGGTGAAATCCGTGGCGGGAACGGGCCGCCGACGCAGCAGTCGAGGGAGTGCGCATGTTTGAGAGGTTCACCGACCGCGCGAGGCGGGTGGTCGTCCTGGCCCAAGAAGAGGCCCGGATGCTCAACCACAACTACATCGGCACCGAGCACATCCTCCTGGGTCTGATCCACGAGGGTGAGGGTGTCGCCGCCAAGGCGCTCGAGTCGCTGGGCATTGCCCTCGAGGGAGTGCGCCAGCAGGTCGAAGAGATCATCGGCCAGGGTCAGCAGGCGCCGAGCGGGCACATCCCGTTCACGCCTCGGGCCAAGAAGGTGCTTGAGCTGTCGCTGCGCGAAGCGCTTCAGCTCGGCCACAACTACATCGGAACCGAGCACATCCTGCTCGGCCTGATCCGCGAGGGTGAGGGCGTCGCCGCACAGGTGCTCGTCAAGCTCGGCGCGGACCTCAACCGGGTGCGCCAGCAGGTGTTGCAGCTTCTGTCGGGTTACCAGACCGGCGAGAAGTCCACCGAGAGCGGCTCCGGCCGTGGCGAGGGCACCCCGTCGTCGTCGCTGGTGCTCGACCAGTTCGGCCGCAACATGACCGTGCTCGCCCGCGAGGGCAAGCTCGACCCGGTCATCGGGCGCGGCAAGGAGATCGAGCGGGTCATGCAGGTGCTGTCCCGCCGCACCAAGAACAACCCGGTGCTCATCGGCGAGCCCGGCGTCGGCAAGACCGCCGTCGTCGAGGGCCTGGCCCAGAGCATCGTCAAGGGCGAGGTGCCCGAGACGCTCAAGGACAAGCAGCTCTACACGCTGGACCTGGGCTCCCTGGTCGCCGGCTCCCGCTACCGCGGTGACTTCGAAGAGCGCCTGAAGAAGGTGCTCAAGGAGATCAAGACCCGCGGCGACATCATCCTGTTCATCGACGAGCTGCACACGCTCGTCGGCGCGGGTGCCGCCGAGGGCGCCATCGACGCGGCTTCGATCCTGAAGCCGATGCTGGCCCGCGGTGAGCTGCAGACGATCGGTGCGACCACGCTCGAGGAGTACCGCAAGTACATCGAGAAGGACGCCGCGCTGGAGCGCCGCTTCCAGCCGATCCAGGTCGGCGAGCCGTCGCTCGAGCACACCATCGAGATCCTCAAGGGCCTGCGCGACCGGTACGAGGCGCACCACCGCGTCTCGATCACCGACTCGGCGCTGGTCGCGGCCGCCACGCTGGCCGACCGCTACATCAACGACCGGTTCCTGCCGGACAAGGCCATCGACCTCATCGACGAGGCCGGCGCCCGCATGCGCATCCGCCGCATGACCGCGCCGCCGGACCTGCGCGAGTTCGACGAGAAGATCGCCGACGTCCGCCGCGACAAGGAGTCCGCGATCGACGCGCAGGACTTCGAGCGGGCCGCCCGCCTGCGTGACGAGGAGAAGACCCTCCTCGGCCAGAAGGGCGAGCGCGAGAAGCAGTGGAAGGACGGCGACCTCGACGTCGTCGCCGAGGTGGACGACGAGCAGATCGCGGAGGTGCTGGCCAACTGGACCGGCATCCCGGTGTTCAAGCTCACCGAGGAGGAGACCACCCGGCTGCTGCGCATGGAGGAAGAGCTCCACAAGCGCATCATCGGCCAGGAGGACGCGGTCAAGGCCGTCTCCCAGGCGATCCGTCGTACGCGTGCCGGTCTGAAGGACCCGAAGCGCCCGTCGGGCTCGTTCATCTTCGCCGGCCCGTCCGGTGTCGGTAAGACCGAGCTGTCCAAGGCGCTGGCGGCCTTCCTGTTCGGCGAGGACGACGCGCTCATCCAGATCGACATGGGTGAGTTCCACGACCGCTACACCGCTTCGCGGCTCTTCGGTGCCCCTCCGGGCTACGTCGGCTACGAAGAGGGCGGGCAGCTGACCGAGAAGGTGCGGCGCAAGCCGTTCTCGGTGGTGCTCTTCGACGAGATCGAGAAGGCGCACCAGGAGATCTACAACACGCTCCTGCAGGTGCTCGAAGACGGTCGCCTCACCGACGGCCAGGGTCGCACGGTCGACTTCAAGAACACGGTCCTGATCTTCACCTCGAACCTGGGCACCTCGGACATCTCCAAGTCCGTGAGCCTCGGCTTCTCCTCCGGAGCGGACGTCACGAACCGCTACGAGAAGATGAAGCAGAAGGTCAACGAGGAAATGAAGAAGCATTTCCGGCCCGAGTTCCTGAACCGCATCGACGACATCATCGTCTTCCACCAGCTCACGCAGGAACAGATCATCCAGATGGTCGACCTGATGATCGGGCGCGTGGAGACGCAGCTCAAGGCGAAGGACATGGAGCTCGAGCTCACCGCGAAGGCCAAGGCTCTGCTGGCCAAGCGTGGCTTCGACCCCGTGCTCGGCGCCCGGCCGCTGCGTCGCACGATCCAGCGCGAGATCGAGGACCAGCTGTCGGAGAAGATCCTGTTCGGCGAGGTCGAGCCCGGCCAGATCATCCTGGTCGACGTCGAGGGCTGGAGCGGCAACCCCGAGGACCGCGACGACGAAGCGCACTTCACCTTCCGCGGTGAGAAGCGCCCGTCCTCGGTTCCGGACGCGCCGCCGGTCAGCATCGGCGCCTCGGAGCACGACACCGAGAACGACTGATCGCTTGACGAGCTGAGAAGGGCGGTTCCCCACGGGGAGCCGCCCTTCTCCGTATTGTCGAGTCCATGGGGGACTCACGGCTCACGGACCACCTGCGCGTGGCAACGTCGCTGTCATTGCTGAGCGACCGGCAGCTCACCGAACGCCTCAAGACGGCCGAAGTCGTCTCCCGTGGCATCGGCGGCACGGGTGCGCGGCTCGACATCGACGGCATCCCGGTGTTTGCGAAGCACCTGCCGCTCACCGAGCTCGAACGGCAGCACCCGCACTCCACCGCCAACCTCTACGACCTGCCGCTGTTCTGCCACTACAGCTTCGGCGGCTCGCCCGAGGGCTCGGCGTGGCGCGAGCTGGCGCTGCACACCATGGCCACCGGCTGGGTCCTCGGCGGCGAGTGCGAGTACTTCCCGCTGCTGCACCACTGGCGCGTGCTGCCGCTGCGGGCCGGCCGGGTTCCCGATCGTCCGCTCGAAGAGGACGTCGAGTACTGGGGTGGCTCCAGCGCCGTGCGCCGGCGGCTGGAGGAGCTCGAAACCGCCGAGTCGAGCGTGGTGCTGTTGTGCGAGTACTTCCCGACGACGCTGCACGAGTGGCTGCCCACGCACCTCGACGAGTCGGAACGCGTCGAGCAGCAGCTGTTCGAGACGGCCGCTTTCCTTCGGGCGCAAGGCGTTCTGCACTTCGACACCCACTTCGGCAACTACCTCACCGACGGCTCGCGGATCTACCTGACCGACTTCGGCCTGGCGTTCGCGACCCGCTTCGACCTCACCGCCGAGGAGCGCGCGTTCGCCGCGGCGAACGTCGAGCACGACGAGGCCTACCTGGCGATGTACGCGACGCAGTGGCTGGTCACGGAGGTCTGCGGAACCTGGGACCGGGCCGCGCGGATGGCGGCCATGCGTCGCGCGGCCGCGGGCGACCTGCCGCTGCCGGAACCCGTGGCGTCGGTGGTCGCGCGGCACGTGAAGAGGGCCGTGGTGTTCACCGACTTCTACGACCGGCTGCGAGAGGACCACGAGGCGCCGTTTCCGAAGTTGCCTAGTTGAGCGTGCCGGCCGACTCTTTCAGGTCCTCGCGGGTGGTCAGGGCAGTGTCGATCACGGCTTCGACCGCGTCGGCCGACTGCTCCACCGCCAGCGCCGGTCCGCCGCGCCCGCTCTGCGCCGGTGCCGACGGCACGTGCACGAACCCGCCCCGCAGGCCGGGGAAGTCCGTGGCGATGAGGTGCATGATGCCGTAGAACACCTGGTTGCAGACGTAAGTGCCCGCCGTGTGCGACACGGCGGCGGGCACGCCCTTCGCCTGGATCGCCGCCACGGCCGCCTTGACCGGCAACGCCGTGAAGTAGGCCGCCGGTCCGTCCGCGATCACCGGCTCGTCGACGGGCTGGTCGCCGGCGTTGTCGGGAATCCGCGCGTCGATCAGGTTGATCGCCACCCGCTCCGGCGTGACCGCACTGCGGCCACCCGCTTCCCCCACGCACACCACCAGGCTCGGCCGGTGCTGCTCGATCGCCGCCCGCAAGGCCGGCAGCGACGCGCCGAACTCCACCGGCAGCTCCACCGCGACCACGTCGTCCCGCCGGGCGGCGACCAGCGAAGCCGCCTGCCACGACGGGTTCGTGCTCGATCCGCCGAACGGCGCGAACCCCGTAAGTAAGACAGTCATGCCGCAAGACAATCATGAACCTGAACCACGCGGCGAGATCGCGCCGGTTTCTTCCCACCCGATGTGGGTGGCCCCCCGGGCCGACCGTGTCGGGTGGGAAGAAGCCGGCTCAAAGGCGATCTCGCACGCGTCGGCGGAGCCGACGCAGATCACGGAGTTTTGAGGTCACCCGGGTAGAGGTACTGGTCCGACGGCTTGCCGGAGCCGTAGATCCAGGCGTCGAAGAAGCCCTGCAGGTTCTTGTGCGACACCGATTCGCAGTACTTCTGGAACTCCTGCATGCTGGCGTTTCCGTTGCGGTGCAACGAGTTCCACGTCTTGAGCACCTTGTCGAACGCGGCCTCGCCCATGTACTTGCTCAGGGCGTGCAGCGCGACCGGGCCCTTCGAGTACACGTAGGTGAACTCGTTGCCGGCGCCCATGTCGTAGAGCTTGCCGTTCCAGAACCGGTCGGACGCGGTGGCGACCTGCTGCCGGTACTGGTCGTCGAGGTTCACGCCGTTCTTGGCTTCGTCCCACAGCCATTCGGCGTAGGAGGCGAAGCACTCGTTGAGGCAGACGTCCTTCCAGTGGTCCACGGCCACGGTGTCGCCGTACCACTGGTGGGCGTTCTCGTGCACGATCGTGTCGACGTTGCCCGCGCGGCCCGAGTAGATCGGCCGGCTCAGGGTCTCCAGCGAGAACCCGATGGGCTCGGCGAGGTAGATGCCGCCGGCGGCGTCCACGGGGTACTTGCCGAACTTCGACTCCAGGAAGTCGAGGATCTCGGGCAGCCGCGCGTCGGCCTGCTTGGTCGAGTCGGGCGTGCCGGGCGCGAACGCGCTGACGATCGGCGTGCCGTCCTTGCGCTTGCGCTTGTCGAACGTCCACTTGTCGATGGCGACCGTGGTCATGTACGGCACGGCGGGCGTGGTCTCGGCCCACACGTGCGTGGTGCCCTTCGCCGTCTTGTGCGTGGCCTGCTCGCGGCCGTTCGCGATCACGCCCCACTCGTCCGGGACGGTGATGGCCAGGTGGAACGTGGCCTTGTCGAGCGGGGTGTCGTTCACCGGGTACCAGGTGCTGGCCGACTTCGGCTCGCCGGCGACGAACGCACCGCCGGTCTTGGCGTACTGCCAGCCGTTGTTGCCCAGCAACGGGTCGCTGATCGGGGCGGGCACGCCGTGGTAGTTGATCACGGTGCGGAACGGCAGGCCGCGCAGCAGCGGGAGCAGCGGCGTGATGGTGAGCTCGTGGTCGCCGCTGCGGGTGAACTTGGCCTTGAGGCCGTTGACCTTCACCGAGTCGACGGTGAGGCCGTTGAGGTCGAGGTTGAACGAGCTCAACGTCTGGGTGGCTCGCGCGCTGATCGTGTGCACGCCGGTGAGCTGGTGGCTGTCCGGTGCGTAGGTGACGGCGAGGTTGTAGTCGCCGATGTCATAGCCGCCGTTGCCGTCCTGTGGGTAGTAGCTGTCGCCGGCTCCGTCGGCACCCGGGGTGCCCCAGCCGTACCCGTCCTGTCCCGCGGACGCGATGCCGCCGCCCAGGCTCAGCGCGGCCAGCGTGGCGACGACCGTCACTGCCGGGCGGCGCCAGCGGTGCTGCAGTCTCATGAACGCTCCTGTCTGCTGCTCGGGAAACCGTTTGCAACGTATCGCCGCGAAGGGCCGTTGACGGCACCTGAAGGGCTTTTGTCCTGAAAGTCCACACTTACGTCGGTTCCCCTGCGGCCGTTCGGACCCGTCCTCAGCATCCGTCTGGAAAGCTGGTGGCATGCGCGTGGCGCTCCTGGGTCCGCTGCGGGCGGCCTGCGACGACGGCACCCCGGTGGAGATCGGCGGTGCGCGTCTTCGCATGCTCTTGGCCCGGCTCGCGCTCGACGCCGGCCGTGCGGTGCCGGCCGAGGTGCTGATCGACGGCCTGTGGGGCACCGAACCGCCGGCCGATGCCGCCAACGCGTTGCAGTCGCTGGTCTCGCGGCTGCGTCGCGCGCTGCGGCCGGCCGCGGCCGAGCTGGAGTCCGGCGCCGGCGGCTACCGGCTCGCACTGCCCGCGGACGCGGTCGATGCGCACCGGTTCGAGCGGCTCGCGGCGGAGGGTCGCCGGGAGCTTTCGGCGGGCCGCGACTCGCGCGCGGCCGAGCTGCTGCGCACTGCTCTGGACCTCTGGCACGGCGCCGCGCTGGCGGACGTGCTCGACGCGCCGTTCGCCGCCGCCCCCGCGGCGCGGCTGGAGGAGCTGCGCACGGAAGCCGCCGAGGATCGTTTCGACGCGGAGCTGCGTCTGGGCCGCCACGCCGACGTGCTCGCCGACCTCACCGCGGCCGCCGAGGCCCACCCGCTGCGTGAGCGGCTCGCCGGCCTGCGCATCCGCGCGCTGTGCTCGGCCGGACGGCAGGCCGACGCGCTCGCCGCGTACGGCACGATCCGCGCGACGCTGGCCGACGAGCTGGGCGTGGACCCGTCGGCCGAGCTGCAGGAGATCCACCTGCAGGCCCTGCGCGGTGAGCTCGCGCCCGCCGCGCCGGTCACCGACCGGCTGCCGGTGCGCCTCACGAGCTTCGTCGGCCGCGGCGACGAGCTGAAGCAGCTGTCCGAGCTGCTGGACGGCTCCCGGCTCGTCACGCTCGTCGGACCGGGTGGTGCAGGCAAGACGCGCCTGGCGACCGAGGCCGCGGCGCGCCACCCGGCGCACGGGCCCGGGCGCGTGTGGTTCGTCCCGCTCGCCGGCGTCCGCGACGCCGACGACGTGCTGGGCGCATTGCTCACCGCGTTGGAGATCCGCGACGTGCGCGCCACCGACACCGAGGTGCGGCGCAAGCCGATCGACCTGTTCGAGCACGCCGTCGAGGCCTTGAGCGGCAGCGAAACCCTGCTGGTGCTGGACAACTGCGAGCACGTGATCGACGTCGCCGCGCAGCTGGCCGACGACCTGCTGCGCCGCGTGCCGGCCCTGCGCATCCTGGCCACCAGTCGCGAACCACTCGCCATCACGGGTGAGGCGCTGTGCCAGCTCGGCCCGCTGCCCGTGCCGGCCGAGTCCACGCCGGCGGGTGAGGTGGGCGCGCTCGACTCCGCGCGCCTGTTCCTCGACCGCGCCATCGCCGTGCGGCCGGACTTCAGGCTCGACGAGTCCACAGTGGACGCCGTGACGCAGATCTGCCGCCGGCTCGACGGCATGCCGCTGGCGCTGGAGCTGGCGGCGGCGCGCCTGCGTTCGATGCCCGTCACGAGCATCGCCGAACGCCTCGGCGACCGCTTCCGCCTGCTCACTTCCGGCAGCCGCACGGCCCTGCCCCGACAACGGACGCTGAGGGCCGTCGTCGAGTGGAGCTGGGACCTGCTCACCGACGCGGAGCTCGCCCTGGCCCGGCGGCTGGCCGTGTTCGCCGCGACATTCGACGAGGACGCCGTGACCGCCGTCTGCGCGGACGACGACCTCCTGCCCGCCGAAGACGTGGTGTACGTGCTGGGGTCCCTCGTCGAGAAATCCATTGTGGACACCGTCGGCGGCCGGTACCGCATGCTGGAGACGCTGCGGGTGTACGCCACCGAACGGCTCACCGCGTCGGGGGAGACCGAGCGGTTGCGCGTGGCCATGGTGGGCTACTTCGTCGATCTCGTCGAACGCACCGAGCCGCTGCTGCGCACCCGCGAGCAGCTCGCCGCCATCGAGGTCCTCGAAAACGACAACGACAACCTCACCGCGGCACTGCGCTCCGCCATCGAGTCCGAGGACGTCGGCTCCTCCGCGCGCCTGCTCTACGGGATGTTCTGGTACCTGTCGATCCTCGGCCAGAGCGAACGCGCGGAGCGGTTCGTGGCCGACGTGCTCGCCTTCGGCGACCGGCTGGCGCCCGACGTCGCGGCCAGCCTGCGCCTGAGCCAGCTGATGATGCACATGATGACCGGCCCGCAGGCGCTGGCGAGCGCAGAGGAGGTGATCGAGGAGTGCCTGCGCACGGACGCGGTGAACGGCAACCCGTGGCTCGCGCTCGCGGTGCCGATGGTCGCGTTCCTCAGCGGCCACCGCAAGCTGGCCCGGCGCGAGATAGAGCGCTCCTCCCGCAGCGCCGACCCGTGGAGCCGGGCCGCCGCGCGCTGGGCCGAAAGCTTCCTGCTCGCCGACGAGGGTGATCTGGAGGGGTCCGCCCGCGCCCGCGAGGAGGCCCACGCCGGGTTCCTCGAGATCGGCGACCGCTGGGGCCTGGCGATGACGTTGAGCTTTCGCGCCACGAGCTTGTCGCAGCGCGGCGACCACGCCGGGGCGATCGCGGCGTACACCGAGGGCCTGCGGCTGGCGATGGAGCTGCGTTCGCAGGACGACGTGATCCAGCAGTGGTGGCGCCTCGCCGTGGAGCGTTCGCGCGGAGGTGACCACGAGGGCGCCTGGCGTGAGCTGGCGGCGGCCGAACGCTACGCGGGCAGCGCGAGCCCGGAGCTGAGCATGATCCTGTCGTTCGGCCGGCTCGAACTGCTCATCCGCGAGGGCCGGCTCGACGAAGCGCGCGCGGTCGGCAAGGCCATCTCGGACAGCCGCGACGACTGGCCCTACCCGGGCAATTTCGAGGACGAGTGGTTCGGCATGGTCCACGCCAGGATCGCGTTGACGGAGGGAAAGCCGGACGACGCGATGCCGCACGCCGCGGCCGCCATTCGCTCCGTGACCGACCGCCGGGACATGCCAGACCTGGCGCGGATCGTCGAGGTCGTCGCGGAGATCCGCCACGCGCAGGGCCGGTTCGAGACGGCGGCGCGCATTCTGGCGCTGAGCGCGTTGATCCGCGGCGAGTTCGACCTCGGCAGCCCCGAGGTGATCGGGCTGATCGCGGGGCTGGAGGAGAAACTGGGCGCGGACCGGTACACGGAGCTCGTCGCCGAGATGCGCGCGATGGACCGGGACGCGGGAATCGCGTGGCTCACCGGGGAAATCAACGACTGAAACAGCCGCCTGAAATCGGTGCCTGAAATAGGCACTGACGAGCTCGGTCCCCTCCACCACCCCCGCGGTGAAGGGGACCGAGTGCCCCCATTTTTCGTTGTGGTCCTTTTGCGACAGCCGCTCAGACGCGGCGGCGGTAGGCCCAGGTCGCGAGCGGGAAGAACACCACCACGGCCCCGACCATCCACGCCAGCGCCCCACCGAGCGGCCCCGCGACCGCGCCGCCGTTCATCAGGCCCCGCAATGCGTTGGCCATCAGGCTCACCGGGCTGATGTCCGCCCAGGCCCGCAGCCACCCCGGCATCGTCGCGGTGGACACGAACACGTTGCTGCCGAAGGTGAGCGGCATGATGAACACGAACATCAGGCCCTGCGCGGCACCCGGCGACTTCATCAGCATCCCGACGAACACCGAGCCCCAACAGAAGCACAACCCGAACGCCAGCACCAGCAGGATCGCGGCCAGGAACTGCATCGGGCCGGTCTCGATGCGGTAGCCCATCACCATCGCGACGACCATCAGCACGACCAGGCACACGACGTAACGCACGAGGTCCGCCAGCACTGCGCCCACCAACGGCGCCGACCGCGCGATCGGCATGCTGCGGAACCGGTCGAACACACCCTTGGTGACGTCGGTGTTCAGCTGCACGCCCACGGTCAGGCTGGCCTGCAGGATGTTCATCACGACCAGGCCGGGCACCAGGCTCTGCAGGTAGTTCGAGATCGACCCGCCCAGCGCGTTGCCGAACAGGTACGTGAACATCAGCAGGAAGATGATCGGCATCAGCGTCACATCGGCCAGCTGCTCCGGGTTCTTGCGGATCTTCAGGATTCCGCGCCAGGCCAGGGAAAGCGCGTGCTGCGTGCCTTTCACCGGGCTGATGCGGCGGGGCGGATCGAGCGCGAGCGTGGTCACGCGAGGCTCCCTTCGAGCTGGGCGTCGGCAGTGGTCGGTTCGGCGGAGTGGCCGGTCAGGGCCAGGAACACCTCGTCGAGGCTCGGCAGCCGCAGCGCGAGCTCGTCGGAGGTGATGCCGGCCTCGTCGAGCTTGCGCACGAGCGTGGACAGCAGCACCGGGTCGGACACCGGTGCGGTGAGCAGGCCCGTGTCGTTGTCGCGCGTCGGCCGGACGCCGGTGAGCTCGCCCAGGATGCGGGCAACGGCGTCGAGGTCGGCGAGCGACGTCGGGCGCACCTGCAGCGTCTGGCCGCCGACGCGGCGCTTGAGCTCGTCGGCACGGCCGTCGGCGACCACGTGGCCGTGGTCGAACACGGTGATCTTGTCGGCCAGCTGGTCGGCTTCCTCGAGGTACTGCGTGGTGAGCAGCACCGTCGCGCCGTCGGCGACGAGGCCGCGGACCACGGCCCACACCTCGTTGCGGGCGTGCGGGTCGAGCCCGGTGGTGGGCTCGTCGAGGTAGAGCACCTCGGGCCGCCCGACGAGGCTTGCCGCGAGGTCGATCCGCCGGCGCATGCCCCCGGAGTAGGTGCGGATCGGGCGCTTGGCGGCATCGGACAGCTCGAAGCGCTCCAGCAGCTCCTTCGCCCGGGCCTTCGCGTCGGCGCGCGACAGGTCGAGCAGCCGGCCGATCAGCACCAGGTTCTCGGTGCCGTTGAGGTCCTCGTCGACGGACGCGTACTGGCCCGTGAGCCCGATCAGCGACCGCACCCGCACCGGGTCCTGCACCACGTCGAAACCCCCGACGGTGGCGTGCCCGGCGTCGGGCTTGATGAGTGTGGCCAGAATGCGCACCGCCGTGGTCTTGCCCGCGCCGTTGGGCCCGAGCACCCCCACCACCTTGCCGAACGGGACCTCCAGGTCCACCCCGTCCAGCGCCTTCGTCTCCCCGAACTGCTTGACCAGGCCCTCGGCCTTGATCGCAAACGACATGTCGGTCTCCTCCTGCTGTCGCCCTCCGAGCAACACAGTGGACGGCCGACCTGTCAGAGTGCGCACAGCACGCTGACAGCGCCTGTCGCGGACCTGTCCCGCGCTGTCAGGAGTTGCGGAGGTGTTGTGGAGGTGCGGTGTCCGGGGCGCGCTCACCCGGGGAGAGTCGGCATACTCGGCCCATGGTGATCAACGACCAGGTGCGGACGCGGCCGCGGAACCGGCTGGTCACGGGCGTTTTGTTGCTGTTCGGCGTGCCCTTGCTGGCCATCGCGGCGCTGCGCACGATCGGGTACGACGGCGGCTGGTACACGCTGGTGCTGCTCGCGCTCACTCCGTACGCGGTCGTATACGGAGCGCTGCTGGGCGGTGCTTCGCTGGTGCTGCGGCGCTGGTGGACCGGCGGAATCGCGCTGGCGCTGGCGATCCTGCTGGCCGTGTTCGTGGCGCCGCGCGTGATGGCCGACGAGCAACCGGCCGTGTCCGGGAAATCGCTGCGGGTGATGTCGGCGAACCTGTACCTCGGCCGGGCCGACGCCGCCACGGTCGTGAAGCTGGTGCGGGACAACCGGGTCGACGTGCTGAACCTCGTCGAGATGACCTCGGCCGAAGTGTCCGCTTTGGACAAGGCGGGGCTGTTCGGGCTGCTGCCGTACCGGGTGCTGCACGCGGCGCCGGGCGCGGACGGGTCGGGCATCGTGTCGCGCTACCCGCTCACGGAGGAGAACTACACGGGCGACTCCACCGCGAAGCAGCCCAGCGCGGAAGCCGACCTCGGCGGCGGCACGGTGGTGGAGCTCGTCGCCGTGCACCCGCAGTCGCCGGACACGGGCGTGGACCAATGGGAACGGGAGACGAAGGACCTTTCGCGCGCCGCCGGTGAGCACGGCCTGCGCATCCTGGCCGGTGACTTCAACGCGACCCTCGACCACGCGGCCCTCGCCACCGTGCTGTCACGCGGCTACCACGACGCCGCCGACGAACGCGGAGACGGCCTGCAGCCCACGTGGCCCGCTGATGCCACGCCGCTCGTTACGCTGGACCACGTGCTGGTGGACAAGCGCGCGGCCGTCGAGGACTACCGGGTGTTCGACGTGCCCGGCACCGACCACCGCGCCGTGTACGCGGAGGTGCGGTTGCCGTGACGATCTCGCTGCGTCCGGTCTCGGGCCCGGACGAATACCCGGAGCTGCTGGCGATCTGGCGCAGTGCGGTCGAGGCGACGCACGATTTCCTGACGGCCGAGGACGTCTCGTTCTACGCTTCGCGGGTGCCTGGGTACTTCGCGCAGGTGGACCTGACGGTGGCCACTGTGGACGGTGCCGCCGCGGGGTTTTGCGGAATTGCTGCCGGGAGTTTGGAAATGCTGTTCGTGCACGCCGACCACCGTGGTTCGGGGGTCGGGTCCGTGCTTTTGCAGGCCGCTTTGGCGGAGTTTCCGTCGCTGACACTGGACGTCAACGAGCAGAACCCACAGGCGCTCGGGTTCTACCTGCACCACGGGTTCGTGATCGCCGGCCGCTCGGCGACGGACTCCGAGGGCCGGCCGTTCCCGTTGCTGCACCTCAGGCGAGCTTGACCAACGTCTCCGCCGCGCCGGCCGCGATCGACACGCCGCGGCCGTGACGGATGTGCGGCTCGCGCGGGTTGATGCGCACGAGCGCGCCCGTCGCGGCGCTGGCCAGCTCCGCGTAGCGGCGGACGGTGGGCACGGCCTGGCCCGCGCCGAGCTCGACCACGGTGAGGTCGCGCTGGTCGCGGCGCCACGCGGTGAGCTCGTCGAGCTGGGCCTGGCTGCGCGTCGGGACCCACTCGAAGTCGCCGAACATCAGGATGTTGGGCCGGGCGAGGCCGCCGCAGCGCGGGCAGCTCGGCAGGGGCGGCCGGGCGCGCATGGTCGTTTCGTCGAGGTCGACGTGGACGTCGGTGGCCGGCCAGATGTCGTCCGCGCAGCCCTCGAGGCACTGCAGGTGGTGGATGGAGCCGTGGGCCTCGGCGACGTGGCCGAAGCCCGCGACCTGGAACTGGCCGTCCACATTGGACGTGAAGACACGGACGCCGCCGGGTTTCCGCTCGCCCCATTCGAGCAGCAGTTCGAAACCCCGGTGCGGCACGGTTTTCCGGTACAGGTCGAGCCGGTGGCCGTAGAAGCCCCAGGCCAGCTCGGGGTCGTCGGCGAAGTGGCGCGGGTCGGCCAGCTCCTCGAAGCTGAGGCCGAGCCCGGCGTACGGCGGGTACGCGCGCCAGAAGCCCTCGTTGCCGCGGAAATCGGGCAGGCCGGAGTCGACGCCCATCCCGGCGCCGGCGCACACGAGCAGCGCGCCGGCACCGTGGATCAGTTCGGCCGCGCGGGCGAGTTCGTCACTCACCCGGCTTCGAAGCCTGGACGACCTCGAACTCGAGCAGGCTCGCGCCCGACGACACCGGCTTCGCGCGCTCGCCCGCGTGGGCCTCGCGCGCGGGGCCGGCCGCCCACGCCTGGTAGTGCTCCTCCGACTCCCACTTCGTGTAGACGAAGTAGCGCGTCTCGCCGGAAATCGGGCGGAGGAGCTCGAAGCCGAGGAACCCGGCCTGGCTGTCGACGGCGTGCAGCCGCGCGGCGAACCGCTTCTCCAGCTCGGGGCCGGCACCTTCGGGGACTTCGATCGCGTTGATCTTCACCACTGCCATGGCTCCAGCCTACTTCCGTCTTCCCCGGAAGAAAGTGGTAGTAACTGTCAAATAGTTGTGGCTATCATGTTGGGGCAGGTTCGTGAACGGGGGGCACACCATGCGGGTTCTGATCTCGGGGGCGAGCATCGCGGGCCCGGCGCTGGCGTTCTGGCTGCACCGCTACGGCATCGAGGCGACGGTGGTCGAACGCGCACCCGCGCCACGACCGGGCGGGCAGGCCGTGGACCTGCGCGGCGTGGGGAAAATCGCCGCGGAACGGATGGGCCTGCTGGACCAGATCTGCGCCGCCTGCACCGACACGCGCGGCCTGTCCCTCGTCGACGCGGGCGGACGGCGCCGCGCCACCCTCACCGTCGACCAGTTCGACGGCGACGGCCCGATCGCGGAAATCGAAATCCTCCGCGGGGACATCGCGCGGGTTCTTCGGGAAGCGACGGATTGCGAATACCGCTACGGCGACCGGATCGTCGCGCTGAACGAGCAGTCCGACGGCGTCCACGTCACCTTCGAGTCCGGTTCGCCCCCGGGTCTTCGACGCCGTGATCGGCGCCGACGGCCTCCACTCCGGCGTCCGGTCCCTGCTGTTCGGTGACGTGCCGCTGCAGCACCTGGGCCGCTACCTGGCGTTCTGGACCGCGCGCAACCACCTGGGCCTGGAGAACTGGTCGCTGGTGCACAACGCGCCGGGGCGCAGCATCGGCGTCCGCACGATCAACTCGAACCAGGCCTTCATGGCCTTCGCGTCGTTCCACGCCGACGACTTGCACCACGACCACCGCGACATCGGTTGGCAGAAATCCTTGGTGCGCTCGCGGCTGTCGGGTCTCGGCTGGGAGACCGCGGAACTGGTGTCGCAGATCGACGACGCTCGCGACTTCTACTTCGACTTGGCTGCGTACGAAAGCCGTCTCCGGCCGTGGGTGTTGGCCAACCAGAAGATGGGCCGGACCAACGCTCGTGCCAGTTCACCGTCGAGTGCGTTCGGTGTTCGCCTGCAGCAGCTCGGCATGCGGTTGCTGCCGCACCTGCCGCAACGCCTGCTGTTCGCCTCGATGCTGGCGGTGCTGAACGGCTTCGAGTTGCCGGACTACTCGCGGTACCTGACGGCAGTGGCCTGACTGGGCGTTTCATGCCACTCTGGGGTCCATGGGGGAAGATCACGAAGCACTCGCACGCGACCTTCAGCGCATCATCAAAGTCACCGCCGACGCGGTCGGCTCGCGGCAGGCCAACGAGCTGGTCGAGCGCGTCACCGGGCATCTGGAGGTGCCGCTGACGCAGGCGTTGGTGGTGACGCGCAACTACGAGGACTGGGAGCACGCCAACATCCAGGCGGGCGTCGACGCGTACCTGGCCGAGCACGGCGTGGGCACGGACTGGTTCGGGATCGCGGGCGGGCAGCGCGGTCACGAGGACCTGGTGGGCATGCTGTTCGCCGCGCGGAATCACCAGTTGTACGAGCTGGGGGCGGTCGACTACACGACCGCGACGGTCGGGCCGGACGCGGCGGCGGAGGTCGTGCAGCTGGGGCTGGTGGGGACGGCCGCGCCCGATGGGACACCGGTGATCGTCGGCGTGCGGGGGACGAACCGGCAGTACGGGCAGATGTACTGCCGCCTGGAGGTGATCGCCGGGGAGCGCGCCGCGGCGACGGCCACGCGCGACCGCATCGAGCAGCTGATCGCGGAGCACGACGTGTTGCGCGGCCACGTGCTGGCGTTCGGCGTGAGCGAGCACCGCGGCAACGAGCTGCTCACCTTCCTGCCGCGGCCCGCGATCGAGCCGGAAGAGGTGGTGCTGCCCGACGGAGTGCTCGACGCGGTCGAACGCCACACGCTCGGCATCGCGGAACACGGCGAACGCCTGCTGGCGGCCGGCCAGCACCTCAAGCGCGGGGTGCTGCTGCACGGCCCGCCCGGCACCGGCAAGACGCACACCGTGCGCTACCTCATGGGCCGGCTGGCCGGCAGCACGGTCGTCATCCTCACCGGCTCGGCGATGCGGTTCGTCTCCAAGGCCGCCACGCTCGCGCGCCGCCTGCAGCCGAGCGTCGTCGTGCTGGAGGACGTCGACCTCATCGCCGAGGACCGCGACCACTCCCGCGGTGGCACACCCCTGCTGTTCAGCCTGCTCGACGCCATGGACGGCGTCGGCGGAGACGCCGACGTCACCTTCCTCCTCACCACCAACCGCGCCGGTGACCTGGAGAAAGCCCTGGCCGACCGGCCGGGCCGCGTGGACCTCGCGGTCGAGATCCCGCTGCCCGACGCCGCCGGCCGCGCCGCGCTGCTGGAGCTGTACTCCCGCGGCCTCAAGGTCACGGCCGACCTCGCCCCGATCGTCGACGCCACCGAAGGCGTCACGGCGTCCTTCGTGAAGGAACTCCTCCGCCGCGCGACCCTGCGCAGCCTCGCCGCCAACCCCGACGCCGAGGTCGTGGTCGGAGACGCCGAACTGGGCGGCGCCTTGGCGGAGATGGCGGACGCGCGCAATGCGCTCACCAGGTCGCTGCTCGGCGCCTCGGCTCAGCGGCGGAGTGTGCCCGGGTAGAGGTCCGCGTCCGACGGGAGTTTCGCGGTGCGGAACCAGTCGTCCAGGAACGGGTCGAGGTTCTGGCCCGCCAGGCGGTTCACGAGTTTCGTGAAGTCGGCCCAGGTGGCGTTGGCGTGGCGGTGCTCGGTGGGCCAGTCGCGCAGCAGGGTGGAGAACGGGCCGTCGCCCATGCGGCGGCGGAGGGCGTGCAGGGCGAGGATGCCCTTGTCGTACACGGCTTCGAACTCGTGGCCGGGGCCCGGGTCGACGAGTTTGCGGTTCCAGAAGTCGGTGCTGGCGTGGGTGATCTCGAGGGCCGCGCGGTAGCGGTCGTCGAGGTTCTGGCCTTCGCGTTCGGACCAGAGCCACTGCGCGTACGACGCGAAGCACTCGTTGAGGCAGACGTCCGACCACGAGTCGAGGGACACCGAGTCGCCGAACCACTGGTGGGCGTTCTCGTGCACCAGGGTGAGGATGTCGGCCCACTTCGCGTACGTCGGGCGCGTCTGCGTCTCCAGCGAGAAGTGGATGTCCTCCGCGAGGTAGATGCCGCCGGCGGCGCTCTGCGGGTACGGGCCGAACTTGCTGCTCAGGAACGCCAGGATGTCCGGCAGCCGGTCGCCGCTGGCCTCGAGCGGCTCGGCGCCCGGCGCGTACGCCGACACCACGGGCGTGCCGTCGGGCAGCGAAGAGCGCTTCACGGTGAATTTGTCGATGGCGATCGTCGTGAGGTAGCTGGCGATGGGGTTCGGCTCGGTCCACGTGGTGGTGGTCTTGCCGCCGGCCGAGGAACTGCTCTGTTCACGACCGTTGGAAATCACGGTCCAGCCGTCCGGTACGTGCGCGGTCACGCTGAACGTCGCCTTGTCCCGCGGGGTTTCGTTCACCGGGTACCAGAACGCCGCCGAATGCGGCTCGCCCACCATGAACGCGCCGCCGTCGGCCGAGCGGCTCCAGCCGGTCTCGCTGCCGCCGTCGTGCTCGGTCTTCGTCGGATCGCCGGAGTACCGCACGCGCGTGCGATAAGTCGAGCCCGCCCGCAACGGCTGCGACGGCGTGATCACCAGCTCGAAATCCTTCTCGCGGCTGAACTTCGCCGGTTTCCCGTCGACCTCGACCGACGCGACGTCAAGCCCCCGCAGGTCCAGGTTGAACCGGCTGAGGTCCTGCGTGGCCTTCGCGGTGACGGTCGTGTCGCCGTCGAGGTGGCCGCTCGCGGGGTCGTAGCCGACGTCGACGTGGTAGTCGAGCGCGTCGTAACCGCCGTTGCCGTCTTCAGGGTAATAGGGATCGCCGGCGCCGGCCGCTCCCGCGGACGGATGCAGCGGTGCGGTGTCCGGATTGTCCGCACTGCACGCGGACAGCGCGAGCACACCGGCGAGGGCGAAGACGGCGGTCCGGTGGCGGCGCATCGTTTCACCCTAAGGGCTCGGGTGTGATTGGCTACCGGACGAAACAGCGGGAGGCACGGTGCGACCTGGGCTGATCCACTTCGGCGGCGCCGACACCACGGGCGTGTCGGCGCTCCTGCTGCACGGCTTGATGGGCCGCGCCCGCACCTGGTGGCCGGTCGCCCAGTGGCTCAAGCGCTACGGCTCCGTCCACGCCCTCGACGCTCGCGGGCACGGCCGCGCGCCGCACACCGGCCCGTGGACCACCGAACAGTTCGCCGAGGACATCGCCGGGGTGCTGGGTGAGATCGGCCCCTCCGTGCTGATCGGCCACTCCATGGGCGGCCTCCACGCGTGGGCGACGGCGGCCAAGTACCCGGAACTGGTCCGCGGGGTCGTCAGCGAGGACTTCGCGCCCGACCAGCGCGGCCGCACCGTCGAGACCTGGCGCGGCTACTTCGACAGCTGGCCGGTGCCGTTCGAATCCCTCGCCCACGTCCGCGAATTCTTCGGCACCGCGGGCGACTACTTCACCGAATGCGTCGAGGAACGCGAAGACGGCTACCACCTGATCGCCAACCTGGAGAACCTCTACGAGATCGCCGCCGAATGGGGCCGCCGCGACTACTGGTCCATTGTGGACTCGTTGAGCTGCCCCCTGCTCCTCGTCGAGGGCGAACACACGGCCATGCCGGCCGGCCAGCAAGCCCAAGTGGCCGAACGGGTGCCGGGCGCGAAACACGTCGTCGTCCCCGGCTCGGCGCACCTGCCCCACGCCGAGGCACCCGAGATCTACCGCGGCGCCGTCGAAGCGTTCCTCGCCGGTCTCTGAGAAACCGGCGGATCACGCGTACCGCCCTCGCCGGCACGCGTGACCCGCCGGGGTCACTGGGCGAGTTCGACCCGCCACGCGGCGGCGGACTTGCCCGACGGCACGATCAGCGGCCACACGTCCGAGCCGAGGAATCCCGACTCGTCCGCGGCCCGCGCCGCCGTGCAGCTGTCGCGGGACAGCCCATGGGCAGACGCCAGTGCAGCCACCGCGTCCGTTGTGGACTGTCCGAACACGCCATCGGTCGGCACGCCGTAACCCGCGGCGCGCAAGAACCGTTGCGCCGTAAGCACCCTGGGCCCCACGTCGCCCGGCTTCAGCAACGGCCATTCGGGCACCTCTGCCCGCGAAGCCGCGACGCCGAGCACTCGCGAAACGGCTGTCCGCAGCTCCGGAAGCCGGTCGTACAGCACCTGACCGCAGCACTCCGTGGAATTGAAATCCCGGTGGCCCTTGATGAAACTCGGCGAAATCCCGTACTGGTCGGCGATGTAGGCGACCAGTGACACCAGCGAATTCCACAGCGCCACCGGCACGTCGACCGTGCTGTACAGGCCCTCGTTCTCGATCCCGAGGCATTCGCTGTTGTGGTTGCCGACGTTCGCGCCCTGCACGTGCTGCGTGCCGCCGCGCAGGATTTCCAGGCTGCGGTGCCGGCCTTCCGTCACGTAGCCGCCGCGGCTGTTCGTGAACTGCTGGCCCGTGTCGATCCAGCCGCGGGTGTCCATGTGGAAGTTCTGGATGTCGCGCGAGATCTGCAACGCATGGGCCAGCGAATAGTCGGTGTTGTTGCCCGGGTCGACGGTGTGGTGCACCACGATGTACGTCGGCTTGTGGTTCTCCACCACGATCGCGCCCGTCGCGGGTCGCGCGTTCCACTCGGACGTCGGGTGGATCTTCGGCGCGGTGACCGCCGCAGCGGATCGCGCCGTGACCAGGCCGAACGCGCTCGCCGCGGTGACCGTGAGCCCGCCCTTGAGCACGGCACGGCGAGTGGCTTCCCCCATGCGAATCCCCCTCGCCGGAAACGGTGCCGGAACAGCGTCGGGGGAAAGCTAACCCGCCAGGGAGATCATGACAACTTTTTGCCGACTTTCGTCGTACCCCGTGAGAACCAGCCCGTCAGTGCTCACCCGGCAGCGCGAACAGCCCGCTGTCCGTCTGCTCCAGCAACCCGTCGACCAGCAGCGAGTCGAGGCACCGGTCGCGCTGCCCGGCCTCGTGCCACACGATGTCCAGCCGTGCCTTCTCCACGGGTCCCTCGCTGCCGCGCAGCACATCGAGCAGCAGGCCACGCACCTGCCGGTCGGTGCCCGCGAACTTCTGCACGGGCTTGGCCGGCCCCGCGTACTCCGGCCGGCCGTTGTGCTGCCACGCGCAGGTGTCGAACACCGGGCAGTCGGCACAGCGCGGCGCCCGCGCGGTGCAGATCAGCGCGCCCAGCTCCATCAACGCCGCCGACAGCTTGGCCGCGGGCGCGTCTTCGGCCGGCAGCAGCGCTTCGACGTCGGCCATGTCGCGCGTGTTCGACGCCGGACCCGCGTCGCCGGCGCCGTGCACGGCCCGCGCGACCACGCGCCGCACGTTCGTGTCGACGACCGGCGCCCGCTTGCCGTAGGCGAAGGCCGCCACGGCCCGCGCGGTGTACGCGCCGATGCCGGGCAGCGCGAGCAGGGTGTCCACATCGGACGGCACGACGTCGCCGTGCTCGGCCGCGATCACCGTGGCCGCCGCGTGCAGCCGCAGGGCGCGGCGCGGATAACCGAGCTTGCCCCACGCGCGCACGACCTCGCCGGTCGTCTCCGCGGCCAGCGCCGAGGGCACGGGCCAGCGCGCCATCCACTCGAGCCAGATCGGCTGCACACGCACGACCGGCGTCTGCTGCAGCATGATCTCGCTCACCAGCACGCCCCACGCGGAGCACTCCGGCTCCCGCCACGGCAGGTCTCGCCCGTGCGTGTCGAACCAGTCGATCAGAACGTCCGCGTTCACAGCCACGCCGACCATTGAAACCGACGCGGCTCAGACGACCTCGGTCAGGCTCCCGGTCTTCACGTCGTAGACGAATCCGCGCACGTTGTCGGTGTGCGGGAGGAAGTCGCTGCGGCGCACCCGCTCCATCGACACGCGCACGCTGTCCTCGACGTTGCGGAACGCCTCCACCGACCAGGTCGGCCGCAGGCCGGTGGCCTGTTCGAGCTCGTCCTTGAAGTCGTCCTCGGTCACCATCGACAGGCCGCACTCGGTGTGCTGCACGATCAGGACCTCGCGGGTGCCGAGCTTGCGCTGGCTGAGGGCGAGGGACCGGATCATGTCGTCGGTGACCACGCCGCCGGCGTTGCGCAGCACGTGGGACTCACCTTGGATGAGCCCGAAGATCTCGAACACGCGCACGCGCGCGTCCATGCAGGTCAGGATGGCCACGTGCAACGAGGGCTTGGGCGACGAGCGGTCACCCGGCACGACGTTGCCGAGTTCCTCGTTGCGCTTGAGAAGAACGTCGATGGAGGTCATGGTCACCTTTCGGCCACGCTTCCCCGACTACGCGGGCGGTCCCTCCCATGGAACCCGCCCGAGGCGTCCGTTACAACGGGATAGGTCCGAAGTCACGGGAAAACAGGGGCATTCCCCCGCCGCTGCCGGGGATCAGCCCCCGAACCACGGCTCCTCGACGGTCCGCGGCGGCGCCGACGTGCGCCCGATCCGCAGCTCGGTGGGCAGCGTGATCACCTTCGGGCCCACGCGCTCGGCCGAGCCGAGCAGCAGCCGCCCCGCGACCTTGCCCTTCTCGAGCACGGGCTGGTGCACGGTGGTGAGCCCCAGGCGCTCGGCCTCGGCGATGCCGTCGAAGCCGGTCACGGTGAGGTCGAGCGGCACGCGCAGGCCGCGGCGTTCGGCTTCGGCCAGCGCGCCGAGCGCGAGGATGTCCGACGTGCAGATCACGGCCGTGACCTGCGGGTACGCGTCGAGCAACTGGCGCGCGCCCGAAGCACCGTCGTCGACGGTGTGGTCGAAACGCTCGACCACGGGCACGGTGGCCCAGTCGACACCGGCCGCGGAGAACGCCGTGGCCAGGGCTTCGAGGCGGATGCGCTGCACGTGGAAGTGGGCGCTGCTCTGGCGCTGCGCGGTCACGAAGTCGTCGTTGCGCTCGCGCGCCAGGCGCATGCACAGCACGCCGACCTGCCGGTGGCCGAGCGAGACGAGGTGCTCGGCCAGGCGCGTGACGGCCGCCGCGTCGTCCGGGCCGACGCGGTCCACGCCTTCGATGCGCGGCTGGTCGATGATCACCGTGGGGACGGGCCGCTCCAGCACCGCGGCCAGGTGCGGGTCGTCGTCGGGCACGGAGTAAACGACAAAACCGTCGACGCCGGCGCGGTGCACGGCGGCGACGTCTTCGCGGCCGGGGCTCGCGGGCACCAGGTGCAATCCGACCCCGGCGTCCTCGCAGGCGAGGGCGAGGCCTTCGAGCACACCGACCGCGGCCGGGTCACGGAACGCGTACGACAGGTTCTCGGTGAGCAGCAGCCCGACGGCGCCCGCCTTGCGGGTGCGCAACGAGCGGGCGACCGGGTCCGGGCCGGGGTAACCGAGGCGGCGTGCGGTCTCGAGGATGCGCCGCCGCAGTTCGGGAGACAGCTGGTCGGGGCGGTTGTAAGCGTTGGACACGGTGGTCCTGGACACCCCGAGCTCCGCCGCCAGCGACGCCAGTGTCGCCTGCCTCCGGGTGCGAATAGGACGGCCCATCCGCAAACCGTAACGGTTCAGATCGTTTTCCAGAAGCGACACCCCTGTGGTGAGTGTCTCGATCCGCTGAGTGACGGACGGGCCTTCTGCCACCCGGTGGAGCGGGCCTTGTCATGCGGATGGGGTAAAGTGAATCTGACAACGATTTCCATTAGCTGATCGGTTCGACCCAGGAGAGTCTTCGATGAGTTCCCGCCTGAGTACCCGCCGCGCCCGCGGCGTGCTCGCCGCCGCTTCGGCTCTGACCGTGTTCGCGCTCAGCGCGTGCTCCAGCACCGATTCGGGTGCAACCGGCGCCGGTTCCGGTTCCTCGACCTCGGGGCAGATCAACGTCGTTGCGGCCACGGACGTGTGGGGCAGCGTTGTCACGGCCGTCGGCGGTGACAAGGTGGCAGTCAAATCGATCATCCACGACCCGACGGCCGACCCGCACTCGTACGAGTCCACCGCCGACGACGCGCTGGCGGCGAAGAACGCGCAGCTCACGCTCGCCAACGGCGGCGGCTACGACGACTTCTTCGGCAAGCTGGCGGACCAGGCGTCGGGCGCGAAGAAGCTCGTGGCCTACGACATCGCCGCGACCGGCGACGAGAACGAGCACGTCTGGTTCGACCTGCCCGGTGTGGAGAAGGTGGCCGACCAGGTCGCCTCGGCGCTCAGCGCGATCCAGCCGTCGTCGAAGCAGACCTTCGACGACAACGCCGCGAAGTTCAAGGGCCAGGTTGACGCGCTGGTCAAGAAGACCGAAGCGCTCGGCGCCGCGCACCCGGGCACCAAGGTCGTGGTGACCGAGCCCGTCGCCCACTACCTGCTCGAGACCGCGAAGATCACCGACGCGACCCCGAAGGCCTTCTCCGACGCGGTCGAGAACGAGACCGACGTGCCCGCCACGGCCGTCAACGACTTCACCCAGCTCATCAAGAACAAGCAGGTCAAGGCCCTGATCAACAACGTCCAGACGGTCACCCCGCTGACCCAGCAGGTGGTGTCGGACGCGAAGGCGTCGAACGTCGCCGTGGTCGACGTGGCCGAGACGCTGCCCGCCGACGTCACGGGTTACATTGACTGGATGACCAAGGAAGTGGACTCGCTGTCCGGGGCTCTGAACAGCTGATGTCCGCCGCGCTCTCGACGGTTCGCCCCGCGGTTCGCGTCCGCGGGGCGGGCCTGGCCTTCGGCAGCCGCACCCTCTGGTCCGGGCTCGACCTCGATGTCGAGCAGGGCGAGTTCCTCGCGATCCTCGGCCCCAACGGATCCGGCAAGAGCAGCCTGCTCAAGGCGTTGCTCGGCATGCAGAGCCTCTCGGCCGGCAGCGTCGAGATCGCCGGCGGCCGCCCGGGCGGCGCCAACCGCAAGGTCGGCTACATCCCGCAGCAGCGCGCGATCGACGACGGCCTGACCCTGCGCGGCGTCGACCTCGTGGGCCTCGGCCTCGACGGGCACCGCTGGGGGACCGGCGTGTTCGGCATGCGAGACCGACGGCGTCGCGTCGCCGAGGCGATCGAGGCGGTCGGTGGCACGGCGTACGCGAAGCAGCCGATCGGGCGGCTTTCCGGCGGTGAGCAGCAACGCCTCCGGGTGGCGCAGTCGCTGGTCGGTGACCCATCCGTATTGCTGTGCGACGAACCGCTCCTCTCGCTCGACCTCGCGCACCAGCGCGCGGTCAGCGAGCTGATCGACCGGCGCCGGCGTACGGCGGACACGGCCGTGCTGTTCGTGACACACGAGATCAACCCGGTGCTGCAGTTCGTCGACCGCGTGTTGTACCTGGTCAACGGCTCGTTCCGCGTCGGCAAGCCCGACGAGGTGATGAACTCCGAGACGCTGTCCGAGCTGTACGGCACGCGCGTCGAGGTGCTGCGCGTCGGCGGGCAGATCCACATCGCGGGTTCGCAGAGCTCCCTGTGCGAAGACCAACCGCACCACCACGAGCAGGAAGCAGTGGGCTGAGCCTTGGACGGCATGTTCGACTTCGCCAAGACGTGGGAGCTGATCACCGAGCTGCCCGGCGTCCAGACGGCCCTCATCGCGGCCGCCGTGCTCGGGCTGCTCGCCGGCATCCTCGGCCCGCTGATCGTGATGCGCCGCATGTCCTTCGCGGTGCACGGCACGTCGGAGCTGGCCTTCACCGGCGCGGCGGGCGCGCTGCTGATCGGCGTCGGCGTCGAGTACGGCGCACTGCTCGGTGCCGTGGCCGCCGCGCTGCTGCTGGGCATCCTCGGCACCCGCGACGCCGACCGCGACTCCGTGATCGGCGTGATCCTTTCGTTCGGCCTCGGCATGGGCGTGCTGCTGCTGTCGTTCTACAAGGGACGGTCGGCCAACAAGTTCGGCATTCTCACGGGCCAGATCATCACCGTGGACTCGACGAACCTGACGTCACTGGTGGTCTCGGCCATCGCCGTGCTGGCCGTGCTGGCGTGCGTCTACCGGCCGCTGCTGTTCGCCAGCGTGGACCGCAACGTCGCCGTCGCGCGCGGCGTGCCGGTGAAGACGCTGACGGTGGTGTTCTCCCTGCTCGTCGGTGTCGCCACGGCGCTGAGCGTGCAGATCGTCGGCTCGCTGCTGGTGGTCGCCCTGATGGTGACCCCCGCCGCGGCCGCCGCCCGCGTCACGGCGAGCCCGTTGCGCGCCACCGTGCTTTCGGTGATCTTCGCCGAGGTCGCGGCCCTGGGCGGCATCATCCTGTCGCTGGCTCCGGGCAAACCAGTGAGCGCCTTCGTCACGGCCATCTCGTTCCTGATCTACCTGGTCTGCCGCGCCATCTCCTGGGCGCGCGACCGCCGCACCGGCGTCCGCACAACACCGGCGGCTCGGCAACCGGCGCCTCCGGTGGCGGTGGGCTGAGTCAGTAGCCCTGCACCCAGGCCGTGCAGACGACTTCCTGGTTGTACGTGATCGGGTTCTGGAACCACGCGCACGCCCGGTAGCGCAGGCCGCCGTTGGGCGGGCGGTACTCCGTGTAGCCCTGGCCGACGGCCAGGTGGTTCGCCTGGTTGCTGTCGATCCACACGTCAGCCGGCTGGCTCTTGGCGGCTTTGACGATCCCGGGGTACGCGGTGACGCTCACGAAACCGCCGTTCGCGTCGGTGCGGCAGTTGCGGTAACCGCCGTGGTCGCTGCAGCCCTGCAACGCGGAAGCACCGGGCGCGGCGAGAGCGGCGGCGCCGAGGAAGGCACCGGCGATGGCGAGCGTGGCTGCGATCGTGCTCGGCTTCTTCATGTAGTTGATCATGACATCGCGAAGGTGCCGGTGTGAGCGCTTTGCCTGGATCGGGTGATCAGCCCACCGGGTGCGCCGCCATCGCCGTCTTCACCGCCGCGATGAAGCCGTCGTTCGTGAACGGCACGAGGCCGCCGACGACGTTGCGTTCCACGGCCTGCAGCACGACCACCCGCGAGTTCACCAATTCGCTGACCGCGGCCGCCTGGGGCGTCTTGTCGGTGGAGTAGGCGAGGTAGGTCAGGTTCGTGAAGGCCGCGGAGAGGTAGCGCGAGGACGCGAGGCTGAACGAGTCTCCGTAGACCAGCGTGGGCTCGGCGATCGTGCCGGGCAGGGGCACCGAGGTGCGATGCACCGGAGTGTCGATGTTGGAGATGAAGCCGGCCGCGCGGTCGGTGACGCCGTCGGGCTCGAGGGTGTACTGCGTGTTCGACTTGGTGCCTGTCTTGCCGATCAGCAGCGGCAGGTCGGCAACGCCGTCGTACACGCCGTCCGGAGTGGACTGCCAGCTCTGGGTGACCCCGGGCTGCGCAGCCTCGGCGAGGGCCCGGGCGAGGACGACGCCGCCTTCGTCGCGCCAGTGCGTGTCGTTCGGGGCGTAGATCGGGTGGCCCACATGGGCGGCGGACGCGGCCAGAGCCGGGCGCAGATCCAGGGAGTGGCCGACGGTGGTCATCTTGTACCAGTCGTTCGGCGCGGCGGCCTGCGAGCACTCCTTGCCCGGGTAGCTGTCGGGCAGGAACTGGGGCACCATCGTCGTCTTGTCCGGCGTCACGACGAAGATGAACTTGCGCCCGGACGCCTCGACGGCGGTGCGCAGCTCGTTGACCTTCTTGAGCGTGGTGTCGATGTCCTGTGTGGGCGTGCACTTCGCCTCGGCGTCGTAGCCGTAGTACAGCCAGCCGTCGAGGCCCTGTACGACCTTGCGGTAGCCGGCCTGGTTGCTGCCCGGCAGGCTCGGCGTGGCCGGACCCTGGTTGGGCGCGCCCGGCTGTTGCAGCGGCGGCGCCGGGATGGGGCCCGAGTCCGACGACGAACCCTGGTCCAGCGGCGCGTCCTCACCGAAGACCCCGCGGCTGATGCCGTCGGCCGCGTTGATGGCGCTCGCGCGGAAGGACAGCTGGTCGACGGCCCACGTCGGCAGGCCGGTGAAGAAGCCGAAGCCGTCGGTGATGCTGGGGAACCCCGCGAGCTTGTGGTTCTCGATCTCGGTCGGGCGGACCCCGAACACCCACAGCAGCGTGGGCGTGGTGAAGAACAGCAGCGCGCAGATCAGCGCCGTGAGCTGCCGCTTGCCGTGCCGCGGACGATGCAGCGCGTGCTCGCGGGGCAGGTACGCCTCGTGGACGGCTGGCAGCTGAGGGGGTTGGGACGCCACTCGATCACGGTAGCCACTTCGGGTGAACGAGGTGTGGGCAACCACCGAAAAGTCAGCCGAGCATGAGCAGGACCTGCAGCTCACCGACGATGAACCCGATCACACCACCCACCGCGATCAGCTTCCACTCGTCCTGGCGGAACGCCGGCCGCAGCAGCCCCTCGAACTCCACCGGCGTCATCGCGAGCATGCGCTGCTCGATGACCTTGGCGACGTCCATGGCCTGCGTGAGGTAGCCCTCGGCGTAGCGGACGGTCTGCGGCAGCTCCGCCAACGCCCGCCGCGCGGCTTCGTGCTTCATCTCCTGCAGCCGGCGCCCGCCGACGGCCAGGGTGAGCACGGGCTTCGCGAGGCTGGCCTGCTCGTCGACGGCGTGGCCCACCGCGCGTTCGACCATCGCCACGAGCCGGTCGGACTTCGGGCCGCGCAGCAGCGCTTCGAGCAGGTTCGCCGTGGTCAGGACTTCGTTGGCGATCAGCTCGCCGTACTGCCGGGCGACCTCGGCGCGGCGGCGCTGGAACTTGCCCTGCAGGATCACGCGGCCCACGCGCACGGGCTCGCGCGGCAGGAAGATCATCTTGATCGCGAGCCAGTCGGTGAACAGGCCGATGCAGCCGCCGAAGATCGGCAGCACGAGCGGCTGGCGCGTCAACGCCCACACGACCGCCTGCACGACACCCAGGCCGAAGCCGAAGAAGATGCCGGCGCGGGCGATGAACGCCATCTCCGGGCGCGAGGTCTCGCGGATCAGCCGCACGAGCAGGGCCTTGTCGCGGGTGAGGCTTTCGACGGTCATGTGCCGCACGTCGAGCACTTCGTCGAGGTTGTCGCGCACGTCCTCCAGGAACTCGCGCACGAGCCGCGGCGCGTTGGCCTGGACCTGCTTGATCAGCAGCTCCTGCGCGAGCGTCGGCAGCACTTCCCACAGCCTGGGGTGGTGCTCCTCCAGCACGTCGCGCGCGATCGCGTCGACGGCCCGCAGCAGCGGCTGCTCCAGCTCGCGCGTGACGATGACCGGGTCGATCTTCTCGAAGATCTCCTTGAGGTCGAGCAGGTTCGTGGTCAGCAGGTCGGTGGCGATGGCCGCCATCCGGCCGCCGTGCTTGGGCACCACGCCCTGCCACCCGAGGAACGGTTTGATCCCGACGAACTCCAGCGGGCGGAACATCATCTCGATCGCCACGCGCTTGGTGACGTAGCCGATGAGCGCGGCGATGAACGGCATCGTGGCGTAGACCGGCCAGTGCCGCGCGAGGTCGTCGAGGACTGCGTCCAAACCGGCCTCCCTCCGCTCGCCGGAGAAACCGTATCGCAGTTGTCAGTGCAGCAGGACCAGCGCCTGGAGCTCGCCGACCAGTCCGCCGATGACCGCGCCGACGGCGATCAGCTTCCATTCGTCCTGCCGGAACGCCGGGCGCAGCAGTTGTTCGAATTCCAGCGGGGTGAGCTTGCGCATCCGGTCGACGATCGTGTTGCGCACGTCGAGCGCGTTCACGGCGTAGTCCTCGGCGTGGCGGATCGTCTCGGGCACGCGGTGCGCGGCGATCGCGGCGGCCGTCTGCTTCATTTCCTGAAAGCGCTTCGTGCCGACGGCGATCGCGACGAACGGTTTCACCACGCTCGCCTGCGCGTCGATCGTCTTCTGCACTTCGCGCGTGATCATGGTGAACAGCCGGTCGGACTTCGGGCCGCGCAACACGGCTTCCAGCAGGTTGGGCACGGTGATGATCTCGCGGGCGATCATGTCGCCGTAGTCGGCGGCGACCTGGTCGCGGCGTTTCTGGAACACGCCCTGCCACGAGTAGAGGCCGAAGAACCGTTTCGGCTCGCGGGGCAGGAAGATCATCTTCAGCGCGAGCCAGTCGGTGAACCAGCCGATGCCGAGCCCGAACAGCGGCAGCACGATGGGCGATTTCGCGACCGTCCACACGAGCAGCTGAACGCAGCCGAGAATGAAGCCGAACACGATTCCGGAGCGTGCGATGAACTGCATTTCGGGTTTCGAGATGTCACGGATCAGGCGGTTGAGGAGCGCCTTGTCGCGCACGAGGTTGGCCACGACCATGTGGTTGAGGTCGAGCACATCTTCGATGTTGGCCGCGATTTCGCGCATGATCTTCGTGATCGCGCGTGGCGCTTCGGCCTGCACCCGCTTGAGCAGCAACTGCTGCGCGGCCGTCGGCAGCACCTCCCACAGCCGCGGCTGGTAGGTCTCCATCACCTCGCGGGTGACGTCTTCGACGACTTCGAGCAGTGGTTCTTCGATTTCCTTGGCGACCTGCGCGGGGTCGAGCCGGGCGAAAATCTCCTTTGGGTCGACGAGGTTCGTGGTGAGCATTTCCGTCGCGGTCGTCGCCATGCGTTCGGCGTTCGCGGGCAGCACGCCCTGCCACCCGAGGAACGGTTTGATTCCGGCGAACTCGACGGGCCGGAACATCATCTCGATGGCCACGCGTTTGGTGACGTAGCCGATCAGCGCGGCGATGAACGGCATCGTCGCGTAGACCTGCCAGTGGTGCACCGGGCTTGCCTCCCCGTGTCGCGCTCACGCGCACGGTAGCGGGCGGCGGGCGGTGAATCGGGGAGCCGCGTCGGGCGTTCACCGGTTCGGGCTTGGCCGGCTTCCGGGCTGCCCGGCTGCGGATCGACGGTGGTGGCTCGGCGGGGCCGCGTATTGGCCGGGTTCGTGCCGGTCGGGCCCAAGACCGATCCGGTGCGTTGTTTCGGACCGTCCATTCCGGTCTCCTGTAGTTTCCTCGTTGTTCTCCCGGCTGTCCCTCCTTGTCTGCGATGCCATGCGTGACCGAGGGTTGTGCGTTTTGTAATGCAGCCGTTTGGCGGTACGTAAACACGGACCTGCTCTCACTAAGGTGGCCCGATGGTCGCGCCTGAGAAGTCCGAAGCCACCCCGAAGAGCGTCCCGTTCGCCGTCGCCGTCAGGGGTTATAACCAGCGCCAGGTCGACGAGCGGCTCACGGCGCTCTCGCGCGAGCTGCGGGAGACGTCCCACAGCCGCGACGAGGCCATCGCGACGGCCGGCGAGCTGTCGAAGGCCCTCACCACCACGCAGAACGAGCTGTCCGAGACGAAGGCCGCTCTCGTGCGGCTGAGCTCGAGCCCGTCCGGCGCCGGCGCCATGGCCGAGCGCGTGCGCATGATGATGCAGCTCGCGGAGGAGGAGATCGCCGACCTTCGCGCGGCCGCCGAAGCCGACGCCACCGCCACCCGCGCCGAGGCGGACAAGTACGCGCACGAGTCGCAGCGCACCGTCGAGCGCCTGGGCAAGGAAGCGGAAGCCGAGCGCGAGCGGCTGCTGTCGGAGGCGCAGGCGGACATCGCGTCGCGCATCGCTTCGGCCGAGGCCGACATCGACGAGCGCACGGCGGCTGCGGACGCGGACATCGAGCGCCGGACCCGGGCCGCGGACGAGGAGATCGCTTCACGCACGGCGGCGGCGAATGAGGACATCGCGACCCGTACGGCCGCGGCGGACGAGGACATCGCCACGCGCACGGCTGCCGCCAACGAAGACATCGCCACGCGCACCGCCGCCGCGGACGAGGACATCGCGACCCGCACGGCCGCTGCGAACGAGGACATCGCGACCCGGACCGCCGCGGCCGACCGCGCCCGCGCGGAAGCCGACGAAGCCGCCGCCCAAGCCCGCGCCGAAGCCGACGAGTCGGCCACCCGCGCCCGCGTCGAGGCCGACGCCGCCGCCGAAGCCGCCTCCGCGGCCGCCCGCGCCGAAGCCGACCGCGTCGCGTCCGAGGAGATCGCCAGCAAGCGCGCTCAGACGGACAGCGCCCTCGCCGACGCCCTCCAGAAGCAGACCGTGGCCACCGAAGCCCGCACCCTGGCGCTCGACCTGCGGGCGAAGGTGGCGGACCGGTTGGCTGCCACCAACGTCGCCGTTCAGGAAGCCCTGCGCCTGCTGAATCCGGCGGACCAGGCAGCCACGGAGCCGGAGTCCGTTGAGGACGCTGCCGATTCGTCGGAATCCGAGGACGTCACCGCTCGCTGATTCCCCGGTCGTTTGCGGGCCCACCACACCGGTGGGCCCGCTTTTTTTCGGCTTCGCCTCGCTCGCCACCGATGTCCGCGGTGAGAATGTCGCTATCGACCAGAGCCGGAGGCCCAGTCCTTTGATCCTCGAAGACGAACGCGCAGCCATCTGCTCCCACGCCCGCCGCCTGTCTCCGGACGGCCTGGCCGTTGCCACCTCCGGCAACCTCTCCATCCGCGACGGCGCCCTCGTCGCCGTCACCCCCACCGGCGTGGACTACTCGACTTTGGCGCCTTCGGACATCCCCGTCGTCGGCCTGGACGGCGAGGCGGTCGACGGCCGTCTCCGCCCCACCAGCGAACTCCCCATGCACCTGGCCATCTACAACCAGGCTCGGGACCCCGACGGCTCCCCGGTGAACGCGGTCGTCCACACGCACTCCCCCCACGCCACCGCCGTGTCCACCCTGGTCGACGAGCTACCGCCCATCCACTACCTCGTGGCCACCCTCGGCCCGTCCGTCCGCGTCGCCCCCTACGCGACCTACGGCACTGATGCTTTGGCCACCCACATGCTCACGGCGCTGGACACTCGCCGCGGCTGCCTGCTGGCCAACCACGGCACCATCACCTACGGCGCCACTTTGGCTGCGGCGTACGACCGGGCGCGCCAGCTTGAGTGGCTCTGCCAGGTGTGGCTCCTGGCCCGCTCGGCCGGCACGCCGGCTTTGTTGCCGGCCGATGAGATTGGGCGCGTGGTGGAAAAACTGCGCGGTTATGGGCAGGGTTAAAGCGTTGCCCGCAGCCGCATGAATGCCGCGCAGCACCCGGTCGCGATTCTTCGCCGCTTTCAACCACCCGGGCAACTTGGCGACCATCGTCATCCTCCGCTGCCACTCACCCTCGCCGACGACGACCTTCTCCCGAAGCTTCGCACCAACAAAGGCCTCGAGGTAGTCAAGGTGCGCTTCGTTGTACGCCCACAGCACATTCCCACCGCAATCACCTTGCAACCACAGCGGCTCGCGCAGATAGGGATCCCGCACAGTCCCGGTCGGCGCCGGCCCGGAGCACGTCTGACCGGTCTGGTCCCGCACCTGCCCGCACCGCCCACAGACCAGCCGCCGGGTCTCCCGCAACTCCCCGGCCGCCCCTGGCACGACAACCACCCTGGCGCATTCGCCGCACCGCGGACACCGCACCAGCACCTCACCGGCGGCAAAATGCCACGCGGTCAGCCGCTGGTCGCGGAACCGCTGCTGATCGACTGTCACGTTCGCCCCTCGGTCGTCAACTGTTGCATCGACGGACCACCCACTGTGCCATGCTCGGTGAGTGCCCGATGCTTCCGTCGCAAAGCTCATCGACGGCGTCGATGCTCTTGTCGCGTGCTTGGAAGCGTCGATTCCGACCAGATCAGTGCGGTGAACGAAAAGATTCACGCCCTTGGCGGTCGAATCCGGAGTCAGGCCACCGAACTACGTCGCTGATCGGTGGTCTTCCGAACGGCTAGAACTGGTAGTACAAAAACGGGCTGAACGTCCCCGTAGCCACCAGAATCGCGGCGTACACCAGCCCCGCCGTCATCACGCCCACGCGCAGAGCCGTGGCCGGACGGGTCCGTGACGACTCCAGCAGTGGGCCCGTAACCGGGTGCGCCGGGAGTACGAACACGGCCAAGGCCAGGATCAGGATCACCAGCCGCTGGTTCGTCAGTGCGCTCGAAACCACGTCGCCCAGGCCGCCGAAGTCGGGCAGGAGCATGTGGCCGATCATGCTCAATGCGTGCGGCAGGTCGGCGGAGCGGAAGAACACCCAGCCGAACACGACGAGGACCAGGGTCAGCACCCGGCGGCCGATGCGGGCGGCGCGGCCGGTGGGGGTGTCGCCGAGGTTGAAGCGGCGTTCGATGACGAGCAGGGCGCCGTGGTAGCAGCCCCAGACCAGGAAGGTCCATTGGGCGCCGTGCCAGAAGCCGGTGAGGACGAAGACGATGCAGAGGTTGCGGTAGGTCTTGCCGGCGCCCGAGCGGTTGCCGCCGAGGGGGATGTAGACGTAGTCGCGGAACCAGCGGGACAGGGACATGTGCCAGCGGCGCCAGAATTCCGTGATGGTGACCGACGAGTACGGCCGCGCGAAGTTCTCCGGGAGGCGGAAGCCCAGCATGCGGCCGAGGCCGATGGCCATGTCCGAGTAGCCCGAGAAGTCGAAGAACAGCTGCAGCGTGTAGCCGATGGCGCCGAGCCACGCCGTCGCGAACGTCATCTGGTCGGGGGGCGTGGAGAAGCACGCTTCGACCATCGGGCTGAGCGAGTCGGCGACGATGGACTTCTTGCACAGCCCCAGTGCGAACCGCGGGAAGCCGGCGGCGATGTCGTCGAGGCGGTGGGACCGGTGCTGCGGCAGCTGGTCCGCGATCTCGCGGTAACGCACGATGGGACCGGCGATGAGCTGCGGGAACATCGCGATGTACGCCGCGAACGACACGGGGTTGCGAAGCGCACGACGTTCACCGCGGTAAATGTCCACGGTGTACGAAATGTGGTGGAACGTGTAGAACGAGATGCCGATCGGCACCACGATGCTCGCGACGCCGACGTCACCGCCGAACCAGTGCGCGACGGCCGCGATCTGCTGCGTCGCGAAGCCCGCGTACTTCCAGATGACGAGCACCAGCACGTCGAGCGTGACGACGCCGATGAGGATCCGCTTGCGCCGCGTGCCGCGGACGTCCCAGGGGCTGGGCTCGAGCGCCGGCCCGGCGAGGAAGTTGACGGCCATGCAGCCGAGCAGCAGGAACAGGTACGGCCCGGCGCCGATCGTGTAGAACAGCAGGCTCGCCACCGCGACGATGCCGTTGCGCCAGCTGCGCGGGCACACCAGCACGGCGACCAGCACCGCAGGCATGAAGTACCACAAGAACAGCGGCGAAACGAACGACATCGGTGACGGACCCCCTCGGTTCCGGAGCTGACCTTAGCCCGAGCGGGTGGCGCCGTGGAGCGAAGCCCGGCGGATCCGGACGCGAATCACTGAGGGTGGTGGCGAAAGGGGCAAATGGACCGGTTCAGACCACTGCCGGGCCACCCTGAAACAGGCAGCCCGGCAGCGGTCGAACGGAAACGTCAGCTCAGCCGGCCCGCGGCACGCCGACGGCGGGCGACCTCGGCCAGCAGCACGCCGGCGGCCACCGAGGCGTTCAGGGACTCGACGCCCGCCGCCATGGGGATGGAGACGGTGGCGTCGCAGGTTTCGCGGACCAGGCGCGACAGGCCGCGGCCCTCGGAGCCCAGGACGATGACCAGCGGGTCGGCTGCGAGCTCCAGGGCGTCGATGTCCACGGTGCCGTCCGCGTCGAGGCCCACGATCATCAGGCCCTCCGACGCCCACGCCTTCAACTGCCGCGTGAGGTTCGTCGCGACGGCGATGGGGAGCTTGGCGGCCGTGCCGGCGCTGGTGCGCCACGCGACGGCCGTCATGCCGGCGCTGCGGCGTTCGGGCAGGAGCACGCCCTGGGCGCCGAACGCGGCGGCCGACCGGATCACCGCGCCGAGGTTGCGCGGGTCCGTGACGCCGTCCAGCGCGACGAACAGCGGGGTGCTGCCGGAGTCGCGCGCGGCTTCCATGAGGTCGTCCGGGTGGGCGTACTCGAACGGCGGCACCTGCAGGCCGAGGCCCTGGTGCATGGCGCGGTTGGTCTTGCGGTCGAGCTCCTCGCGCGGGATCTCCAGGATGGAGATGCCCTTGTCGGCCGCCAGCCGGACAGCCTCGTTCACGCGGTCGTCGATCTCGATGTTCACCGCGACGTACAGCGCGGTGCCCGGGACGTCGGCGCGCAGGGCCTCGACGACCGGGTTGCGGCCGGCGATGAGCTCCGGGCGGTCGGCCTTCTTCTGCCGCGCCTGCTCCCGCGTCTTCGCGGCGTTGGCGGCGCGGTACGCCTTGTGCCCGGGCCGGTCCTCGGCCTTCGGCGTGGGGCCCTTGCCCTCGAGCGCCTTGCGCCGCTGCCCGCCGGAGCCGACGACCTGGCCCTTCTTGGTGCCGGTCTTGCGGACGGCGCCCTGACGCCGTGAGTTGCCTGCCATGTGTAACCGAGTCCTTAATCCACCGCAGTGGAACGGATCAGGAGTTCCTGACCGTCCACTGCGGACCGTTCGGGGTGTCCTCAACCACGATGCCCGCCTCGGTGAGGCGGTCACGGGCGGCGTCCGCGCGCGCGAAGTCCTTCGCGGCGCGCGCCTCCTGGCGCTCGGCCAGCAAGCCTTGTACGAGCTCGTCGAGCGCTTCGCGGACGGGGGTCTCGCTGCCGCCGCCGTCGGCCCAGCGGTCCGACAGCGGGTCGATGCCGAGCACGTCCGTCATCGCGCGCACCGACGAAGCGAGTTCGAGAGCCTTGGGAGTATCGCCCGCGTCGAGCGCGGCATTACCGTCACGCACCGTGTTGTGTACCACGGCGAACGCGGCCGGCGTGGCCAGGTCGTCGTCCATCGCGGTGGCGAAGTCCGGCTGCACGGCGCCCGCGAGCACCTCGCCGGCGGCCGCCGCGCGCCGCAGGAACGCTTCGATGCGCCGGTAACCCTGCGCCGCCTCCGCGACCGCGCCGTCGGAGTACTCGACGGTGGAGCGGTAGTGCGGCTGCACGAGGTAGTAGCGCAGCTCGGGCGCGCGATAGCGCTCCAGCATCGCCGGGATCGACACGGTGTTGCCCAGCGACTTCGACATCTTCTCGCCGGACATCGTCACCCACGCGTTGTGCAGCCAGTACCGCGCGAACGGGTCGCCGACGGCGTTCGACTGCGCGCGCTCGTTCTCGTGGTGCGGGAAGACCAGGTCGACGCCGCCGCCGTGGATGTCGAACTCCGGGCCGAGGTAGTTGGTCGACATCGCCGAGCACTCCAGGTGCCAGCCCGGCCGCCCGTCGCCCCACGGCGTCGGCCACGACGGCTCGCCCGGCTTCGCGCTCTTCCACAGCGTGAAGTCCCGCGAGTCGCGCTTGCCGCGGGTCGGGGTCTCGCCCTGCTGCACCTCGTCGAGCTGCTGGCCCGACAGCTTGCCGTAGCCGTCGAACGACTTCACGGAGAAGTAGACGTCACCGTCGGCCGCGTAGGCGTGCCCGCTGTCGATCAAGCGCTGCATGAGCGTGATCATCTGCGTGATGTGCCCGGTCGCGCGCGGGTTGACCGACGGCGGGAGGCAGCCCAGGTCGTCGTACGCCTTCTCGAACGCGCGCTCGTGCGTGGTCGCCCACTCCCACCATGGCCGGCCCGCTTCGGCGGCCTTGGTGAGGATCTTGTCGTCGATGTCGGTGACGTTGCGGACCAGGAGCACGTCGAGTCCACTGTGGAGCAGCCAGCGCCGCAGGACGTCGTAGTTCAGCACTCCCCGCACGTGCCCGATGTGGGGCACGCCCTGCACGGTGGCGCCACACAGGTAGATGGACGCCGTTCCGCTGCGGACGGGAACGAACTCCCGAGGGGCACGGGTCGCGGTGTCGAACAGGTGTAGGGCCACCCATAAAGGGTACGGGGTCGGTGTGGTCGATGTCGCAAGGCGTCAAAAGACGTCGTGCTTGCGCAGGGCGCCGAGAAGTGCATCCGGTCGTTCGGCGGTCGGCAGCGGGTCCACGAGCTCGAACGCGCAGCCCAGAGCCCGCGCGCCGCCGTCGGCTTCCTTGCTGTCGCCGATCATGAGGGTTTCTTCGGCGCGGACGCCCAGCTGGTCGAGGGCCGCCTTGAAGATCTCGGGTTGTGGTTTGACGGCTCCGACCTCGAACGACAGGACGAATCCCGCGACGTGCGCGTCCCAGCCGCGCTGGGTGAAGGCGGGGCGGATGTCGAAGGCGATGTTGCTGAGGACCCCGACCTTGCGGCCGGCTGAGGCGCCGAGTTTGAGGGCGGCCTCGGTGTCGGGGTAGGGCGTCCACTCGCTGGGGGTGATGAGGCGGTTGTAGAGCGCCTCGGCCTGCTCGCGGTGGGGGACGCCGGAGCGGGAGAGGACTTCGAGGTAGACCTTGCGGTGGAGGGCCGGGTCCAGGTCGCGGTCGTTCCAGGCTTGCTGGTATTCGGGGTCGAGTTCGACGACTTGGCCGACGGGGGCGGTCATGCGGCGCATGAGCTCGGTCTGGGCTTCGAGGTCGAGGGATTGGCCGTGGTCGTCGATGACGTCGGTGAGCCAGGAGGAGTCCTGCTCTAGGCGGAAGAGGGTGCCGGAGAAGTCGAAGAGGACTGAGTTGATGGCCACGGGGGTCAGAGTAGCTAGGTCTGGGGGTTGGGGGAGGTGGTCCGATGGGGTCGGGTTGTTGGGTCTTGGGGTTCTCGGGGGTCTTGGGGTTCTCGGGGGTCTTGGTCCTCGCAGGGGCGTGTTGCGTGGGTTGTGGGTTCTCGGTCCTGCGCGGGGGCGTGTTGCGTTGGGCGTGCACCCCGAAGCTGGATTGTGTTGACGGCCGGTGAGCCGTTGTCAAGGCGGGAAAGCGTGCCTTGACAACGGCTCGCCGGCCGCAAGGAGGCTTCGGATCGGGGTGCCGGGGCGGGGCTGGGTGCAGGTTTCGTCGCGTGGGTGGGCGGCGGTTGGTGGGGTTTGCGCGGCCTGGGTGGGGCGTGGGTTGGGTGGGCGGGTGGCGGTTGGGTGGGTGGCCAAAGCGCCCCAATGTGGCGTTGGGTGCGTTGAGCGCAACCAATGCCGCATTGGGTGCGTTGGGTGGAGCGAATGACGCATTGGGGCGCCGGGTGGGGCGAATGTGGCGGTGGGTGCGCCCGATGCCGCGTTGGGGCGGGGGGCGAAGAGGCGAGGTCAGTTGCGGGTCAGCAGGGCGGTGGCGATGGCGGCGATGCCTTCGCCGCGGCCGGTGAGGCCCAGGCCGTCGGTGGTGGTGCCGGCGACGCTGACGGGGGCGCCGAGGGCGGTGCCGAGGGCGGCTTGGGATTCGGTGCGGCGTTTGCCGATGCGGGGGTGGTTGCCGATGACCTGGACGGTGGCGTTGGCGACGCGCCAGCCTTCGGCTTCGAGCAGGGTGCGGACTTCGGCGAGCATGTGGGTGCCGTGCGCGCCGTCCATGCGGGGGTCGCCCGTGCCGAAGACGGCGCCGAGGTCGCCGAGGCCGGCGGCGGACAGCAGGGCGTCGCAGAGGGCGTGGGAGGCGACGTCGCCGTCGGAGTGGCCGGCGCAGCCGTCGACGCCGGGCCAGAGCAGGCCGGCCATCCAGCAGTCGCGGCCGGGTTCGATGGGGTGGACGTCGACGCCGTTGCCCACGCGCAGGTCGGTCACAGTGGGGCCTCCTGGTCGCCGCCGGCCACGAGGGCTTCGGCGAGGCTGAGTTCGAAGGCGCTCGCGACGCGCATGGCGTCGGGATCGCCGGGGACGGTGGTGGCGCCGGCCACGGAGTCGAGGCCCGGGTCGGGGCTCAAAGCCAGCGCCGCGCGGAACGCGTCGAGCGAGAAGCCGACGGGGGTCTGGGCGGTGCGCAGGCCGTCGCGGTCGACGGTGGCGGTGATGAGGCCGGCGTCGGTCGCCTTCACGGTGTCCGCCATCGGGAGCACCGGGACTACGACAGACGCACCTGCACGGACCGTGTTCAGTACATCACGGACAGTCCGTTGTGGAGTGAAGGCGCGCAGCGCGTCGTGGACGAGAACCACTGCATCAGGCGAAAGCGAAGGCTCGAAGGCGGGGAAAACCTGCCGGAGCGACGCGCCGGGGACGAACCGGCAGCGATCGGACAGCTCGGAAACAATGTCCGCGAGAGCGTCCGAAAACGACTCAGCACACCGAGAAGGGGCTGACACGACCACCAGATCGAGCTCCGGTGTGCCGAGCAGCCCCTGCACGGTGTGCTTGAGAAGAACTTCACCGTTCACCGCCGTGAGAGCACGCTCTTCATCGGCGGTGTGGTGTGCGACAGTCACGAACGCGACGCTCTGCACCTGCTGGTTCATCGGGTCGTGATCGTAGAGAAGTGGCTGCCCGGTGCCTCCGCCGGGAGCCGGATGACCCGGGGGTCAGACCGTCGCGGTTTCCAGAACTTCGTCGAGGAGTGTTTCCGCCTTGTCCTCGTCGGTGCCTTCCGCGAGCGCGAGCTCGCTGACCAGAATTTGCCGCGCCTTCGCCAGCATGCGCTTCTCGCCGGCTGAAAGTCCGCGGTCCTTCTCTCGCCGCCAGAGGTCGCGCACCACTTCGGCCACCTTGTTCACATCGCCGGAGGCGAGCTTCTCCAGGTTGGCCTTGTACCGACGAGACCAGTTCGTGGGCTCTTCGGTGTGGGGAGCACGCAGTACGTCGAAAACCTTGTCCAGTCCTTCTTGCCCGACGACATCACGCACACCGACGATCTCGGCGTTGTCAGCAGGCACGCGAACCGTAAGATCCCCTTGCGCGACTTTGAGGACGAGGTACTTCTTCTCCTCGCCCTTGATCACGCGGGTCTCGATGGCTTCGATGAGTGCGGCACCGTGGTGCGGGTAGACGACGGTCTCTCCGACCTTGAAAACCATGTGTCCTCTGCCCCTTTCGCTGATTCCATCTTAGCACGGTCTTCAGATGGCCACCTAGCGGCCCGGGATCGTCGTCGCAGGTCAGCGGCTTGGCGGGGGTTGACAAACCTGAATCGCCCGTGCTCATGCAGGTGATGGGGAAGGCGTTGATCAGCAGGTCCGAAATCCTAATTGGACGGTTGATCTTGGGTCCCGGTACACCCGTTGGGGCCCACCGGTTCCGCGCGCGCGACGGCGCCCGGCTAGTCTTCGTCGTGACGAGGCCGTGAGATGGAAGGACTCCGACGTGAGGCTGCAGAAACGTCGTGTGCTCGGCGCAGGTGTGTCGGCGCTCGGTGCCGCGCTGGTGCTCGCCGGGTGCGGGGCCGGTCAGATCACCCAGACCGACACTCAGCAGCCGGCGGTCAACGGTACGTACGCGCAGGTGAAGACGCTGGTGCTGCGCGACGCCGCCGTCCAGTACCCCGCGCAGGGCGCCGCCTACTCGGCCGGCCAGCCCGCGCCGCTCACGCTCACGATCGTCAACCAGGGCCCCCAGGACGACCAGCTCGTCTCGGTCAGCTCGGAGGGCACGAAGTCGCCGGCGCAGATCAGCGGCGCCACCGACATCGTCGCCGGGCACACGCTGGTCATCGGCCCGGACGACGCCGTCGAGTCGACCAACGAGCAGGCCGCGCCCACCACGTCGAGCTCGGCTTCCACGCCGCCCAGCAGCACCTCCTCGGGCGCTCCGACCGCCACGAGCAGCGCGTCCCCGGGCGACGGCGGCGCGGCCACGAAGCTGGGCCAGGGCACGGTCGTGCTGCAGGACCTCACTCAGCCGCTGTGGCCGGGCATGACGATCAACGTCACCTTCACCTTCCGCAACGCGGGCCCGATCACCGTCGCGATGCCGGTCGCCGCGCCGGCACACGTCGAGCCCTGACGGTTTTGTCGGTGCGCGCCGATAACCTCGGCGCGTGGTGAAGAAAACCAGCACCGTCTACCGGTGCGCGGAGTGCGGGTACGAAGCCGCGAAGTGGGTCGGCCGCTGCCCGGAATGCCAGGCCTGGGGCTCCCTCGAAGAGCGGGGCGGGGCCAATCCGGCGATCACGCGGGTGGCCGCGGGCGCGCCGAGTGCGCCCGCGCGGCCCATCGGTGAGGTCGACGTCGAGACGGCCCGAGCCAAGGCGACCGGCGTCTCCGAACTCGACCGCGTGCTCGGTGGCGGGCTCGTGCCCGGCGCCGTGGTGCTGCTGGCCGGCGAACCCGGTGTCGGCAAGTCGACCCTGCTGCTCGAAGTCGCGTTCCAGTGGGCCAAGACGGCCGGGCGCTCCCTGTACGTCACGGGTGAGGAGTCGGCCGGGCAGGTCCGGCTGCGCGCCGAGCGCACGGGCAACGTCCACGGCGAGATGTTCCTCGCGGCCGAGAGCGACCTGTCGGCGGTCCTGGGTCACGTCGACGCCGTGAAGCCGGGTGTGCTGATCGTCGACTCGGTGCAGACGATGGCATCACCGCTGGTGGAAGGCTCGCCGGGCGGGGTCACCCAGGTGCGCGCCGTCGCGGCGGGGCTCGTGGCGCTCGCCAAGGAGCGCGGGTTGCCCGTGGTGCTGGTGGGCCACGTGACGAAGGACGGCTCGGTCGCCGGCCCGCGCGTGCTGGAGCACCTCGTCGACGTCGTGCTGCAGTTCGAGGGCGACAAACACTCGACGCTGCGCATGGTGCGGGGCATCAAGAACCGCTTCGGCGCGGCCGACGAGATCGGCTGCTTCGAGCTCACCGAGGGCGGCATCGTCGGCGTGCCGGACCCGTCCGGGCTGTTCATGAGCCGCACCGCCGAACCGGTGCCGGGCACGGCCATCACGGTCGCCATGGAGGGCAAACGGCCGCTGCTGGGCGAGGTGCAGGCGCTGGTGTCGAGCACGAGCATGCCGCAGCCCAGGCGGGCGGTCAGCGGCCTCGACTCCTCGCGCGTGGCGATGGTCCTCGCGGTGCTGGAGAAACGCGGCCGGCTGAAGCTGGGCGACAAGGACGTCTACGTCGCCACGGTCGGTGGGATGAAGATCACCGAACCTTCGATCGACCTGGCACTGGTCCTGGCACTGACGTCGTCGATGCACGACGTGGCGTTGTCCCAGCGCCTGGTCGCCGTCGGCGAGGTCGGGCTGGCCGGCGAGGTGCGCCGGGTGCCCAACGTCGCACGCCGCCTCGCCGAGGCCGCGCGCCTCGGCTACACCCACGCCCTCGTGCCACCCGACTCCGGCAAGCTGCCCGACGGCATCCGCGCCCTCGAGGTCGGCGACGTCGCCAGTGCGCTCAACGCCGCCAACCACGCGAAGTGATCACGACCCGAACTGGCTGGTGACCTCGTAGCTGAAGCTCGCGGCGCTGAGCGTCTCGCCCGGTTGGATCCCGTAGAAGTTCTGGTTCGTGACGTTCTTCGCGCTGAGCAGCTCGGAAGTCGCGGTGTTGACGTGGACCACCAGCTGGTGGTTGCCGTAGCTGACCGCGTAGGTCTCGGTCTCGCCGTTCGCTTTCCACGTGGTGGCCTGGTCGCGCAGCACGTCGATGATCGCCGCGCGTACCGGGCGCGGCGCGAGCCCGGACGCGAGCACGGTCAGCAGGCGCATCTGCACTTCGCCGGGTCCCGCGTAGGCCGCGGCCGCGGACCCGGCGGTGGGCGGCAGTGGCACCTTCTCCGTGGTCGTCTCGCCGGTCGGCGCCTGGAAGAGGCCGGGGAAGGACTGCATCCCCGGGAGGATCTCCGTGTACTCGTCCGAGGCCCTCCGGGGCAGCGTGGGCGAGGCCGCGGACCCGGCCTGGGTCAGCAGCACCGAGCGGTCCGTCGGCAGGTTCGCGACGAACTCGGGAGTCGGCCGGTACCAGCCGGGGGCCACGTCCGCGTTCCAGCCGCCGGGGTGGGGGAACTGCTCTTTGAAGTCGCCGCCCGTGGCGATCTGCGTGACGGAGTCCGGGCCGGGCAGGCTCGACTGGTCGTACTTCTGGCCCGTGATGACCACCGGGTCGCCCTCGCGGGTCCACCTGCGCATCCACAGGTCCGACCGGTCCGCGGGAATCCAGAACTCGACCTTCTGCTGCACGGCGAACGCACTGCGGTCGGCCACCCACTCGATGTCCGTGTAGGCGTTGGTCACGTGGGTGTACTGACCGGGACCGGGCTGCACGTCGGCGGTCGCCGTGGCCGCCGGCGCCACCGTGGCGGGCCGCTCGACGATCTCGCGGGCCACGACCACCCCGCCCGTCACCACGGCCACCGCGGCGGCCACGGCGATCCAGCGCCAGGCCCCCGGCCGCCTTTTCCGTGGCGGCGCCGTCGGGGCGTGGCCGGTTTCGGCGGCCGCGGCCCGCAGCAGCGTCGCGCGGGCGCGGTCCAGCTCGGCGGGGTCGGTGCGGACGTGGGGGTGGAGGGCGTCGAGGGCTTCGTCGAGCTCGGCGTCGGACCACAGGTGGCGCACGTTGTCGTCGTTCACAGTTCCTTCGCCTCCTCGGCGGTCTCGATGGTGCTCCCGACGGTCGCGGCGTTGGCCCGGAGCCAGCGCCGGATGCGGTGCAGCCGCGAGCGGATCGTGCCAGGCGGCACGCCCAGCGCTTCGGCGACCTCGCTCGGCTCGAGCCCGGCCCACGACACCAGCAGCAGCGTGTCGCGGTCGGCGGCGTTGAGCTTCGCCAGCGCGCCGGCGAGCTGGGCCGCGCGGGTCTGCGCGTCCACCTGCTCGGCGACGCGGCCGTCGTGCCCCGCCGTGGTGTGCTCGCCGGCCGCCGCCAGTCGCGCGGTGGCCCGCAGGGCCCGCGTCTCGCTGCGGATGTGGTGGCGCAGCAGGTTGGTCGCGATCCCGTACAGCCATGAGCGCGCCGTGCCCAGGTCCGGCCGGTACGACTCGCGCCGCCGCAGCGCGACGAGGAACGTCTCGGCCACGAGGTCGTGGGCGGCGTCGTCGCCGACGCGGCGCGCGAGGTAGCGGTGCAACTGGCGCGAGTGTGCGTCGAAGAGCCGTCCGAACACGGGCGCCGGATCGGGAACGCCCAGGTCGGGACGGTCGAACGAATCCGGCAACGCCGCCTCCGGACCGTCGTGGATCACCTGCATGCCCCGTGATGCCCGCAGCTCTCCGCAGCGTTCACGGCAGCGCTCACGGAGTGACCGGACTCACCAGATCGGGTGGTCGCTGAACTTCTCCAGCGTCGTGACGGACGGGCGGACGTAGAACAGGCCGGCCGCGTAGCCGAGCACACCGAGGGCGAAGTTGGCGAACGTGGCCAGCAGGTCCGTCGCGCCGAAGCGGTCGTGGTCGCTCCACAGGTCGACCAGCGCCGACGCGGTGAGGGCCAGCAGGCAGGTGACGACCGTGGCGGTGAAACAGGCGACCAGCGCTGTGCGCGCCGCTCGGGCGCGGGCAACCACGAGGTAATCGCCCTGCAGGCAGCTGCGGCAGGCGAAGACGACGAGGGCCGTCATCACCACCGCGAGCGTCGGCAGCAGCAGGCCGATGACGCCGACGGGCGCGTCGGGGAGGCTGTGCCCGTGCAGCGGGCGGTTCACGAACGCGGTGAGGCCGAACACGAATGCCGTGCCGACCAGCAGGGCGGTGCCGGTGGCCACGGAGCCGCTGCGCACGCGGCGGGCGAAGAGCGGGGGCAGCGGGGCGTAGTCCGTGGCTTCGCCGTAGTACTGCTTCATCCCGTCACCTCCTGCACCGACCTGCGTCCGAGCGCCGAATGAACGTGCAAATGCTCGTGAAGGTCACCTTAAGGGACGGTAGGTCTCTCAAGGTGACCTTCACGGCACTTGTCACCGACCTGTGCTAACGCGGTTAGGCCGGTGACAGGTGTTCACAGCTTCTCGGCGAGCAGGTTCGCGCACCGGATGAGGCCGATGTGCGAGTACGCCTGCGGGTGGTTGCCCAGCGAACGCTCGGCGATCGGGTCATACTGCTCCGGCAGCAGGCCCGTGGGGCCCGCCGAGGCGACGATCTGCGTGAACAGCTCCTCGGCCTCGTTGCGGCGGCCGGTGATGAGGTACGCCTCGATCAGCCACGCGGCGCAGATGTGGAACCCGCCTTCGCCGCCGGGCAGGCCGTCGTCGCGGCGGTAGCGGTACACCGTGGAACCGCTGCGCAGCTCGGCCTCGATCGCGGTCACCGTGCGCTGGAAGCGCTCGTCGGCCGGGTCGATGAGGCCGGTGAGGCCCACGAACAGCGAGGCGGCGTCGAGGTCGGTGCCGTCGTAGGCCGTGGTGAACGCCTGGACCTCGTCGTTCCAGCCGTGCTCCAGCACGTCGGCCTTGATGCGCTCGCGCAGCTCCGGCCAGGCCCCCGGCACGTCGCGGCCGTACTCGTGGCCGAGCTTCACCGCGCGGTCGATCGTGACCCAGCACATCACCCGTGAGTACACCCGGTGGCGCGGCACGTGCCGCTCTTCCCAGATGCCGTGGTCCGGCTCGTTCCAGCGCCTCGTGACGGCCTCGGCCATCGCGCGCACCATCTGCCAGTCCTCGTCGCGCAGCTCGCCGCGCGCCTCGGCCAGGGTGACCACGAGCTCCACGACCGGGCCGAACACGTCGAGCTGCACCTGGTGGTTGGCCAGGTTGCCGACGCGCACGGGCCTCGAACCGGCGTACCCGGGCAGCGACTCGATCACGGCCTCGGCGCCGATCACGCTGCCGGCCAGCGTGTACAGCGGGTGCAGCCGCTCCGGACCGGCCAAAGTGGACAGCACGCCGTGGAGCCACTGCAGGTAGCCCTCGGCCTCCTCGTTGGACCCGAGGTGCACCAGCTCGCGCACGGTCATGGAAGCGTCGCGGATCCAGCAGTAGCGGTAGTCCCAGTTGCGGACGCCGCCGATCTCCTCGGGCAGCGACGACGTCGCCGCCGCCAGCACGCCGCCGGTGTCGGTGTTGACCAGCCCGCGCAGCGTGAGCGCGGAGCGGCGCACCAGCTCGGCCTGCACCGTCGGCAGCTTGAGCTTGGCCGCCCAGTCGCTCCAGTAGCGGCCCGCGCGGTCGCGACGGTCTATTTCGGACAGTTCGTGGGCGCCGAGATCCGTGGTGCCGCAACGGAGTTCGAGCACCACCGGGTTCTCCGGCGTCGGCTGCACGAGTGCGGTGGCGGTGTCGTGCAGGCCGTCGGACGTGATGGTCCACTCCACGCCCGGCGAGCGGAGCACGAAGGGCTCCGACGTGCCCAGCACCCGCAGCCCGTCGCCCTCGGCGACCAGCTTCACGGGCACGCCGCCGAACTCCGGCCGCGGCGCGAACAGCACGTCCGCCGCCGCCTCGCCCGAGATCACGCGCACGATGTCCGTGCGGTGCGAAGGGCTTTCCGGCTCGAGGTAGTCGGTCACGAGCAGGCGCGACCAGCGCGTCTCGACCGTCATCGTGTTCGGCAGGTACCGCTGGCCCAGCGGCAGGCCGTTGCGGTGCGGCTTGATCGAGAAGGCGCCCGCGCCCGGCCCGCCGAGCAGGTCGGCGAACACGGCCGGCGCGTCGGGGCCCGGGTGGCACAGCCACGTGAGCTTCGCGTCCGGCGTCACGAGCGCGACGGAGCGCTCGTTGGCCAGCATCGACAGCCGCTCGATGGGCGGGGCCGACTCGCCGTAGAGCCAGTTCCGCCGTTCCTCCAGGAGGAACCCGAGAACCAGCGCGACGTCGACGGTGTCCGGCACGCGGAAGGTCGCGAGCGTCTCGCCCTCGCCCACCTTGATGCCCAGGTCCGGGCCCGACAGGCGGGCGAACGCCTTCTCGTCGGTCACGTCGTCGCCCAGGAAGATGGCGGCGGTGGCGCCCACCTGGTGGCGCAGGGTGTCGAGCGCGCGGCCCTTGTCCGTCTGGACGACCGCGAGCTCCACCACCTCCTTGCCGTCGGTGGTCGACACGCCTTCCCAGGTCGACGGGCCTTCGTGCACGTCGGCGAGCACGCGGCGACCGGCCTCGTGCTCGGCCCGGCGCACGTGCACCGCGATGCTCGCGGGCTTGACCTCGAGCGACACGCCCGGCACGTCGAGCACCAGGTTCTCCAGCTCCGCCTCGAGCCGGCGGTGCAGGGCACGCGCCTTGTCGTCGAGAGCGTGGATGAACCCGATGTCGAACTCGGAGCCATGGCTGCCCACCAGGTTCACCTCGGCGGGCAGGCGCGACAGCGTCGCCAGGTCACGCAGCGCGCGGCCCGAGATGACGGCTGTGGTGGTCTCGTGCAGGCCGGCCAGAGATCTGAGTGCGCCGACGGACTCCGGCAGCGGCCGGGCCTCGTCGGGGTTGGCGGTGATGGGGGCCAACGTGCCGTCGTAGTCGCAGGCGACCAGCAGGCGCGGGGTACGGGCGATCTGCACGATCGCGCGCCGTAGCTCCGCAGGCAACGCCTCGGCGGTCAACACTCCTCCTCAGGAGGTCCAGCGCGGTACGGGGGGAGGTCAGTCGACCGGCTCCGCACCCAGCGCCTGCAGGAACGAGCGCGCCCACCGGTCGACGTCGTGGGTGAGGACCTGTCGACGCATGGCGCGCATCCTGCGTCGGCCCTCGGCGGGGTCGAGCGTAATAGCAGCCACCAACGCGTTCTTCACCCCGTCCAGATCATGCGGGTTGACCAGGAATGCGCTGGTCAGTTCGGAGGCCGCGCCGGCGAACTCGCTGAGCACGAGCGCGCCACCGAGATCGTGGCGGCAAGCGACGTACTCCTTGCACACGAGGTTCATCCCGTCGCGCAGCGGTGTCACCACCATCACGTCGGCGGCGGAGAAGAAAGCGGCCAGCTCGGTGCGGTTCACGGACTGGTGCAGGTAGTGCACGACCGGGTGACCGACTCGCGCGAACTCGCCGTTGATGCGCCCGACCATCTGCTCGATCTCGCCGCGCATGCGCTGGTAGTGCTCCACGCGTTCGCGGCTCGGCGTGGCGAGCTGCACGAAGGCGACGTCCTCGGGCTGCATGCGCTCCTCGTGCAGCAGCTCGTGCAGCGCCTGCAGCCGCAGGTCGATGCCCTTGGTGTAGTCGAGGCGGTCGACGCCGAGCATCACCGCCTTCGGGTTGCCGAGGTCACGGCGGATCTGCTTGGCGCGCTCGATCACGCCCTTGCTGCGCGCGAGGGTGTCGAGGCCGGCGGCGTCGATCGAGATCGGGAACGCGCCGACGCGCACGGTGCGGTCGCCGACCTGCACCATGCCGGGCCGCGACCGCACGCCGACGGCGCCGCGCGTCGGCTCGAGGCCGACGAGCTGGCGGGCCAGCCACAGGAAGTTCTGCGCGCCGCCGGGGCGGTGGAAGCCGATGAGGTCGGCGCCGATGAGGCCGCGCACGATCTCGGCCCGCCACGGCAGCTGCATGAACAGCTCGACCGGCGGGAACGGGATGTGCAGGAAGAAGCCGATGCGCAGGTCGGGGCGCAGCTCGCGCAGCATCGTGGGCACGAGCTGCAGCTGGTAGTCCTGGATCCACACCGTCGCGCCGTGGGCCGCGACCTGGGCGCTGGCCTCGGCGAAGCGGCGGTTGACCTTCACGTAGCTGTCCCACCACGCGCGGTCGAACACCGGCGGCGCGACGACGTCGTGGTAGAGCGGCCACAGCGTGGCGTTGGAGAAGCCCTCGTAGTAGTCGCGGACCTCGGCGGAGGTGAGGGTGACGGGGTGCAGGACCAGGCCGTCGTCGTCGAACTCCTCGACGTCGACGTCGGGGACGCCGGGCCAGCCGACCCAGGCCCCCTTGCGCGAGCGCAGGAACGGTTCGAGCGCCGAGACGAGCCCGCCGGGGCTCGCCGTCCAGCGCTGGCCGCCGTCCGAAGTGCGCTCCAGGTCGACGGGCAGCCGGTTGGCCACCACGACGAAATCGGCGGACGGTGCGGTCTTGTGCTCGTCAGTCACTACAGCTGCTCCCTCGTCATCCGCGGGTCGCGGCCCCAGTGAAACCCTAGCGCGCGCCAGGTGGCCAGCCGGTGATCAACCGCTTACTCCAGCCGGCGCTCCGGCGGCTCCAGCGGTCCCGCCATGCGCGGTCCGGCGAGCTTGCGTTCGAGCCGCCCGAGCCGCATCCGGACGGGTTGCGCGAGGTATTCACCCAGGACAACGCCCGCCGCGAGCGCGAGCCCGATGGCGACGGCGGTCATCAGCGTCCGGATGTCGCCGCCGGGCTCCACCGCTAATTGGTATAGACCACGATACGTGGAGAGACCGGGAAGCAGGGGAGTGATCCCGGACACGGCCACCACGAGCGGCGTGACGCGCAGCCGGCGGGCCAACAGGCCGCCGCAGAAGCCGACGAGCGTGGCCGCGATGGCCGACGAGCTCACCGCGTCGAACTGCGTGAGCATCAGCGAGCCGTACACGAGCGCGCCGATGGCCCCCGCCGCCGCGGCGACGAGCAGCGCGCGCAGCGTCGAGTAGGAGGCCAGAGCGAAGCACGCGGCCGCGCCGGCGCCCGTGATGACCACGATGGGCAGCTGCTGCGGGGTGGAGTTGATGACGTCCGGCAACGGCCGGCTCGGCAGGCGGAGCATCAGGGCGACCTTCAGCGCCAGCACCACACCGGTGATCAGGCCGGCCGACATGAGCGCCGTCTCCATCGTCCGGCCGGCCGCGGTGACGTTGTAGCCGGTGATCGCGTCCTGCACCGCCGAGACGGTGGACAGCCCGGACAGCAGCACCGTGACGGCCGCGGCGACCACGAGCGTCGGCTGGTCGGTGGTGAGGATGTTGCTGTTCACGATCACGATCGCCGACAGCGTCGCGACGAGCCCGCCGACGACCTGCTGGAAGAAGAACGGCAGGTGGTAGCGGTTGAGCAGCCGGCCGAGCCGGTCGACCACCGAGGAGATCACGAACGCCACCACGGCCACGTCGGGACCGCCGTTGAGCAGCAGGGTGATGAACGCGGCCAGCCCGCCCCACGCGATGGTGGCGACCCAGCGCGGGTAGGGGTGCGGCGCCGCCGTGATGCGCTCCAGCTCCGTGTGCGCCTCCTCGGCCCCCATGTTGCCGCGGACGATCTTGCGCACGAGGATCTCGGCCTGCGTGAGCCGCGTGTAGTCGAGGCTGCGCGACCGGACCACTCGCAACGCGGTGACCGGCGCGAGGTCCGTGCCGCGGTGGCAGGTGACGGTGATCGACGTGAAGATCACGTCGACCTCGCAGTGGGGCAGCCCGAGCGCGGCGGTGAGCGCGAGGATCGTGGCGGTGACGTCGGACGCGCCGGCGCCGCTGGCCATCTGCACCTCGCCGATGCGCAGCGTCAGGTCGAGGACGAAGTTGACGGTCGCGTCGTCGGGCGGCTGCGGGCCCAGCACCTCTTCGCTTTCGACGGCCGGCTGTTCCGCCGTCGGCGCCTCGAGGATGTGCCACGCGCGGCGCCGCAGGAGGTTCGGCCGGTGCCGCTGGTTCGAACGCGGCCGGGGAGGCTCCAGGATCGGCCACCGTCTGCGGTGAATCCCCTGGTCGGCACGTTCGTTGATCTTCATGATCGATCCCACCTCCTCGTCCATCCGGCGTCGTTCTCCTCGACGTTCCCGGGGACCATCGGCCGACGCGTCCCGACCGTTGCACTGATCCGGAAGTGGTGTGCACCACGTCCGCGGTAGATCGTCTCGCAGGGTCGTGCGGGGCGCTCGGTTCGAGGGTTGAACCGGGGGTTCGAAGTGGTCTGGGCAGGGTGGGCCGGGTGGGTCCGGCTGTATCGGGTCGGTGCGTTCCCGGGTACGGAATTCCCTGGTGAAACCGGTTTCGAAAACTGTTTTCCGGAATTCCGCTGAGTGAATGTCTTGAGGTGGTTTCCGGAGACATCAGTGCAGGTGAGGACAGTTTTGACCGTCGGTAAATTGTGGTTGGTACCACTTGGTATTTGCGCTGACCAGGGGGCTTGGAATTGTTGATCTGTGCCGCTTATCACTCTTTAGTGCGTTCTCGTATTTCGTTTCGTAATGTGCCCGTGTTCTCGCGGTTACCCGCGATTCGCTCTCCTCCCCCCGAAGGAGCTCTACCCCGAAATGGCACTCCACCGATTCGAACCCCGATCCGATGCTGCGCCGTCACGCAAGCGGCGCTTCGTTCGCGCCGCCCTGACGGCGACCGCGCTGGCCGCCGCGATGTCGGCCACGGCCGGCCCGGTCCTCGCGAGCACCGCGTCCGCCGCGACCGCGGCCCCCGCCGCCTCCGCGGCCCCCGCCGCCTCCGCGTCGGCCACCGCTCGCGTTGGCGCCTCGGCGCTCAGCCGCGCCCTCACCCAGCAGGGCAAGCCCTACGTCTGGGGCGCGGCCGGCCCGAACGCCTACGACTGCTCCGGCCTCGTCGTGTGGGCGTTCAAGCAGGTCGGCGTGGCCCTGCCGCACAGCTCGCGCCTGCAGTCCACGGCGGGCGTGGCCGTCTCCAAGGCCGCGCTTCAGCCCGGTGACCTGGTGTTCTTCTACACGCCCGTGAGCCACGTCGGCATCTACGCCGGTGGCGGCATGGTCCTGCACGCCAGCCGACCCGGAGTGCCGGTGAAGCTGTCGCCGCTGTCCTCGATGCCGTTCCACAACGCGCGCCGCATCTGACGCGTCCCCCGGCGCCGGCACCCGGTCGCGCGGCTGTTCCCCCGCAGCCACCTTCCGGGTGCCGCCGAGCGGCGGCAGGCCGATATACTTCTCTCGCCCTGGCCTGCTGCGCGGGGCGTCGGCCGGTATAGCTCAGCTGGTAGAGCATCTGTCTTGTAAACAGAAGGTCAGGGGTTCGAGCCCCCTTGCCGGCTCCGATCCTCTCGTCTCCGGGCCCGCCCCAGTCCTCAGTGGACTGACGGCGGGTGTCCCCGCGAGGAACGGTCCGGGTCCCAGCGGGGAACGGCTGCGGTCGCCGCGATGAAGTGGTGGTGCGGTTCGGCGTGGCCCCTGACCACCGCGACCACCGACGGCGAGCAAGTGCGGTCGGGCCGTCGGCATTCTCGACCGGCCTTCGCGAACGCGATGCTGGTCACGAAGGCCATCGCGGCGGTTGCCCGACGAACAAGACACCAGCCGGGCGCGTGCCCGGCATTCTGCGTGAGAGCGCCCGCGACCGGCAGCTGGTGCGAACCTCGGATCGCGAGTGAGCTGCCGCAAGGCCGGGCGCGTGGCTCACGTTGGGCCGCCTGCGTTCAGTGGCCGGGAGATCGTGCCCGGGAGAGGCCGGGCGGGAGCCGTCATGAGATCGGCGAGCACCCGCACATCAGTCCCGCACGCGGTGAAGCACCCGCGTCGCGCCGATGGTGCGACGGCGCGACGGGCACTGCAGCCCTGAGCTGGTGCGGCCGGCGTCGGGCTCGTACTTGCCCGGGTGACGGTGTGCCGCATCGCGGTGGGCCGGAGCGGGCTGGGCTTGATCGAACCGGCTGGCAGGAAAGGCTTTCGAGCCGGTTCGAACCCGTTCGATCCGCGAGCGTCAGGAAGCGGTGGCCAGGCGGACGCGGCGGTCGCGGGCGTAGGAGACCAGTTCGCGCACCTCGTCGGTCGTGATGATGCGCACGGCGTCGTCCAGGAGTTCGGCAGTGGCGACCTGCAGGGGCCAGCCCGTCAGGCCCGGGACGGGGACGTGCCAGAACCACTGGCCCTGCGTCAGATCTTCGGCGGCGACCTCGTCCACGGCGTTCCCCCAAGTGGCGGTTTCCAGAGCGGAGTTTTCCTCTGAACTCATAGGGGAACCCTAGCGACGACCACCGACAAAAAACCGTCCACCGTGGACGAGCGCCTGACCCGCGTTTTTGCGGCCGGGCGCGCGCTGGCCTAGGCTGCGCCGATCACCGGAAGAACAGGACTGGCGAGATGCCCCTGCTTGACTCCGGGTCGTACCGTGATGTCGACCTGCCGACGATCGTCCGCATGGAGCGGAGGCTGCCCTGGTTCGGGTGGCCGCACCTGCCGCTCGGCCTGCTGGTCTGCGTTGCCGCGATCCTGGCCGCGTATCGCGTGCCTGTGTCGTACCACACCACCACGGCCCTGGTCGCCGGCGGCGGCGTGCTCGGGGGCTTCTGCGGCTACGGCTGCGGCCTCGTGATGGTGAGCACGCCCGACCTCGTGAAGACCGGCCGGCTGCGCTGGCGCCGTACGCGCGTGCTGCGCGGCCTGCTGTTCGCGCTGGGTGTGCTCTCCGCCGCGTCGCTGGTCGTGGTCGCGGTGTGTCACTTCGTGCTGCTGGCGGGCGCGTCGGGGCTGCACCCGTTCACGCTCTCGCTGCAGGCGGGCGTGTACCTCGTGCTGGCCGTGGCCAACACGGTGCTCGCGGGGCTCGAAGCGCGAAGCCTGACCAAGGTCCTCAATGGAGTGTCCACCAAGGACGGTGAGCTCACCGCCGCCGCAGCAGGACTTCCTGCGTGACGGAGGCCACCAGCCGGCCGTCGGTGGTGTAGAACTCGCCGTGGGTGAGGCCGCGCTCGTTGGTGAAGCTGCGGCTCTCCATGTCGAACAGCAGCCACTCGTCGGCGCGGAACGGGCGGTGGAACCACACGGCGTGGTCGAGTGAGGTCAGCTGCGCGCGGCCCGGCTCGTCGCGGTGGGGCAGCGCGGCCGTCCCGGCCAGGCGGATGTCGGAGATGTAGGTGAGCGCGCACACGTGCGCCAGCGGGTTGTCCGGCAGGCGGCCCTTCGCGCGCACCCAGATGCGCTGGCGCGGCCCGCTGCCGACGTCCGGCAGTCCCGCCGCCGGGTCGCTGATGAACCGCGCTTCGATCACCGAAAGCATGATCGGCAGCTCGTCCTCGTCGCGGACCTCGACGTCGTCCGGCGCCGGCACCTCGGGCATGCGCGCCTGGTGTTCGCTGCTGGTGGCGGGTTTCTGGAACGACGCCGAGAGGCTGAAGATCGTCTCGCCGTTCTGGATCGCCGCCACGCGCCGGGTGGTGAACGAGCCGCCGTCGCGCGTGCGCTCCACCTCGTAGACGATCGGCAGGTCCGTGCGCCCGCCGCGGATGAAGTAGCCGTGCAGCGAGTGCACGTGCCGGTCCTCGGGCACGGTCGCGCCCGCCGCCGTGAGCGCCTGTGCCGCCACCTGGCCGCCGAACGCCCGTTGCGGCGAACCCTCGTGGCTGGTGCCGCGGAACAGGTTGCGCTCGAGCGGTTCCAGCTTGAGGAGCTGGTCGATGCCGGGGTGCACGGGGTCGGTGATCACCCCGTCATCCTAAGGACCGCTCACTCCTCACGCGGGGTGAGCTGCGTCAACAACGGCAGCAGCGCGGCCGGGTCCTCCACGTGGGCGTTGTGCCCGAGGCCCGCCAACGTGACGGAGCCGGCCGCCAGCGCCCGCAGCTGCTCGGGCCGCGACATCGGGTCGTCGGCGCCCGCCGCGAGCACGACGGGGCACGTCGCTTCGGCCAGCAGCCGCGGCATGTCCGGCGCACCCACGCCGAACGCGGCGGAGTCCAGAGCCAGGCGCCAGCCGTCGGCGGTCGCCACCACACCACCGGGATCCGCGGGCGCCAAGCCGGTGAGCCCGGCGACCTTCAGGTACGCGACCGCGGCGTCTTCCCGCGAGGCGAACAACCGCGGTGGACGCGCGGCCATCGCGGCGGCGCGCTCCAGGTCCTCGGCGCTCCACTCCACTTTGACGCCCAGCGCCAGCACCCCGGCGACCTCCAGGCCGTGCCGCCCGGAAGCCAGCTCCAGCGCCACCACCCCACCCAGGGAATGGCCCACGACGACCACCGGCCCGGCCTCGTCGAGGCCCGCGGCCACCTCAGCCGCCAGCGCCGGGAACGAGTAGGCCGGCAACGGCGCCGAACCACCGTGCCCGGGCAGGTCGGGCACGAGCACCCGCCGGTCCAGCAGCTCGGTCAGCCCGTCCCACACCGTGCCGGTCGCGCCCAGTCCGTGGAGCAGCAGCACGGCCGGCTCGCCGCACCCGTCGGTGCGCAGCTTCAGCGTTTCCACCACTCGGATCTTTCCCCAGGCCGGGGTTCCGGGGCTAGGGTCGGGACCGTGTCGAGTGCCCTGATCGCCGACCCGGACACCTACGTCGAAGGCGTGCCCTACGACGTCCTCGCGAAGCTGCGCCGCGAAACGCCGGTGACGCGCGTCGGCGACTTCTGGGCCGTGCTGCGCCACTCCGACGTACGCGACGTGCTGCGCAACCCCGCCACGTTCTCGTCGCAGCTCGGCGGCACGCAGATCCGCGACCCCGCGACGCCCGAGGACCTCGGCTACGTGCGGCGCATGATGCTGAACATGGATCCGCCCGAGCACGGCCGGCTGCGCGGGCTGCTGAGCAAGGCGTTCACGCCGCGGGCGATCGGCCGGCTCACCGAGCGCATCGAGGGCTGGGCCCACGACCTGGTCGCGGCCGTCGCGGACCGGGGCGAGTGCGATTTCGCCAAGGACGTCGCCGCCGACCTGCCGCTGCTCACGCTCGCCGAGGTGTTCGGCGTGCCGGAGCAGGACCGGCGGCTGATGTTCGACTGGAGCAACCGCGTGATCGGCTTCCAGGACGCCGAATACGCGGTGAGCGCCACCGTCCGGCCGGACGACGTGACGGACCTCGCCCGCGCCGCGCTCGCCGTGCGGCCCGAGCCAGGGCCGGACGGCGCGATGCCCGACCCGCGTACACGCGCCGGGATGCCGGACCTTTACGCGTACGCCAACGCCCTGGGCGAATACAAGCGCAGCCACCCCGGCGACGACGTGATGAGCAACCTCATGCAGCACGTCGACGACGAGGGCGGGCGCGTCTCGATCGCGGAGTTCGAGAACCTGTTCTGGCTGTTTTCCGTGGCGGGCAACGAAACCCTGCGCAACGGCCTGCCCGGCGGGCTCGCCGCGCTGCTGCGGCACCCGGAGCAGTACCGCAAGCTCCTCGACGACCGGTCGCTGCTGCCCGGTGCCGTCGAGGAGATGCTGCGCTGGTGGACGCCGGTCATGCACTTCCGCCGCACGGCCACCGAGGACACCCGGCTGTCCGATGTGGACATCAAGGCCGGCGACAAGGTCGTGGTCTGGTTCTCCTCGGCCAACCGCGACGAGACCGTGTTCGCCGACCCCGACGCGTTCGACGTCACGCGCGCGCCCAGCGAGCACCTGACCTTCGGCCACGGCCCGCACTTCTGCCTCGGCTCGCACCTGGCGTGCGTGCAGATGCGGGCGCTCTTCGAGGCCGTCCTGGACCAGCTCGGCGAAGTCCGCCTCGCGGGCGAACCACGGCGGCTGCGCTCGAACTTCCAGAACGGCCTCAAGAGCCTGCCCATCCAGTGGGGCTGATCGTCAAGACTGCTAGTCCCGCGTCACGATGAGCTTGGCGACGCCGGTCGAGGTGAACCCGAGGAAGATGAACGCCAGGATTCCGTACTGCACCAGGGAATCCCCGGCGAATCCCGTGGACAGCTCCGCGATCAGCAGTCCCAGCATCAGCAAACCGATCACGAGGTACGCCCAAGCCGTGGCCCGTGTGCGGGGCAGCCACCGAAGTCCCATGTCTACCTCCTGGAGTTGAGGTTGCGGATCAGGTCCTGCACGGTCTGGCGCAGGTGTGACAGCGTGTCGCGCACCTCGGTCGCGACGCCGCCGGCGTGGTGGTCGACCGGCCCGGTCACCGGGTGCACCTCGTCCTCGCCGGGCAGCGGCACCCCGGGGCACGTGGTCGAGGCGGGCCGCGAGTTCTTGGTGAGGAAGGTGTTCACGAGCCCGTCGACGCACGGGTTGCCGTTGATCGCGTACTCGCCGTGGAAGGGCGCGTCGTCCACCGAGATCAGCGGCACGCCGGCCGCGCGAGCACCGGCGCGGCCCTGCTCGTAGCCGGTCTGCGGGTCGAACTCGCCCTGCACCACGAGAACGTGGCTCTTCACGGACGCCGGCAGGTTCGGCAGCTCGTGCTGCGGCGCTTCCGACCAGTAGCCGCACGGCTCGCTGAGCCCGTAGGACCAGCCGTAGAGCGGGTCGACGGGACCCTGCCGGTCGCTGAGGTTCTTGTACCAGGCCGCCGACCGCGTCGGCTGGTCACCGCAGGCCACGGCGTAGCGGGTGCCGGCCACCGGTGTGTAGTCGGGCGTCGCGGCGACGACTTTCGCCACGGTGAGGTCCGTGGCCGGCACGCCGAACGCGCTGCGCGACTCGGCGTCGAGGTCGGCCGCGAGGTTCTTCGGCGGCGCCGGTGCGGTGCCGTCCAGCGCGGCCGCACCCTGGGTGAAGACCAGCGCGCCCAGCAGCCACTGCAGTTTGCTGCCGTTGCCGACGAAGATGTGGTCGAAGTTGTCGGGGGACATGCCCTTCGACGCGTAGTACGCGCGCACTTGCTCGTACTTCTGCTTCACGGCCTCGGGCGTTTTCCCGAGCTGGTCAGGGAACTGGCGCGAAAGCCACGGCACGTACACGTCGTCGAACTGCCGCTGGTCGACCTCGGGGAACGCCTCGAAGTCGGCCTGCAGCCGGCCCTCGAAGTTCACACTGGAGTCGAGCACGATCTTGCCCGCGTGGCCGGGGAACATCGACGCGTACTTCGCGCCGAGCCAGGTGCCGTAGGAATACCCGAGGTAGTTGAGCTGCTGGTCGCCCAGCAGCGTGCGGATCAGGTCCATGTCGTGCGTGGTCTGCCACGTCGTGATGTACGGCGTGAGCGCGTCGCTCTGGCAGGCCTCGGCGATGGCCCGCGGCGTCGCCTGGTGCGCCGCGATGCTGGCAGCGGAGCGGTCCCGGGCGTCGAGGGCCGTGGTGGGCAGCCCGCCGGTGGGCACCTCGCACTGCAAACCCTTGTCGCTGCTGCCTTCCTGGCCGGTGCCGCGCGGGTCCATGCCGATGAAGTCGTAGCTCGCGCTCACGGACGGCTCCAGTCCCGCGAGCGAGCCGGCCAGCGAGGTGCCCTGCCCGCCCGGGCCGCCGGGGTTCACGAGGATCGCGCCGGCGCGGTCGCCGGTCGCGGCGACGCGGCTGATCGACACCTTGAGGTCGACGCCGGCGGCCGGGTTCGCCCAGTCGCGCGGCACGGTGATTTCGGCGCATTGTGCTGGTTTCGCCCCGGTGGCCGGTTTGAACGCGCAGTCGCCCCACGTGATTTTCTGGCTCGTGTAAGGGTCTTCGGCCGCGCTCGCCGTCGCCGGGACCAAGGCCGCGGTGGCGGCCGCGACCACCGCCGAGACCAGTACTGCTCTGGGAGTTCGCACCGGGAGTCCTTTCGTCCGTGATCCGCTTGCCGTCGAGTCTCGTGCGCGCGCGGACGCCGGCGATCAGCCTTGCGGACGAACTTCCGGTGCCGCCTCGGCCGTGCGAACGAGGCGGGCCAACGCGCGCGAGGCTGCCACAGCGGGGAAACTGAGGACATGACCATTCCCGCGCCCGGCCCCGGCGTGGTGGGCCGACGGGTCGTGCAGCGCGTGCTCGACCAGCTGCTCGCCACCGTGCCCGTGGCGGTGGTCGCGGTACTCGTCGTGCTCTACGTGCCCCCGCCCGGCTCGCTGCTCACGTTCATCGAGGTCGTGGCGTTCACGACGTTCGGGATCTGGGTGCTCGCGAGTCTGTACCTCGAGATCTGGTGGCCGCACCGCCACCGCGGCCAGACGCCGGCGATGCGCTGGCTGCGGATCCGCGTGGTGCTGCCCGACGGCGGCCGGCCTCCGTTGCGCGCCTACGTGATCCGCGCGGTGCTGATGGTGGTCGACGGGTTCTGCTGGGGCCTCGCGGGGGTGGTGATCATGCTGGTCAGCCCCCGCCGGCAACGCCTCGGTGACCTGGTCGCGGGGACCATGGTCGTGCGCGTCGCAGCTTCAGCGGACGAGCCCGGTCTCCCAGGCCCAGATGGCGATCTCGGTGCGGTTGCGAGCCCGCAGCTTGCGCTGGGCGGCCGCGAGGTGAGTCTTCACGGTGGAGAGCGACAGGACGAGTGACTCGCAGATCTCGGCGTTGGTCTGGCCGCCCGCCACGGCTTTCACCACGTCGAGCTCGCGGTTGGTGAGCGGACTGTCCGGTTCGGACCGTTCCTTGCTCGCACTGCCGACGAAGTGGGCGAGCAAACGCGTGGTGATGGCCGGGGAGACGAGCGCCTCGCCGTGCGCGGCCGCGTGCACGGCCTCGATCAGCAGCGTCGCGCCCGCGTCCTTCAACAGGAAGCCGCACGCGCCGGCGCGCAGGGCCGCGTGGACGTTCTCGTCGAGCCCGAAGGTCGTGACCATCACGACGTGCAGCGGATCGGCGACGTCCGGGCCGGCCAGGAGTTTCGTGGCCTGCAGCCCGTCGATACCGGGCATGCGGATGTCCATCAGCGTGACGTCCGGGCGCAGCTGCCGCGCGAGGCGCACGGCGTCCTGACCGTCGGCGGCCTCGCCGACCACCTCGATGTCCGGCTCGCCTTCGAGGATCAGCCGGAAGCCGGTCCGGACCATCGCCTGGTCGTCGGCGATCAACACGGTCACCGGCACGGGGATCCTCCTGCTCAGGCTGTTCTGCTCAGGCTGTTTCGAGCGGCAGCCGCGCGGCCACCAGCCAGCGGTGCCCGGCCGCCGGGCCCGCGGAAACCGTACCGCCGACGGCGGTGACGCGTTCGGTCATGCCGATCAAGCCGTAGCCGCCGGGCCGCGCGGGCTTGGCCGCACCGTCGTTGCCGACCTCCACCACGAGGTCGCGCTGGTCGCGGCGCACGCTCACCCGCACGTCGGTGGCGCGCGGCGCGTGGCGGCGGACATTGGTGAGGGCCTCGGTGATCAGCCGGTGGACAGTGGTCACGACCTCCGGCGTCGCGTTGAGACCGCCGAGGTCGCCGGGCACGTCGAGGGTGACGGTGCCGTCGTCGGGCACCGCGCGGTCCACGGCCGCAGCGAGCCCGGACGGTGGGCTGAACAAGTTCTCGCCGTCGGTGCGCAGCGTGCCGACGAGCCGGCGCATCGACGCCAGCGCCTCCGCGCCCGCCTGCTCGATCTCGGCGAACGCACTGGTGTCACCGCCTTGGCGTTCGGTCACGCGGTGCGCGGCCTGCACCCGCACGACGATGCCGGTGATCTGGTGTGCGACCAGGTCGTGCAGCTCGCGCGCGAGGTTCAGCCGCTCCGCCGCGCGAACCTCGACGGCTTCGGCCCGGGCCCGCGCGTCGGCGTCGCGCAACAGCAGGCCGATCGCGAGCGCCGCGCCCCACGCGACGGCCGCGGCGGCCGAGAGCAGCGCCGCGGGCGAGCCGATGCCGTAGCGGAACACCGGCGCCGCCACGGCCGCGATCCCACCGAGGATGGACAACGTCGCCGCGGGCGGCCGTTGCAGCCGGTGGCAGCACGCGCCGACGACCAGCGCGATCGCGAGTGACTCGGCCCCGCTGGGCTGCACCGGTAGCCGCTGCCCGAGCGCCGCGACGCCCGCCGTGACGGCCGTGCCGAGCAGCGACAGGCACGACACCGCCGTCGCCACGAGCGCGACGTGGTCCGGGAACCGGCGGCGCAGCACGGCGAGCACGGCCACCACCGGCCCGAGCCCGGGCGCGAAGTCCACGGCGATCAGCGCGAGCGTGCCCTGCGCCGAGCCGGAGCGCGTGAACACCACGGCGTCGAGCACCACGAGCACCACGAGCGCCGCGATCTCGGCGACCAGGGCGATGCGCGGGCCCACGCGCTGGGTGGTCATGGTCCTGATCGTCTCGTGCCGGGGCGCGCTTCGCCTCCTGCGCGGGTGCGAAGTGCCTCGGCCGTGAGGCTGAGCCGGGGGATTCAGCCGAAACTCACCAGCGAGAGCCAGGTGTCGAGGAACGCCGTGTCGCCCGTGCGCTTCGCGGTGGTGGCCGGCACGCGGCCGTAGGCGATCAGCAGCAGGTCGGTCAGCGGCGCCTCGACCGTCACGGCCGGGTTCTCGACGGCGCCGCGGTGCCACGTGGGCAGGTCGCCGGTGAGGTCGACGGTCCACGACGCCGCGTGGTCCGTCGGCGCGAGGTGGACGGTGTGGCCGGGTCCCTGCAGCGCGCGGCGCTCCGGGAAGTAATCGAACATCACCGGCAGGCAGCCGAGTTCGAGCCACTCGTCGAGGGTGTCGTGGGCGAGGTCGCCGTCGAGCTCGAAGCGCTGCCCGAGGGCGAGCGTCACGTCGGCGCGGTGCATGGCCGTCTCGTGCAGGAAGCGGCGGGCGTAGAACGCGGCCCGCGGCGCTCCGGCGGGGACGGGGGTCCAGACCTCGGCGTCGGGCCCGGCTTCGCGCAAGGTCGTCGCCAGGGCCTCGGCGCCGTCGGTGAGCCAGCTGCCCGGCCGGACTTCGTGGCCCGGATTGCGCAGGTAGTCGTCGGCGGGGGCCTCGGAGGCACGCGTGCGCACGATTCCCTCGGCGTACCGGTGCCCCGCCCCGACGTGGTTGAGCAGCTGGCCCAGGCTCCAGTCCGGGCACGCGGCGATTCGTGTTGCGAGGTCAGCGCCGGTTGCGGTGGTCCGCAGCAGCTCGGTCTGCGCCACGATCTCGGCGGCCCGGCGTTCGAAGTCCATGGTGGCGTCCTTCCGGTTCGGTTCACCATGGAGTCGGAGCCGGGGCCGCCGACCGGACACGGTGGGTCAGGCTTCTTCCGGGGCCGGATCGATCGCGACGGACCGCGCGAGCGACTCCAGTGGCGCGAGGGCGTCGAGGCGGCCTTGCAGCGTGGCGGTCAACGCGTCGAAGGCGTCGCTGCACAGCGGGACGCGCAGCGGCGGGTTCTCCCGGGTGGACAGGTCGTGGATCGCGCCGGCGACCTTGCCGGGGTCGCCCTGGTAGAGGTCCAGGCCCGCGGTGCGGAAGTAGCCGCGCACGGCCGCGACCGCGCCCTCCTGGTAGGCCGGGTTGCCCTCGGGGAAGCTCGCCGAGTGGTGGAAGTCGGTGCGGATGGCGCCCGGCTCGACGATGGTGACGCGGATGCCGAACTGGGCCACGTCCTGGGCGAGCGACTCGCTGAAGCCCTCCAGGCCCCACTTGACCGCGTTGTAGACGGTGTTGCCCGGGAAGGCCATCTGGCCGCCCATGCTGGAGATCTGGAAGATGTGCCCGCCGCCGTGCTCGCGCAGCGCGGGCAGCACGGCGCGCGTGATCGCGATCGGTGCGTGCAGCATTGTGGTGAGCTGGCTCTGTACGAGCTCGGGGCTCTGGTCCTCGAGTGCGCCGATCACGCCGAAGCCGGCGTTGTTCACGACCACGTCGAGCGGTCCGCGGGCCAGCACCCGGCCGACGACGTCGTCGATCGCCGCGAGGTCGCCGACGTCGAGCTGCTCGACCTCGATCTGCGAGCCGTACTTCTGCGCGAGGTCGGCCATGCTCTCGCGCCGCCGGACCGCGGCGACGACCCGGTCACCGCGATCCAGCACGACCTCGGTCAGCGCCCGGCCCAAGCCTCGGGAGGCGCCGGTGACGAACCAGCGACGGACAGCACTCATCTGCCTCCAGTAACTCGCGCGGTGGGGGAAGTCGAGCGCGAGGCTAGGAGGAGCTGGTCCGCGGTGGCACCGGCGGTGTGGTGACCGAGGCTTTCGGGAACACGTTGTGTCCGTCGGGCCACCGCGTTTCCTTCGCGGGCCCCGGAAGTGCGCGACTGTGCTACTCACTTCGACAGCTACGCCGTGCGGTCTCAGGAAGTGACCCGGTAGGTCAGGTGCGTCATCGTCGGGGTGGTGACGACGTCGGTGCGCTCCAGCGTCACGCGGTGGTCGGCGAGGTCGTCGAACAGGCGCACGCCCTCGCCGAACAGCAGGGGCACGAGGTGCAGGCGCAGCTCGTCGACGAGTCCGAGGCGCAGGTACTGGTCGATCGCCGAGCCGCTCATGACCACGACGTCGCGGTCGCCCGCGGCCTCGCGCGCTTGGGCCAGCGCGGCTTCCGGGCCGTCGGTGACGAAGGTGAACGTGGTCTTCCCGCGCTCCAGCGGTTCGGCCGCGCGGTGGGTGAGGACGAACGCCGGTCGCTCGAAGGCGCCGTCCGGGCCCCAGACGTCGATGCCCATGTCGAACGTGGTGCGCCCGAGCACGAACGCGCCGGTGTCGGTGAAAAACTCGGCCATCACGTCGTGGTCGGTCTCGTTGCCGTGCGCCATCCACGTGTGCAGCAGCTCGCCGTCGCGGCCGAGGCGGTTGTCGGTGTCCGTGCCCGGGCCGGCGACGACCCCGTCGAGCGACATGCTGATCTCCGCGACGACCTTCCCCATCGGACTACTCCTTTGTGGTCCCGGTGTTCGTGGTCCCGGTGTTCGTGGCTCCGGTATTCGCAGCGGTAATCCAAGCGTCGCCCCATTCCGCATCGCGCGCGGCGCGGTAGCGGGGACCGTGGCGTTTGGACACGGTGACGCCGGAAGCGAGGCCATCCACCGTACACAGGTCGAGCTGCACGAAGCCTTTGTGCTTGCGCGGGTGCCGCAGGATCCGCGCGTCGGCGCGGTCGGCTGTGACGCCCGCCGGCGCCGCGACGACGTAGGAGAACTTCTCGTCCTCGAACCCCAGCGTGCCCGCTTTGATGCGCCGGTGCACGCCACTTCGCGGCAGGCGCGCGGCGAAGTGGCACCAGTCCTCGCCGGGTTTGATGGGGCACTCGCCGTCGTGCGGGCAGGGCGCGAGCACCGTGTGGCCGAGGCCGCGCAGCACGTCGCGAGCCGCGCGGATGCGGTCGAACCCGGCGGGCGTGCCGGGTTCGACCAGCGCCACCGCGCCACCCGACGCGGCGAGCCAGCGCACCACCTCGTCGCGCGTGCGTTCCGGCAGCTCGCCCAGGACGTACGACAGAGTCACCAGGTCGGCCGCCGGCAGCGGTGACGCCGGGTCGATCAGCCCGCGCTGCCACGTCGCCCCGCGGACCGCCGCGTCTTCGGCGCTCGCCGCGAGCTTGCGGCCCAGGGTGAGCGCGCCGGCGACCTGCTCGACGACGGTGCACTTCTCCAGCGTCGGCCACGCGCGGGCCGCGGCCCAGATGGCTGCGCCCGTGCCGCCGCCGATGTCGAGCTGTGTGCGCGGCGCGAACCCGGGGGCGGCCGCGGCCACTTCGCCGAGCGCGGAGCTGACGGCCGCGTACGTCGCCGGCATGCGGTAGCCCGCGTAGGCGGCGACGTCGAGCTCCGAGGTGAGGATCGGCGCCGTCGCGGCTTCGCCGGAGCGGTAGCGCGAGCTGAGCTTGTCGACCGCCTGGGCGAGCCGGGATTCGGGGAAGCGGCCGAGCTCGTCGTCGAGGGCGGTTCGCAGGTCTTCGGGGAGGTGCGCCACGACCGAGAATTCTCCCACGCCCGATTTGTCCCCCAAGCAGCTGCCTGACCTGCTAGTTTCGGCCGCGGGAAAAAAGTTCGGGCGCCTTGTCGATCCAGCGGCCGCCCGTTCGACGCAGGGGTGACGGCAAAACCGAAGAGAGAGGATCTCCCAAATGCGGTTCATGGTGATCATGAAGGCGAGCGAAGAGTCCGAGGCCAACCAGCTGCCGACCACCGAGATGCTCGCCGAGATGGGGAAGTTCAACGAGGAGCTCGTGCGGGCGGGCGTGATGCTCGCCGGTGAGGGCCTCACGTCGAGCGCCGAAGGGGCGCGCGTGCGCTTCGCGGGCAACGCCGAGCCGACCGTGATCGACGGCCCGTTCGCCGAGAGCAAGGAGCTCGTGGCGGGCTTCTGGATCCTGCAGGTGAAGTCGAAGGAAGAGGTCATCGAGTGGGTGAAGCGCGTGCCCAACACGGACGGCGCGCACCACGAGATCGAGATCCGGCGCATCGCCGAGGCCGAGGACTTCGGCGACAACCTGACGCCTGAGCTGCGTGAGGCCGAGGAGAAGCTGCGCGCGGAAGCGGCGAAGAACGCCTGATGCGCTTCCTCGTGATGGTCAAGGCCAACGCCGACTCCGAGGCCGGCGTCATGCCGAGCGCCGAACTGATGGCGCAGATGTCGAAGTTCAACGACGAGCTGGCGGCGTCGGGGCACCTCGTGCAGGCCGAGGGCCTCGCGCCGAGTTCGCAGGGCGCGCGGCTGGTCTACTTCGACGGCGAGCCGCAGCCGCGGGTGGTCGACGGGCCGTTCGCGGAGACGAAGGAGCTCGTGGCCGGGCTGTGGATCCTGCAGGGGGAGTCGGTGGCGGAGATCGTCGAGCTGCTCAAGCGCGCGCCGAACCCCGACCTGCAGGCGGGGGTCGTGGAGATCAGGCCGCTCGTTCCGTGACGCCGCGCCCGCCCGAGGCTTGCCCTCGGGCGGGCCAGCCTGTCTGATGGGCTCCGTGGAGACGCACGGTGCCGTGGAGGCGGTCTGGCGGATCGAGTCGTCGCGGGTGATCGCGGGACTCGCGCGGATGGTGCGCGACGTCGGGCTCGCGGAGGAGCTCGCGCAGGACGCGCTGGTCGCGGCGCTGGAGCAGTGGCCGGAGACCGGCGTGCCGCGCAACCCCGGCGCGTGGCTGATGACCACGGCCAAGCGCCGCGCGATCGACCAGTTCCGCCGCAACGAGACGTTCGGCCGCAAGCTCGACGAACTCGGCCGCGAGCAGCAGGCCTTCGAGCCGGACCTCGCCGACTTCGACGCGGTCCTCGACGAGGAACACATCGAGGACGACATCCTCCGGCTGGTCTTCACCGCCTGCCACCCGGTGCTGCCCACCCAGGCGCGCGTCGCCCTCACGCTGCGCATGCTCGGCGGGCTCACCACCGACGAGATCGCCCGCGCGTTCCTCGTCAAGGAATCCACTGTGGCGCAACGGATCGTGCGCGCGAAGAAGGCGCTGGCCGACGCGAAGGTGCCCTTCGAGGTCCCCGTCGGCGAAGAGCGCATGGCCCGCCTGTCGTCCGTGCTGGAGGTCATCTACCTGATCTTCAACGAGGGCTACTCCGCCACCCGCGGCGACGACTGGCTGCGCCCCGGCCTGTGCGAGGACGCCCTACGGCTGGCCCGCGTGCTCACGGGACTCATGCCGACGGAGCCCGAGGTCCACGGCTTGGCGGCGCTGCTGGAGATCCAGGCTTCGCGCTCGGCCGCGCGGACGGGTCCGTCCGGGGAGCCGGTGTTGCTGCTGGAACAGGACCGGGGCCGGTGGGACCAGTTGCTGATCCGGCGTGGGCTCGCGGCGCTGGCGCGTTCGGAGGAACTGGCCGAGGGCGCGTACGGGCCTTATTCGGCGCAGGCGGCGATCGCGGCGTGTCACGCGCGGGCGCGCGTGCCGGAGGAGACGGACTGGACGCGGATCGCCGCGCTGTACACCGGGCTCGCGCAGCTGACACCTTCGCCGGTGATCGAGCTGAACCGGGCGGTCGCGGTGTCGATGGCCGAGGGGCCGGAAGCCGGTCTTGAGCTCGTGGACAAGCTGAAGGACGAGCCGGCGTTGAAGAACTACCACCTCCTGCCGAGCGTTCGGGGGGATTTCCTGGTGAAGCTGGGCCGGCTGGCCGAAGCGAAGGCGGAGTTCGAGCGGGCGGCGGACATGACGGGGAATGCCCGCGAACGCACGCTGTTGTTGGACCGAGCGGCGGCTTGCTGAACGTTCGTCAAGCCTCCACGAACACGATCCGCTCCGGCGGCACGAGAAGTTTCACCGTCTGCCGCTTCACCTCCACCAGCGTGGCGAGCTCCGTCGACTGTCCATCCGGGACGGTGAACAGCCGGTCGTCGCGTGTGTCGAGGAAGTGGGCGAAGCCGGCGAGCGAGACCCCGCCCGTCTCGTCCAGGGCGAGGTAATCCGCCAGCCGGCGGAACAGCTTGGGCAGCAGTACGAGCTCATCCTGCAACTGGGCCCGAGAACGGAGCCGGAAACCCGAAGTGGTCACGTCCGAAGCCCACACGCCGCTGCCCGACGCGCGGGCCGACACCGCAGCGTCCGCGAGAGTCTGGCGCAGATCCACGTACAACAGCGAATAGAACGTCGGATACGTGAGACCCTCGGAGACGAGCTGGAAGTTCACCGAGTTCTTCAACGTCTTCGTGTCGAGGAACACCTCACTGCCGTCCACGGAACGGCCGGGCCGCTGGCCCGGGAAGGAGAACGCGACCGCCCGCCCGTACTTGTCGGCGAAGCGCGTGAGGATGTGGCCCGAGACCTTCTCCGGCTTCGCGGCCGTGACGATGCCGTCTTCGCCGCGCGTGACGGAGGTGAAGCCGAGCAGCGACACGAGCCGGTCGGCCGCGGCGGCGCCGAGGGAAGCCGGCTGGTGCAGCATCTCGCCGCCGCGCGGCCGGTAGTGGGTTTCGAGCGCGTCGATGGCGTCGAGGCGCAGCTGCATGCCGCCGCGGGAGTTGAGGCGGACGCGCAGGCCGGCCTTCTTCGTCGCGGCCGGGTCGTCGGGGTAGAACCGCACGGAGTCGCCGTCCGGTGCGGCACCGAGGAGCTGGAACGTGCCTTTGATCAGCGTCAGTGGCATGTGCACCACGGTAGGTCGCGCGGAGCCGGGTGTGTCCGGTTTTCATCCGGACAGCCCAGTCACCGCCCACAGTGGACGGTGACTGGTTGCCCCGAAAAGAGCAATTCCCGTCAGGGGATCATGAAACCGAGCACGGTCGCCTGCAGCAGTGAGATCACGCCGACCACGGCGGTGAGCGCGAGTGACCACAGGAACGTCTGGCGCAGCAGTGATCCTTCCTTGCCGCTCTGCCCGATCGCCGTCGCGCCGATCGACAGGTTCTGCGGCGAGATCATCTTGCCCATCACGCCGCCGGACGTGTTCGTCGCGCCGGCCAGCACGGGGTTGAGGTGCAGCTGCTGGGCGGAGATCACTTGCATGGGACCGAAAAGGCTGTTGGTCGACGCGTCGGAGCCGGTCAGGAACACGCCGAGCCAGCCGATGTAGGCGGAGAAGATCGGGAACAGCACGCCGGTCGTGGCCAGCGCGAGGCCCAGCGTCTGCGTGGCGCCGGAGTAGTTCATCACGAACGCGATGGCGAGGATCATGAAGATCGTCGCGAGCGCCCAGCGCATCTGGTGCAACGTGGCGCGGTACGTCCGCACCAGTTGCTTCGGCCGTGCGCCCATCGCGAAGCCGGCGATCACCGCGGCGATGAGGGCGACCGTGCCGGGGGAGAAGAGGAAGTCGACGGTGAACGTCGCCGCGTACGGCGTGTCCTTCGGCGTGATGGGCGCGTGCTGGATCACGTGGTTGTGCAGCCCCGGCCACGCGAACACCCAGTCGGCCTTGTGCAGCAGCTTCGTGAGGTCCAACCACACGGGCAGGTGCGCGAAGATCGTGCCGATGCGCGACAGGAAGATCGCGAGGATCAGGATCACGTACGGAGTCCACGCGTAGAGCGCTCCGCGTTCGGCCTTCGCCGCGCCCAGGCTCGCCGACGTTTTCACCGGTTCTTCGCCCTCGAAGCGCCACACGGTTTTCGGCTGCCAGAACCGCGTGAGCACGTAGAGCGCGGCCATCGCGGCGAGGGCGGCGAGCACGTCGACGAGGCTCGCGCTGATGTAGTTCGACGCCGCGAACTGCATGAACGCGAACGCCAGCCCGGCCGTGACGACGGCGGGCCAGACCTCCAGCATCTTCTTCCAGCCGGCCAGCACGACGATCAGGAACGCCGGGATGATCACGGCCAGGAACGGCACCTGCCGCCCGACCATCGACGAGAACGCCGCCGTCGCGTCTTCCGGCTTGAGGTGCATGATCGGCCCGGTGAGGCGGCCGAGCACGATCAACGGGTTCCCGAGCCCGCCGAACGCCACCGGCGCCGTGTTCGCCAGCAGGGCCAGCACCACGGCCTTCACCGGCGGGAACCCGAGCGCCGCCATCATCGCCGCCGTGATCGCGATCGGCGACCCACCACCCGCGACGCCCTCCAGCAACGCCCCGAAGCTGAACGCGATCAGCAACGCCTGCAGCCGCCGGTCCTCACTGAACCCGGCGAGCACGCGCTTGATGCTGTCGAAGCGGCCCGTGGTCACCGTGACGTTGTGGAAGTACACGGCGTGGAACGCGATCCACGCCACCGACCACACCCCGAAGACCACGCCCATCACGGCGGAGTCGAGCGCGAGCCCCACCGGCATCCGGTAGAGCAGCAGCGCCACCCCGAGCGCCGTGACGAGCGCCAACGCCGCCGACAGGTGCGCCGACAGCTTCACGACACCCAACGCCACCAGCAACACGATGATCGGCAGCGCGGCGAGCAGCGCGGACACCCACAGCCCGCCCGCCGGTTGGTAATCCTGGATCCAGGTCACGCGTCAGCCCCTTCGCTGATCCGCCCGGCCCTCCCGACGGCGGCGGTTCCGGGAGACCCAGGGTCTTTCGTTTCCTTCCCGGCCACGGCGGACGCCGAGCCGGCCTACGCTGGCGGCGGGTGTCAGGTCGTTGCGGACTGCGGTGCGGAGTCGACCGCGGCGCGTGCCAGCTGAGGGGTCGAGCCGGGTGCGGTGACAGCGGGCTCGATGCTTCGGGTTGTGCGCTTCGTCGGATGTCCGGCCGATGGCCTACCGGCTCCGGACGTACCCCAGCCGGAGCGACAGCGCCGCGGCAGTCCCCGCCACGGTCGCGCCCAGTTCCTCCACGCGGCGCAGCACGCGCGGGGCCGGGCCGGCCACGCTGATGGCCGCGATGGGGCGGCCCGAGTGGTCGCGGACGGCGGCGGCGACGCAGCCGACGTCGGGCTCGTTCTCGACGTCGTCGATGGCCCAGCCGCGGCGGCTGGTGCGGGCGAGGTCGTCGAGGAGGCGGCCGGGGTCGATGATGGTCTTGAGCGTGAGGCTGTCGAGCTTCATCCGGCGGACGCGCTCAACCCGGTCGATCTCGGGCAACGCCGCGAGCCAGGCCTTGCCCAGCGACGTCGCGTGCTGCGGGCGGCGCGTGCCGAGGCGGCAGGCGAGCGTGACGGCGCTGGCGCTGCGTTCGGTGGCGACGTAGACCATGGTGTCGTTGTCGGGCACGGCGAGGTACGTCGTCTCGCCCGAGCGTTCGGCCAGCGACGCCAGGTAGCGCGGCGCGCAGCGGTGCAGGTCGGTCGCGGCCATCGCGCGGGCGCCGAGCTCGACGAGGCGGGTGCCGAGGCGCACGCGACCGGTCACGGTGTCCGCTTCGAGGTATTCGAGCCGCTTGAGGGTGCCCACGATGCGGTACGCCGCGCTGCGCGAGAGCCCCAGTTGCCTCGCGATCGCGTTGGTGGAAATCTCCTGGTGCTGCCCCACGTGCTCCAGCACCGCGAGCCCGCGCTCCAGCGTGCCGCTCTGGTCCAGCCCTCGTTCCGTCACGTCGATCGCCCCTTCGCCCAAATTCCCGCTCACCGGCACGTGTTTCCGCTAAGCGGGGTTGGACGCTAACAGCTCCGATGTATGGACGGAAGATCTTGACCTACTTTCGTATTGTGGCAGGTCAAGGTTGCCCTGAATGGTTCAACCTCCGATCGTTAGGACGACTAACAAAGCATTCCACGCAACAACAATCGCCTTCTCAGCAAAACCACAGCGCCGCCCGGGTAAACAGTCCGAACAGGACAGACGATCCGGGGTGAGCGAAACGAGGAGCGAACACCGGACCCGAACCGGAAATCGTTACCCTGCGTACGTGAGGGTGCGAGCGGTGATCGGTATCCGGATGCGGACCACGGCCGTCGCGGTGGTGGTGCTGGCGCTGGCCATCGCGGTGGCGTGCGTGGTCGTCGTCGTGCTGCTCGAAGAGTCGCTCGACCGCAGCGTGACGGAGAGTGCGCGCAGCACCGGCCGCCAGGTCGCCATCCAGCTCGTCCGCGAAGGCTCGCGCGACCTGTCCGCGAGCGACGTCGCCAGCACCGGCGACACCGAGGCCGTCACGCAGGTGCTCGACAGGACCGGCCGGCCCATCGCGGGCGACCCCGCCATCACCGGCCACCCGCCGCTGACCGGGGACCGGCCCGCGCCCGGCCAGGAAACCGTCGAGACCCTGCCGCTGGACCTCAACGGCGACGGCGCCGACTACCGCGTCGTCTCCCAAGGCGTCCGGGGGCCGGGCGGGCCCTACACCGTCATCTCGGCGAGATCCCTCGAACCCGTCACCGAAGCGTCGACCCGGCTCACTCTCCTCCTGGCCCTGATTTCCCTGCCGCTGCTCGCCATCGCCGGGTTCGCCGTCTACCGCTCCGTCGGCGCGGCCCTGCGGCCGGTGGAACGCATGCGCCGCACCGTCGCCGAAGTGTCCACAAGAGACCTCACCGCGAGAGTTCCGTTGCCGCCCGGCAACGACGAGGTCCACCGCCTCGCCGTGACCCTCAACGAGATGCTCAACCGCCTGCACTCCGCCCAAGCCGCGCAACGCCGGTTTGTCGCCGATGCCAGCCACGAGCTGCGCAGTCCACTCTCGACGATCAGCACCGCCCTCGACGTCTCCGGCCGCCACCCCGAGACGACCGGTGAGCTCGTCCCCGTCATCACCCGGGAAACCGCGCGCCTGCGCGAACTCGTCGACGACCTCCTCATGCTCGCCCGCACCGACGACACCACCGAGCGCCCCGCGACGACCGAAGTGGACCTCGACGACATCGTCCGCGCCGAGGCCCACCGCATCCGCGCCGAAGGTCCCATCAAGATCGAGGTCCGCGCCGGGCCGGCCAAGGTCCGGGGCAGCGAAGCTCAGCTGAGACGGGCCGTGCGCAACCTCGTCGACAACGCCCGCGGTCATGCCCGCGAACGCGTCCGCATCGCCAGCTGGGTCCACGAAACCACCGCCGTGGTCGAGGTCAGCGACGACGGCCCCGGTGTCGCCCCGGAGGATCGCGAGCGCGTCTTCGAACGGTTCGTCCGGCTCGACGCTTCGCGCCAGCGCGGCCACGGCGGCACCGGCCTCGGCCTCCCGATCGTCGCGGGCATCGCCGCGCGCCACGGCGGCCAGGCGTCCTACGTGGACGTCACCGACCCCAGCTACCCGGGCGCCCACTTCCGGATCGAACTGCCCCGCCTCGAGGAGGACTGACCGTGCGGCTGCTGATCGTCGAGGACGAGCGCGAGCTCGCCGAAACCCTGCGGCGGGGACTCGTCGCGGAGGGCTTCACCGTCGACGTCGTCCACACCGGACCCGACGGCCTGTGGTCGGCCACCGAGCACGACTACGACACCGTCGTGCTCGACATCATGCTCCCCGAGCTCTCCGGCTACGAAGTGCTCAAACGCCTGCGCGCCAAGGAGAACTGGACTCCGGTTCTCATGCTGACCGCCAAGGACGGCGAGTACGACGAGGCCGACGCGTTCGACCTCGGTGCCGACGACTACCTGTCCAAGCCGTTCTCCTTCGTCGTCCTCGTCGCGCGGCTGCGGGCATTGCTCAGGAGAGGCGCCCCCGCCCGCCCCGCCGTGCTCGCGGCCGGCGACCTCAAACTCGACCCCGCCGCGCGCACCGTCCACAGGGGAGAGCAGCGCATCGACCTGACCGCGCGCGAGTTCGGCCTGCTCGAGTTCCTGCTCCGCCGCCAGGGCGCGGCGCTCACGAAGAACGAGATTCTCGGCCACGTCTGGGACGCGCACTACGAGGGCGACGAGAACGTCGTCGAGGTCTACGTGGGGTACCTCCGCCGCAAGATCGACGCGCCGTTCGGCACCCACACCATCGAGACCGTCCGAGGGGTCGGCTACCGGCTCGTCACCTGAGCGAACTCTTCCTGAACACCCACCAGCCCGGCTTTCCTGGTACGGGCGTGCCAGTGGATGCTGTGCCCGTGGCTACCGGCACCCTGGTCAGCAGTGCGCCCTCCGTGGAGCAGGGCGAGCTGATCACCTTCACGTACACGACGCCCCAGTCGTCGGTGACCCCGAAGAACTGGGTCGGGCTCTACTCCGACCCGGGCGACGGCCCCGTCGACCAGTCCTACGTCGGCCCGTCGACGCTGCGGGAGTACACCCCGCCGGCGAGCGGCACCGTCTCGTTCTCCACCGGCTCGCTCGGCCCCGGGAACTACGTCGCGTTCTACCTCGCGAACGACGGCTACGCCTGGCTCGCCGAACCTGTGCGCTTCGTCGTGCGCCCGACGCCACAGACACCACCGCCCGTGTACCAGGGCGCGTTCGGCCGCAGCGGGCGCGGGCCGGCGCAGTTCAGCAGCCCGGCCGGCCTCACCGTCGACCCGCGGGGCCAGATCTGGGTCGCCGACACCGGCAACGACCGCGTGCAGGCCTTCACCCGCGACGGCCGCCTGGTGCGGGTCCTCGCCGGCCGGTTCAAGGCGCCGCAGGCCGTGGCCGTGGACCACGCCGGCAACGTCTACGTCGCCGACACCGGCAACAACCGCGTGGTCCAGTACTCCTGGTGGGGCGGCTTCGTGCGCGAGGACGGCGCCGGGCAGCTGGACAACCCGCGTGGCGTCGCCATCGACACCGCGGGCCGGCTGCTGGTCTCGGACACCGGCCACCAGCGCGTGGCCCGCTTCGACACCCTCACCGGCAAGGCGCTCACCGACATCACCGAGAAGGTCAGCTCGCCGCAGGGCATCGTCAGCGACGGCGCCGGCGGCGCGTGGATCGTGCAGAACGGCCGCGCCGCCAGCGGCAGCGTCGCCGTGGTGCACTACTCGGGCGACGGAAAGGCGATCGGCTCCATCGGCGGCGGCCAGAACAGCGAGTTCGGCGGTCTGTCCAACCCCGCGGGCGTCGCGCTCAACACCCAGGGCGACGCGTACGTGACCGTCCCCGACTACGGCTGGGTCGCGCAGTTCCGCACCACCGGCCCGTACCGCGCGGAGTTCGGCACCGACGGGCCCGGCGCCTTGAGCTTCCCGCTCGGCGTGGCCGTCGACGCGCAGGGCCGCATCTTCGTGGCGGACACCGGAAACGATCGTATCGTCCACTTTGGAGCGAGAGCGTGAGCGAGTTCACCCGGCGCCGGGTCCTCGGTGCCGCCGCGGCGGCCGCGGCCGCGGCCGGATCGCTCGCGCTGCCGGAGAACGTCCGCAAGGCGCTGGCCGAGCCCGCGCGCCGGAAGGGACGGCTCGAGGACATCGAGCACATCGTGATCCTCATGCAGGAGAACCGCTCGTTCGACCACTACTTCGGCACCATGGACGGCGTCCGCGGCTTCGCCGACCCGCACGCGATGAAGCTGCCGAGCGGGAACTCCGTCTTCCAGCAGCCCTACAGCGGCCACCCCGACGGTTACCTGCTGCCGTTCCGCTACAACACGCGCACGACGAGCGCGCAGGCCACGCCGGGTCTCCCGCACGACTGGACCGACCAGCACACCGCGTGGAACAACGGGAAGCTGGACCGCTGGATCGAGGCCAAGGGCGCGAAGACCATGGCCTACTACGACCGCGACGACATCCCGTTCCACTTCGCGCTCGCCGAGGCGTTCACGGTCTGCGACCACTACCACTGCTCGGTGATCGGCCCGACGAACCCCAACCGGCTCTACCTGTGGACCGGGTGGATCGACCCGCACGGCACGGCCGGCGGACCCGCGAACACCAACTTCATGTCGTCGGACAACCCGGCGCTGTCCTGGAAGACCTACCCGGAGCGGCTCACCGAGGCCGGCGTCTCCTGGCGGATCTACCAGGAGGAGGACAACTACGACGACAACGCGCTGGCCTGGCTCCGCCAGTTCGCGGACGCGCCGAAGTCGTCGCCGCTGTACAAGAACGCGATGGTGAAGAAGTCGGCGGGCTGGTTCGAGCACGACGCCCGCAACGACAACCTGCCCGCCGTTTCGTGGCTGGTGGCGCCCTCGGCGCAGACCGAGCACCCGAACTGGATGCCCGCCGCCGGCGCGCAGTACATCGCGTCGAAGCTCGACGCGATCGCCGCCAACCCCGACGTGTGGGCCAAGACGGCGTTCATCCTCACCTACGACGAGAACGACGGGTACTTCGACCACGTCGCCCCGCCGACCCCGCCCGCCGGCACCCCGGACGAGTTCGTCGGCGGCGTGCCGATCGGCCTCGGTTTTCGCGTGCCGACCGTGGTGGTGTCGCCGTGGACGGCCGGTGGGTACGTGAGCTCGGAGACGTTCGACCACACGTCGTTGATCCGGCTGCTGGAGGCGCGGTTCGGGGTGCGGGAGCCGCACATCAGTGCCTGGCGCCGCCGGACCGTCGGTGACCTGACGTCGGCGTTCCGCTTCGATCGGCAGCCGGCGCGGTACCCGCGGGACAACCGCGCGTTGCACTACCCGGCGACGACGGCGGATCTGCTGCAGGCGCAGGTGCAGGTTCGGGACAATCCGGCGCCGTCGGTGCCGACCGGGCCGCAGTCGATGCCGAGCTGAGCCCGGCGCTACTGCGCGGAGCGGCCGAACTCGCCGTAGAAAGTCTCGCCCGCGAGCAGGGCTTGGTACGCGAGCGCCACCCGCCTGGCTTTGGACGGCCGAAGCCGTGGTTCCGCCGCGGCGAGGTCCAGGAACTCGAAGCCGCCGAGCTCGTCGCCGGCCGGTTCGATCGCGTGCACCTGCGCGGGGCTGAGGGTGCCGCCGTCGAAGATCAGCTGCAGGCTGTCGCGCCAGACGCCGTGGGTCGGCATCCAGTCGACGAGCAGCAGCCGCCCCAGCGCGAGGTCGAGGCCGAGCTCCTCGCGGACCTCGCGGTGGCAGGCCGCGAGCGGGGACTCGTCGTCCTCGACCATGCCGCCGGGGATCTCCAGGAACGGCTTGTACGTCGGGTCGACGAACAGCAGCCGACCCTCCCCGTCGCGCACGAGCGCGCCGGCGGCGACGTTCTTGCGGGGCAGCCGCCCGGCGATACCGGGGTTGAACTCGGCCTCCGGCTCGCCGTCGGCCTGCAGGTCGGCAGCGAAAACGGCCGGGTCGCCGCGGTGGTGGGGCTGTTCGTCGGTCACGGTGCCTCGCCGGCCAGGAGCGCGCCTCGGCCGGCGGACGCTGCTACGCGTCGATGATGCCCTAGCCCGCCGCGGTCAGTTCTTCGAGATCGCGGCGACCGCGCGGACCACCGCGGTGCAGCGGTTCTCCACGTACTCGAGCCCGCCCTCCTCCGCGATGCGCTTCGCCTCGGCGGAGACGATGCCCTGCTGCAGCCACAGCGCCTTCGCGCCGATGGCGACGGCGTCGGCAGCGATGCCCGGGGCCTCGGCGGCCGGGCGGAAGACGTCGACGAGGTCCACCGGCTCCGGGATGTCCTTGAGGGACCGGTAGACCTTCTCGCCGAGCAGCTCCGTGGCCGACGGGTGCACGGGGATGATGCGGAAACCGTGCGCCTGCAGCGTGGCGGGCACCCCGTGCGCGGCCTTCGCCGGATCGCGGCTCAGGCCGACCACCGCGATCGTCGTGGCGTTCGCGAGGATTTCTTCAGGTTGCATGATGGGGGAACGTTGTTGGCGAACAAGGGATTCCGCGTCAGCCGATCTTCGAGCCGTACATCTCACCCAGGTCGTCGGCGATGAGCTCGATGCGCGCGCCGTCCGGGTCGGTGAGGTAGATGGACGTGCCGCTCTCTTCGAGGTACTTCACGCCGGCCTTGTCGAGACGGGTGCGCGCGGCGGCCCAGTTCTCCGGCGTCAGCGACAGCGCGAGGTGGTGCAGGCCGCCGAGGACCTCCGCGTACGGGCCGAGGTCGAGGCCCGGCAGGTCGAAGAACGCGACCGCGTTGCCGTTGCCGACGTCGAAGAAGAAGTGGCTGGAACCCGGGTAGTCCCGGTTCTCGATCAGTTCGGTGAGCGGGAAGCCGAGCACGTCCTGGTAGAACCTGATCGTCCGCTCGACGTCGCTGGAGAGCAGGGCGGTGTGGTGGATGCCGCGGCCCGCGGTCGTGGGCCGGACGGCGGCCGGGTGGAGGTGCTTGTCCCGCAGCTGGTCACGGGCTTCGGCGAGCTTCGCGACTTCGGTCTCGGTGGGTGCCATCTCCGGTCACGTCCTCTCAGGGGGTTGGTGCTTCAAAAGCTACTCCTCATATGTCTCGCGCGCAAGAAGTTTCTACGCGAGAGATTGCATCGTGCCGTTCAGTGGAACGAACGCCTTGGCCGGGGCCGGCTCGTCCGGGAGAGTCCGTCGGCGTGGAGCACCTGCACGAAGTCGTCGACAGCCTGGCCCGGGCCCACGAACGGCGGGAGCCCGTCGAGCCGTTCGCGGGTGGCACGGCCGAGGACGCCTACCGGGTCCAGCTCGCGCTCGTGCGGCGCTGGGTCGAGGCCGGCGACGTCGTGCGCGGCCACAAGGTGGGGCTCGCGTCGGCCGCGATGCAGCGGCAGATGGGCGTGGACCAGCCCGACTACGGCCACCTCACCGCGTCGATGTTCCACCTCGAACACCAGCCCATCCCGGCAGGCTTGTTCCTGCAGCCGCGGATCGAGCCGGAGATCGCGTTCGTGCTCGGCGCGCCCCTGCGTGGACCGGGCGTGACGGTGGCCGACGCCGTGCGCGCTGTCGACTTCGTGCTGCCGGCGCTGGAGATCGTCGACTCGCGCATCCGCGACTGGCGCATCTCGCTGTTCGACACGATCGCCGACAACGCGTCTTCCGGTGGTGTCCTGCTCGGCAGCCGCCCGACCGCCCTGGGTGACGTGGACCTGCGGCTCACCGGCTGCACCCTGCACCTGAACGGCACGCTCGCCGCGACCGGCGCCGGCGGGGCCGTGCTGGGCTCGCCGGTGAACGCGCTGGTGTGGCTGGCCAACACCGTCGGCCCGCTCGGCGTGACGCTGGAGCCGGGCCACGTGGTGCTGCCGGGGTCCATGACCCGCGCGTTTCCGGTGGCGCCGGGCGACACGGTCGTCGCGACGATGGCGGGGCTGGGCAGCGTGACCGCGGTGTTCGCGGCGGAGGAGGACCCGTGTTCGTAACGGACGAGATGCTCACGGCTCCCGTCGCCGCCAGGATGCGGGCGCGGCCGGTGCTGGTTTTCCGCCTGCGTCGGGGCTTGGCAGGGCCAGGCGTGGTTGCACTTGAGGCTGTTTCGCGCGTGTACGGCGGTATCGCGCTGCTTGAGGAGGATGTCCTGGTGGCCGTCCGGCTCGGTCCGGTGGGGGTTTCGCCCGAGGGGTTCGACCTCACGATGGAAGCGGTGCTGCTCGAAGTCGACGGGCAGATCGTCGACACGGCCACGGGCGCGGCGGTGGGATATCAGGCGATCGAGGGCGTTGCCGCCGAGGAGGGCCTTCTCGTGGCCACGGAAGGCTTGACCGGGCCCGTCGCCGTGGGTTCCCGCGTGGCGGCGCACTTCACGCACCTCGGTGTCGTCACGCTTTAGCCGCCACCCGCGCGATGCCGTCGAGCACCCGGGACCAGATGGGTTCCGGCAGGTCGTGGCCCATGCCCGGGACGACGTCGAGGTCGGCGCGCAGGGCGCGGGCCGTGGCGCGGCCGCCGGAGACGTGGACGAGCGGGTCGCGCGCGCCGTGGACGACGAGCGACGGAAGCGTGAGGCGGCGCAGGGCGGCGGTGCGGTCGCGGGTCGAGAGGATCGCAGCGAGCTGGCGCGCGGCACCGCCCGGGTTGACGCCGCGGTCGAAGGTGCGTTCGGCGCGTTCGCGCATGCGCTGCTCGTCGAAGGGGTAGCCGGGGGAGCCGATGAGACGGAAGGTCTTGACCAGCAGCTCGACGTACTCCGCCCGGCTGCGCGGCTGCGGCGCGAGCATCGACGCGGCCGCGCGCGGGCTCGGGTGGCCGATCAGGCGGCTGCCGGTGGTGGACATGATCGACGTCAGCGACCGGACGCGCCCCGGGTGCCGGATGGCGAGCGTCTGCGCGATCATGCCGCCCATCGACGCGCCGACGACGTGGGCGCGCTCGATGCCGAGGGCGTCGAGCAGGCCGGCGGTGTCGTCGGCCATGTCGGCCACCGAGTACGGCGCCGCGCGCAGCAGGTAGGCCCGCACGACGTCGGCGCGCCCGGACATGCGCTGCGAGCGCCCGGCGTCGCGGTTGTCGAAGCGCACCACGCGAAACCCGCGCGCGGCGAGCTGCTCGCAGAAATCGTCGTCCCACCAGGTCATCGGCGCGGCGAGCCCCATGATCAGCACCAGCGGCGGTGCCGTCGCGGCGCCGAACTCCTCGTGGCAGAGGGTGATGCCGTTGGCCTGGGTGGTCGACTCGGTCATGGTCTCTTCTTACCAATCCGACCAGAAGTAGGCGGGCGCCCGGCCGCACGTTACCGCGCCTGGCAACCATTCCCGCCGTGACTGTGGTCGGGTTGGTAAGCAACGGCACAGTTCAGTGCGTGCGCGTGTACCGGGCGCGCAGGAACGGGCCGAACTCCGCGGCGTCGCCCATCTTCACGTCGATCTCGTGGGTGAGGACGTCGTTGTCCGGGGTCAGCCGGTGCCGCGCTACGCCACGCGGGGTGCGCTTTTCGAGGTGCAGGGTTCCCTCGCGCCACTCGCCGCGCCCGGGCTCGGGCGGGAAGCCGTAGCTGTCGAAGCCGTACCAGAGCGTCTCCTGGGTGGCCGGGTCGACGGTGAAAACGTTGTGGCCCAGGAAGGTGCTGCCGTCCTCGCGCGTCTGGGTGTACTCCTCCACCACCGCGAACCCGTCCAGCGCGCCTCGGTAGGTGGCAGTCGCCTTCGCGGTGGCCGTCGGTGCCCAGGCCGAGGCCGCGAGCTCCTCCACGCCGGCCCAGTCCCCGATCAGAGCCTTGAGTTCCTCGTGCGCTGGGGTGATTTCGGGCATCTCCATGACTTCTCCTTTCGACAGGTACCTGTCAATATGGCACGCTAGCACGATGACCCGCCGCGCCGAGCGCCTCACCCAGCTCGTCAACGACGTCTTCCTCACCAACGGCACCCTCCTTGCGACGGGCGACGCCCTCACCGCGCCGGACGGCCTCACCGCCGCCCAGTGGCTGGTCCTCGGCTTCCTCGAAGACGGCCCCACCACGGCCGCCGACCTGGCCCGCCGCCGCGGCCTACGTCGCCAGAGCGTCCAGGAGACGGTGAACCGCCTGCTGCGCAACGGAATGCTCACGCGCGCCCCGAACCCCGCCGATGCGCGCGCGCCGCTTCTGGAGCTGACGCCCGTGGCTCGGTCGGCCCTCCGCGACCTCGGCGCCCGTCAGGCGCGGTGGGCGGACGATGTGGCTTCGGGGCTGTCACCCGAGGACGTGGAGGTGACGCTTCGGACGCTCGCGGCGTTGCGGGCCCGCCTCACCGAGCCGACGTGACCCGCCTGACCGTGCCACCGCCCTTCGCCGCGGCAACGGCCGCCCGCGAGGGCGACGCGGGCAGGCGCTGGGTGAAGTCGCTGCCGGACTTGGCGGCGGAGTTCCTGGAGCGCTGGTCGTGCCCCGTGTCGGGGCCGGTGTTGCACGGCTTTGTCGGCCTGGTGGTCCCCGCCGTCCGCGCGGATGGCACCGAGGTCGCGCTCAAGCTGGGGTTCCCGTCACCGGTGAACACCGCCGAGCCAGTGGCACTGGCCGCGTGGCAGGGCAACGGCGCGGCTCGCCTCCTGGAACGCGACGACAACCGATTCGCGATGCTGCTCGAACGGCTGCAGCCCCTGGCAAAGCCGGACCCGGCCCCGTTCACCACGGTCGGCCGCCTCGCCCGGCGGTTGGCCATCCCCGCCCCGCCCGGCTTGCCGTCGTTGGCGGACAAAGCGCTCGGCTGGAACTTGCCCGGGCACGCCAAGCGGCTCGGATCTCCGTTGCCGGCACGAATCATCGACGCCGCGGTGGCCGGCGTCCGCGACCTCGCGGCCGAGTGCCAGACGACGCTGCTCCACGGTGACCTGCACTTCGGCAACATCATGCGCAGCCACGACGAACCGCGGGTCATCGATCCCGACGGGCTGGCCGGCGACCCGGAGTTCGAGCTGCTCCCCGTATTACGCGGCGACTGGCCCGCGGTCACGGCGGAAGTCAGCTTGCGCCAGGCCGTAAACCGGCGGATCGCGGAGTTCGCCGCGGCAGCCGAGGTCGACCGTGAACGGGTGCGTCGTTGGACGCAGGCCCGCGCGGCCGAGTCGGCCCTGTGGTCAAGGCACCTGCGCGAACCGGCCGCCGTCACCGCCGTCGTCGACACCCTGGCCGCCCTGCTCGTCTAAACCAGTTGACCGCCCCCGCGGCAACCAGGTTGAGTACCGCCCAGCACCCTCACCACACAGGACAGGAGGTGGACGCCATGTTCGGCTACTCGGTCGCGCGTTCCCACCTCCGGCTGAGGGTGCCGAGGGCCTGACGGGAGCGCGGAACTCCCGGAAGGAAACACATGACCGACCTGGTCGTGCGCCCGCTCGTCGCGGGTGAGGAGCGTCTGTTCACCGACCTGCCCGCCACCCAGGGCATCGGCAGTGCCCTGCTCGGGCGGGACTACGAAAAAATGGCGAAACGCCGCGAATACCGTCCCGAGTGGACCTGGGTCGCGACGCGAAACGGCGAGCCCGTGGCCCGCGCGGCCTGGTGGGCGAGCGAAAAAGACGAAGCACCCCTGGCCCTCGACTGGTTCGATTTCACCGACCTCGAAGCCGGCATCGAAGTCCTCCGCCGAGCGCCGTTCCGCACCGAGTACTCCCTCACCGTCCCGCCGGGCTGGCGCGAAGACCCGGCCGTAAAACCCGAGGTCGAAAACCGCATCCAAGCCGCCACCGCCGCCGGGATGGAGGTGCTCGTCGAGCGGTACCGCTACACCTGGACCACCGCGAACGGGCTCCCCGGGAAACCCGGCCGTCTCGAGTTCCGCGCGGAACCCGACGACGACAAGCTCCTCGAAGTCTTCCGACGCGTCCACCAGAGCAGCCTCGACGCGCACGTCCGCCGCACCACCGCGCAGCACGGGCTCGACGCGGCGGCGCGAGAAGACCTCGACCTCCTGCGCTGGCTCCCCAGCCCGCGCGACTGGTGGCGGCTCGCGTACACCCCACACGGCGACCTCGTCGGCCTCACCATCCCCGCGCGGAACCCGAGCGCGCCGATCGTCGCGTACGTCGGTGTGGTGCCGGAGCACCGTGGGCACGGATACGCCTACGACCTGCTCGTCGAGGCCACCCACGAGCTCGTCGGGTACGGCGCGGAGAAGATCGTCGCCGCCACGGACGTCACGAACGGACCCATGGCGGCGGCTTTCGCGAAAGCCGGTTATCCCGTGAGCTACCACCGCATCGACCTGGTGTGAGTGCCGACCAGGCGTTACTCTCTCGCTAGAGCGATCTATCAAATCGCACGAGGGGGCGAACGACGATGCCGGAGAAAGGTCTTGCCGCACTCCGCGTGATCCTGGCGTTCACGCTGCTCACGACCACCTTCCACTACGCGCACAACGTCATCCGCGCGCAGGACTACCCGCAGATCCCGGGGATCCCCGTGCTCGCGGCGCAGATCGTGGTCGCGTTCGGGTGGGTGTTGTTCACGGCGTTCGGGTTGGCCGGCTATCGGCTCTATGTGAAGGGCCGGTACTGGCGGGCGCTGGGATTCCTGCTGGTCTGCTCCTTGGGTGGCCTGGTCGGCGCGGGCCACTTCCTGGTGGGCGTGCCGCAGATCCCGGCGTTCTGGTTCGCGACGATCTTCACCGACACGGCGGCCGCGATAGCGTTGTGGCTCTTCGTGTCCTGGGCGGCGGCGCGGCTCAACCGGGTGAGTGTCGGAGATCAAGCGTCTACACAACATTGACGCTAGTCACTAATATGTAGACAATCAGGGAGTGACCACCACCACGACTGTGACGTTCGAGCGCCATCCGGACACCTACCGGCACTGGAAGCTCAGCGTCGACGGCGAGGTCGCCTGGCTCGAGATGGACGTCGACGAGCAAGGCGGCCTCGTACCCGGCTACGAGCTGAAGCTGAACTCCTACGACCTCGGCGTGGACATCGAGTTCTACGACGCCACGCAGCGCCTGCGGTTCGAGCACCCCGAGGTCAAGGCCGTGATCGTGACGAGCGCCAAGGACAAGGTGTTCTGCGCGGGCGCCAACATCCGGATGCTCGCGTCGTCGCCGCACGAGTGGAAGGTGAACTTCTGCAAGTTCACCAACGAAACCCGCAACGGCATCGAGGACGCCACCGAGTTCTCCGGTCAGCGGTACGTCGCGGCGGTCAACGGGAGCTGCGCGGGTGGCGGCTACGAGATCGCGCTCGCGTGCGAGAAGATCCTGCTCGTGGACGACAACTCGTCGACGGTCGCGCTGCCCGAGGTGCCACTGCTCGGCGTGCTACCCGGCACTGGAGGCCTCACGCGCGTGGTCGACAAGCGCCGGGTGCGCCGCGACCTCGCCGACGTGTTCGCCACGCGCTCGGACGGTGTGAAGGGCAAGACGGCCGTCGACTGGCGGCTGGTCGACGAGCTCGTGCCCCGCGTGGGGTTCCGCGAGTCCGTACTGGCGCGGGCGCAGGAGCTGGCCGCCGAGTCCGAGCGCCTGCCGGGCGAGAAGGGCGTGCCGCTCACGCCGTTGGATCCCGAGGTCACCGACGACGGCATCAAGTACCGCTTTGTCGACATCACCTACGACCGTCCCGCCTCGCTCGCGACGATCACCGTCCGCGGCCCCGAGGGCGAACCCGGTGACTTGCACGCCGAGGGCGCCGACGGCTGGCTGCTGCGCCTCACCCGCGAGCTCGACGACGCGATCCTCCGCTTGCGCGCCAACGAAACCGAGCTCGGCACGTGGGTCCTGCGCACCGAAGGCGACCAGGCGAAGGTCCTCGCTCACGAGCAGCAGGTGCTCGGCGCGAAAGACTGGCTGAGCACCGAAATCCTGCACTACTACAAGCGCACGCTGAAGCGCCTCGACGTCACCAGCCGCACGCTCGTCGCGCTCATCGAACCGGGCAGCTGCTTCGCCGGGGTGCTGCTGGAGCTCGCGCTCGCCGCCGACCGTCAGTACATCCTGGACGGTCCGCCGATCGACGACGAGGATTCGGAAGAACGCGCGTCGATCACCTTGTCGGAAGCCAACTTCGGCCCGTTCCCCATGGGCAACGGACTCACCCGCCTGCAGTCGCGCTTCTACGGCGACGACGACCACCTCTCCTGGCTGGTTCGCGAGCGCGACCACGCGCTGACGCCGGCCGAGACCGTGGAGCTGGGCCTGGTCACCGACGCGCCGGACGATCTCGACTGGGAGGACGAGATCCGCATCGCGCTGGAGGGCCGCGCCTCGCTGAGCCCCGACGCGCTCACCGGGATGGAGGCGAACCACCGGTTCGTCGGCCCGGAAACGATCGAAACGAAGATCTTCGGCCGCCTCACCGCGTGGCAGAACTGGATCTTCACCCGACCTAACGCTTCTGGTCCGGAAGGCGCGCTGCGCCGCTACGGTACGGGCCAGAAGGCGATCTTCGACAGGAAGCGGGTCTGAAGCGATGCCCGAGCGGATCGACTACGACGCCAAGATCCCCAACAACGTCAACCTCGCCGACGACCGGAGGTTGCAGCGGGCGCTGGAAGGCTGGCAGCCGAAGTTCATGAACTGGTGGGGCGAGATGGGCCCCACCCTGCAGACGCACGGCGTCTACCTGCGCACAGCCGTGAGCGTCGGGCGTGAGGGCTGGGCGCACTTCGACCACGTGAACGTGCCCGACTACCGCTGGGGCATCTTCCTCGCCGAGCGCGACCCCGACCGGCGCATCGCGTTCGGGGAGCACGCCGGAGAGCCCGTGTGGCAGCAGGTGCCCGGTGAGTACCGCGCCGACCTGCAGCGCCTGATCGTGATCCAGGGCGACACCGAGCCGGCGTCGGTCGAGCAGCAGCGGCTGCTGGGCCTGACCGCGCCGAGCCTGTACGACCTGCGCAACCTCTTCCAGGTCAACGTCGAAGAGGGCCGGCACCTGTGGGCGATGGTCTACCTGCTGCACGCCTACTTCGGCCGCGAAGGCCGGGACGAGGCGGAAGGCCTGCTGCTGCGCAACTCCGGCAGCCCCGACGCGCCGCGCATCCTCGGCGCGTTCAACGAGGAAACGGCCGACTGGCTGGCCTTCTTCATGTTCACCTACTTCACCGACCGCGACGGCAAGTACCAGCTCGGGACGTTGAAGGAGTCCTCCTTCGACCCGCTGTCGCGCACGTGCGAGTTCATGCTGAAGGAAGAGGCGCACCACATGTTCGTCGGCACCACGGGTGTCGACCGTGTGGTGCAGCGCTCGGCCGACCTCATCCGGGAGCACGACACGCTCGACATCGCCTCGCACGGCGGCATCCCGCTCGACATCATCCAGCGGTACCTGAACTTCCACTACACCGTCTCGCTCGACCTCTTCGGCAGCGAGACCTCCACGAACGCCGCGAACTACTACACCGCGGGCCTCAAGGGCCGCTGGCAGGAGACGCGGCGCAAGGACGACCACAAGCTCACCGACGACAGCCGCGACCTCGACCGCCCCAACGGCGACGGCACGTGGACCTCCGACGAGCTGCAGGCCATCCTGCTGCTCAACCTCGACCTGCGCGGCGAGTACACGGCCGACTGCCAGACCGGCGTCAACCGCTGGAACAAGATCCTCGCGGACGCGGACATCGACTTCCGCTTCAAGCTCCCGCACCCTGGTTTCAACCGCGAGGTCGGCATAAACTCCGGCCACCACATCACTCCCGACGGCAACATCGTCGACGAGGCCACGTGGGAGGCGAGCCGGCACCGCTGGCTGCCGACGGCCGAGGACCTGACGTTCGTCCGCTCGCTCATGCACCCGGTGTACGAGCGCGGGAAGATCGCCAGCTGGGTCGCACCGCCGAGGCAGGGCATCAACGGCAAACCGTTCGACTACGAGTACGTGCACCTCACCTAGAGGGGGCCCCATGGGCGGGTTCAACGCAGCCGAATACCTGTTGTCCCAGGGGCGTCCCGACGCACCCGCCGTGGTTTCCGCGCGGCGGACCCTGAGCTACGCCGAGCTGACCGACGAGGCCCACCGGGTCGCGTCGGGCCTGCGTTCCCTGGGCGTGCGCCCGGAAGAGCGCGTGATGTTCTGCATGGTCGACGACGTCGAGCTGCTCACGGGCATCCTCGGCACGATGCTGGCCGGCGCCGTCGCGGTGCCGGTGTCCACGATGGTCACGGGCCTCGAGCTGGGCAAGGTCCTGGCCGACTCGCGGGCGCGCGTGCTGTGCGTGTCCGGGGAGTTCGCGGCGCAGGCCGTCGGTGCGCTGGCGGCCGCGCCCGAGGTCACCGACGTGCTGCTGGACCGCGCGGAGGCGGCGGAGTTCCCCGCGGGCGTGGCCACGCACACGTGGGCCGAACTGACCACTGTGGACGATCTGGACCTGGAACCCGCTCGCACGTGGGAGGATTCGCCCGCGTTGTGGCTGTACACGTCGGGCACGACGGGCCAGCCGAAGGGCGCGATGCACCGGCACGCGAGCATCCGCGCGGTGTGCGAGACCTACGCGCACTCCATCCTGGCGACGACGCCGGCCGACCGGTTCCTGTCCGTGCCGAAGCTGTTTTTCGCCTACGGCTTGGGGAATTCGGCGTTCTTCCCGCTCGCGGCCGGCGGCACGACGCTGCTGGAACCCGCGCGGCCGACGCCGGCGTTGTTCGCCGCCCGCGCTCGCGCCGACAAGCCGACGTTGTTCTTCGGCGTTCCGACGTTCTTCGCCGGCGTGCTGGCCAGCGACGTCCCGGACGACTCGTTCGCCTCCGTGCGCTACGCCGTGTCGGCCGGAGAACCGTTGCCCGCCGCCATTTTCACGCGGTTCCGCGACCGCTTCGGCGTCGAGATCCTCGACGGGATCGGCTCCACGGAAGCGTTGCACATCTTCCTGTCCAACCGGCCGGGCTCGATCCGGCCGGGCAGCACGGGGACCGCCGTGCCGGGCTACGCCGTGGAGATCCGCGACGAGGACGGCGGGCTCATTGAGGGCCCCGGTCAGCCGGGTGAGCTGTTCGTGTCGGGCCCGTCGACGGCAATGGGCTACTGGGCGCGGTACGAGACCACGAAACGCGTGTTCCAGGGCGAATGGCTGCGCACGGGTGACAGCTACGTCCGCAATGAGGACGGCACGTTGACCTGCCTGGGCCGTTTCGGCGACATGCTGAAGGCGGGCGGGATCTGGGTGTCACCGTCCGAAGTGGAGGACCGGCTGCTGCAGCACCCGTCCGTCGCCGAGGTGGCCGTGGTGGCCGCGCCGGACGCGGACGGCCTCGACAAGCCGGTGGCGTGCGTCGTCGCGGCGCCGGGCTTCGCCGTGGACCCGGATGAGCTGATCGAGTTCTGCCGCGCGGGGTTGGCGGCGTTCAAACGGCCCCGAGGTGTGGTGGAGCTGCCGGAGCTGCCGAAGACGGCGACGGGCAAGATCCGCCGCAATGTGATCCGCGACCGGGTGCGCGAGTCGCTGCTCGTGGTTCCCGCCAAACCGTGATCGACTGGCCGGCATGATCGACGGTCGCTTCGTGGTCGATGCCCACGTCCACACCCCCCGGCTGCCCACGCTCAAGCCGGCCTGGATGGAGTGGGCCCGCGACTTCGCCGGCGCCCACCCGTGGCGCACGGTCTACGACGACGCGGGTTCCGTGATCCCCGCCGCGATGGACGAGCTGATGGACGCCGAGGGCGTCGACCGCGTGCTGCTGTTCTGCGAGTACAGCCCGCGCGCCACCGGCATCCAGCCGATCGAGGACAACCTGCCTCTGGTGGCGCACAACCCTTCGCGGTTCCGGTTGGTGGCCAACGTGAATCCCCACCTGCACCACCCGCTGCGCGACGAGGTCGCCCGCCAGCTCGACCTGGGCGCGGTCGCGCTGAAGCTCCACCCCGTCCACGGCGGTTTCTCGCCCGCGGACAAGGAGCTCTACCCCGTGTATGAGCTGTGCGCGTCCCTCGGTGTGCCCGTCGTGTTGCACTCAGGCCTCTCGGTTTTCCCGGGCTCCCGCGCGAGCTTCGGCGACCCTGCTCTGCTGTCCGACGTGGTCGAAGACTTCCCCACCGTGAACTTCGTCTTCGCCCACGGCGGCCGCGGCTGGTGGTACGACACGGCGGCCTTCATGGCCCAGTCGCGCCCCAACGTCTGGCTCGACCTCGCCGGCCTGCCACCCAAGAAACTGCCGGACTACTACGCCCGCTTCGACCTGCCCCGCCTGGCCCGCAAGTGGATCTTCGGCACGGACTGGCCGGGCGTCCCGGGCACCGCCGTGAACGTCCGGTCGATCGCCGGGCTGGGCCTGCCGGAGGAAACGCTGGCCGACGTGCTGGCGGGCAACGCGCTGAGGCTGATGCCGGGGTTGAAGTAGCACCTCGTGCACTGGGGTGACCTGCGGATACGCGGAGTCGCCCGATTCGGCGGTCGTTCCGGTGATCGGGAGCCGGCGGGGGTGGTCACGTCGTCTGCGTTTGCGGACGAAAGGACGTGGGCATGGCCGAGGACGGGGAGTTGCGCCGGATTTCGGAGCGGGTCGTACGCGTGGTCGCCGCCGACGCCGGCCTGCGCGGCGACGCGGAGGACGCCTGCCAGGCGGCGTGGGCCGACTTCCTCGGCCGGCCGCACACCGTGCACGACCCCTCGCGCCCCGGCGCCTGGCTCACCACGGTCGCCCGGCGGCACGCCATCCGCGCCGTCGTCCGGCGGGCGCGGTCCGCGCAGGTCGAGGCAGCGGCCGCCCCGGCGGGCGTCCCGCAGTCACCCGAAGCGGCCGCGCTGGACCACGACGTGGCCACCGCGCTGTGGCGCACGGTCGACACCCTGCCGGACCGCCACCGGCGCCTGGTCTGGCTGCTCGCGCACCGGCCCGAACTGTCGGTCCGCGAGGTCGCGGCCGAGCTGGGGATCTCGCCGACCAGCGTGGGCAAGGTGCGCAGCCGCTGTCTCGCGGTGCTGAGGTACCGCCTCACCGCGCAGGGCTACACCTATCCGTGAGCACGAAACCGGCATCAATCCAGGAGCTCGTGCAGACACAAAACGTTGCCTTCCGAATCCGAGAACCACGCAGCCCGCTCGTGTCCCACCTGGGCCACGTGGTCGACGGTCTTCAGGCCCTCCACGTCGACGTCCTGGAACTGCACCCCCCGCCGTTCCAACAGGGTCATCTCCGCCGGCAGGTCGACGACCTCGAAGCTCAACGCGGTGTTCGGGCTCTGCGTCCCCTCCGGCATGAGCCGCAGGCCGATGGTGCCGGCGCCGGCGGCGAAGTACTGGGTGCCGTCTTCGCCGGTGGTGACGGGGGCGAGGCCGAGGGAGTCGGCGTAGAAGTGTGCGGCGCGGGTGGCGTCGGACACCGGGAGCATGGTGGTGATGGTCGAGTCGGTAAGCATGTCAGCAGCATGCGCCGACCAGGCAAAACGTCGGTAGGGCGCGTTTTTCAGCCGTTGGCCGAACGCAGCGTGCGCATGGCGGAGGCGAGGGCGGACGCGTCGTCGCCAAGGGGGGTCAGGACGATGCGGCGCAGGATTTCCGCACAGGCCGAGCGCGCTTTCAGGGCGACGTCCAGGCCGTGCTCGGTCAGGGAGGCGAAGGTGACGCGGCGGTCGTCCGGGCTGGGGATGCGGCAGATGAGGTCCGCGGCGACGAGACGGTCCGCCACCTTGGTGAAACCGCCGCTGGACAGCGCCGCCTCGGTGGCCAGGCGGGTCATCGGCATGCGGTGGTCGGGCGAGCGCACGAGTCTCAGCAGGATGTCGAACGACGCGGGTGCCAGGCCGAACCGATCGGCGATCTCGCCCATCAGCTTGTCCTGCGTGGCGAGGTAGCCCTCGATCACGAGGCCCCACCAGGTCACGATCTCGTCGTCGTCCGTACGCGGATCAGGTGTCACGGCGCACACGCTACCGCACAGTCTCACCGGAATATATCTTGCGCGCGAGAGGTTTTTGGGGTTAGCTTGAGACACCAGCACCCGAGGAGACCTGATGTCCATCAAAACGAACGGGTTGCACCACGTCACCGCCATCGGCGGCAACCCCCAGCGCAACGTCGACTTCTACCTCCGGACCCTGGGGCTGCGGCTGGTGAAAACCACCGTCAACTTCGACGACCCGGGCACCTACCACCTCTACTACGGCGACCAGTCCGGCAAACCGGGCTCGCTGATCACCTTCTTCCCCTGGTCCGACGCGCCCGCCGGCCGGCTGGGCACCGGCCAGGCGACGACCACGGCGTTCTCCGTGCCGGAGACCTCGCTCGGGTGGTGGCAGCAGCACCTGAAGACGCAGGGCGTGGAGACGAGCCAGATCCGCAACGCCGACAACGAGGAAACCCTCACCTTCCGCGACCCCGACGGCCTGCAGCTCGCCCTCGTCGCGCACCCGCAGGGCGACCCGCGCGACCCGTGGGACACGAAGCTCGTCCCGGCGGAGAATGCCATCCGCGGCCTGCACTCCGTCACGCTTTCGGTGTCCAAAGAGGACGCGACGGCCGGCATGTTCACCGACGGCCTCGGCCTTTCCTTCCACAGCCAGGAAGGCAACCGCTTCCGCTTCGAGGCGGGCGCAGGCGGCCCGGGCGCGCTCGTCGACGTGCTCGTGACGCCGGAGACCCCGCGTGGCCTTGTCGCCACCGGCACCGTGCACCACGTGGCCTGGCGCGCGCCCGACGAGCCGACCCAGGCGGCCTGGCGCGAGGAGCTCGTGGACAAGGGCGTCAACGTCACGTCCATTTTGGACCGGCAGTACTTCCGCTCCATCTACTTCCGCGAGCCCGGCGGCACGCTGCTCGAAGTGGCCACGGACGCACCCGGCTTCACCTACGACGAGCCGCTGCTCGAGCTCGGCCGCGCGCTGAAGCTCCCGCCGTGGCTGGAACCGCGCCGCGACGAGATCGAGCACATGCTGCCCAAGCTGAACCTTCCCAGCGAGAACAACCCGGAGCAGAAGTGAGCGCGTTCGAGCACAAGTACACCGAGGGTGAGCAGGACAAGCCCGTGCTGCTCCTGCTGCACGGCACCGGCGGCGGCCCCGACGACCTGCTCGGCCTCGCCCGCGAGCTGAGCCCCGGCTCGGCCACGCTCGCCCCGGCCGGTCCGGTGTCGGAGTTCGGTGCCGCACGGTGGTTCCGCCGGCTCGCCGAGGGCGTCTTCGACCACGAGGACGTCGTCCGGCGCGCCAATGACCTCGCCGATTTCGTCGTGGCAGCCAAGAACGAGTACGGCCTCAACGGCCGCCGCCTCGTCGCCGTCGGCTTCTCCAACGGCGCCAACATCGCCGCGGCCGTCACGCTCCTGCGTCCGGAAGTTCTCACCGAAGCCGCGCTGTTCTCCGGAATGTCCCCGGTCCCGCAACCGCCGGACCACGACCTTTCGGGGACTCGCGTCTTCCTCTCCAACGGCGAGCAGGACCCGATGGCCCCCTTGGCTTCCACCGAGGAGTACGTCCGCTTGCTCAAGGAGCGCGGCGCCGACGTGACCACGCACCGCCAGCCCGGCGGGCACCAGATCACGCTCGACGGCGTCCGCGCGGCCAAGGAGTGGCTCGCTCGCTAGGGTCGAGGTCATGACTTCCGGGGCACTCGAACGTGCGACGAACCTGCTGAGCACCACGATCCTGTCCGACGGTCACAACGACCTGCCCTGGGAGCTGCGCCACCAGGGCGGGCCGGACCCGGTTTCCGCGGCCGGGTCGCTCGACCTGACCGTGCGCCAGCCGTCGCTGCACACCGATTTCCCCAAGATCGCCGACGGCAAGCTCAGCATGCAGTTCTGGTCGGTCTACGTGCCGTGCCAGCTCGCGGGCGACAGCGCCGTCACCGCCGTGCTGGAGCAGATCGAGCTCGTGCACCAGCTCGCGCAGCGCTACCCCGACCGGCTCGAGCTCGTCACCACGGCCGACGAAGCCGAAGCCGCGTTCGCCGCGGGCAAGATCGCGTCGCTCCTCGGCGCCGAAGGCGGCCACAGCATCAACGAATCCCTGGGCGTGCTGCGGATCCTGCGCCGGCTCGGCGTGCGGTACATGACGCTCACGCACAACTTCAACACCCCGTGGGCGGATTCCGGAACCGACGAACCGGCCCACGGCGGCCTCACCGACTTCGGCCGCGAGGTCGTCCGGACCATGAACGAGATCGGCATGCTCGTCGACCTCTCGCACGTCGCGCCGAGCACCATGCGCGCCGCGCTGGAGGTCAGCACCGCGCCGGTGATCTTCAGCCACTCCTCGTGCATCGCCGTGAACGACCACCCGCGCAACATCCCCGACGACGTCCTCGCGCAGCTGCCCGGCAACGGCGGCGTCGCCATGATCACCTTCGTGCCCGCCTTCATCTCCCCGGCCGTCGCCGCCTGGGACGAGCAGCTCAAGGCCGCGATGGCCGCCGCCGGCGAGGAGTTCCTCAACCTCGGGCAGCGCAAGCGCTTCGCCGAGACGTGGGACGCGCCGCCGAAGCCGAAGGCGACCGTCGCCGACGTCGTGGCGCACGTCGAGCACGCCCGCGAGGTCGCGGGCATCGACCACATCGGTCTCGGCGGCGACTACGACGGCGTCGGCACGCTCCCGGAAGGGATGGAAGACGTCTCGAAGTACCCCGTGCTGTTCGCCGCGCTGATGGACCGCGGCTGGAGCGACGAGGACTGCGCGAAGCTCGCCGGCCGCAACTCGCTGCGGGTGCTGCGTGACGTGGACAAGCACTGACCTCAAGCGCTGAAAGACCGGTACTCACCCGTTAGGGTTTCAGAACCGGCGTTCCGGTGAACGCGGGCGGACAATCAGGGCATGTCCCACGCGCGAAGTGACAACCCCACCGGGGCCACGAGCCCCGGGACCCCTCAGGTGCCGGGTGTCGAGGTGCCCGGGACCGACCCGATCACACCTCCCACGACCACGAAACGCAGGCCCACCCGGGTCAGCGGGGCCTGGATCTCGGCGGTCGTGGCCATCGTGCTGCTGGCGTTCCTGCTGGTGTTCATCCTGCAGAACCTCGACAGTGTCACGGTGCACTTCCTCGGTATGGCCGGCAACCTGCCGCTGGGTATCGCGATGCTCCTGTCCGCGCTCGGCGGCATGGTGGTCATCGGCCTGGTCGGCGGTGCCCGGATCATGCAGCTGAGGAAGCAGACCAAGCGTCAGCGGCAGAACTGATCGGGGCGGTCGTAGTGGATGCCGCGCTTGCGACATCCATGGGGCCGACCTGCGTCAGGCGATGACTGAAACCATCTCGAGCACCGTCGCGCAAACGCTTTCGTCTCCTTTCACCGTCACGCGGTCCTCGACGTCGGCGGGTTTCACCGTGCGCGTGCACAGGCGCCAGAACGTGTCCGCGTCCGTGGTGACCGAAGCCAGCGGGCTGCGTGAGGTCGGCGCGCCGCGGTCGAGCGTCCAGCCCTTCGCCGACGCGCGAGCGGTCCACTGGCCACCGCTCGGGCCCGTCACGGTGCAGCCGACCTGACGGCCGCTGCGGGCTTCGACGTCGCGCAGCGTGTGGGGCAACGCGCGCATGAAGGTGTCGACCACCGGCGCGCGGAAGGCGGGGTCGTCGAGCAGTGGTGCGCCCACGGCTTCGCGGATCTGCTGCTGGTGCACCCACAGCTCCGTGTACTCGCGCGCCACGTCGAGCCAGAGCGGCGCCGGCTCCGGGCCCGCCCACGTGACGGGGCCGCCCAGCTCGTCGAGGTCGTGGCGCTTCCACATGTCCGTGAGCTGCGCCGTGCTGTCCACGAGCAGCGCGAACAGCACCTCGGGCGAGAGCCGGCGGCACGCGCGCACCCACTCGTCGTTGATCCGGTGCAGGAACGACGGGAACGGCTCACCTTCGCGGGGCTCCTCGGCGTGGTAGCCGTCGCGGTCCCGGGAAAGCCGCCCGAGCTTGTCGCCCAGGATGTGGGCGGCCACGTCGTGCACGGTCCAGCCGGGGCACGCCGTGGGCGCGGCCCACTGGCCGGCGTCGAGGTCCGTGAGCACGCTGACCAGGGCTTGTTCCTCGCGGGCGAACAGCGGGAGGACGTCGATCGGGGGTCCCCAGGCGGTGGCGGTCATGCGCGTCATCCAACACCGGTGATCACGCCTGCCGCATCGCCTACTCGCAGGTAGCATCAGCGCGGAACACGAGGGGAGCACGCCTGTGGACAGTCAGCGACCGAACGGCCGGGGCTCGGCCGAGGACGTGGTCAACGTGGCCCGCCGCGCCGGGCAGCTGGCCGGCTGGGCTGCGCGCGCCGGCTTCGGGCTCACCCGCAAGCTGCCCGGGCTGGACCAGGCCGAGCGTGGCATCCGGCAGGTGGAGCGCAGCCTGCTCAGCGAGCTGCGCCGTCGCCTCGACGAGGTCGACGACCCGTACCACGCGGCGCTCACCGCGGCGTCGGCCATGAACCGCCCCGACCGAGGCGGCCGGGTGGTCGAGTCCACGGTGACCCTCGTACCCGCTCGCGAGCACGAAGAGCCGCTGCGCGCGGCGATGGCCGAGCTGCTCAACCACTCCGTCGGCTTCGGCCGCGAACGCGCGCGCGAGTACCTCTACGCGATCATCCTGCGCCAGCTCACACCCGACGAGGCGCGCATCCTCGCCGCGTTGTCCGACGGTTCGCCGTTCCCCTCCGTCGACGTCGCCGAGCGCACGAACCTCGGCGGCGCGGGCCGGATCGTGCTGCGCAACGCCTCGACCGTCGGCAAGGCAGCCGGGGTGTCGCTGCCCGACCAGGTTCCCGGTTACCTCACGCGGCTGATCGGGCTGGGCCTCGTCGACCTCGACGAAGAGGTTCCGGCGCTGGAGACGCAGTACGAGATCCTCCTGACCGACGAGACCGTGCGCGAGGTGGAGAAGCAGGTGAAGCGGGTGAAGGTGATCCGCCGGACCGTGCACATCTCGCGGCTCGGGGCTCAGTTCTGGCAGGCCTGCGACCCGAGCCTCGGCTAGCGTGGGCGCGTTCCTGTCGGGCCTGCTCGACGACTTCGCCCGCCACTGGCCGCTCTACGTCTCGATCCCCGTCGTCGCCGCGCTCATCGGGTACGGCACGAAGCTCGTGGCGATCCGCATGATGTTCCAGCCTGTCGAGTTCCTCGGGATCAAACCGTTCCTCGGCTGGCAGGGCATCGTGCCGAAACGCGCGGCGCGCATGGCGAGCATCGCGTGCGACACGATGACCGAGCAGCTGATCAAGCCGGCCGAGATCGTCGCCCGTCTCGACGCCGACCGGATCGCGCAGGAGATCGCGAAACCGCTGGAAGCGGCCGTCGAGGACATCGTGCGCGAGGTCGCGGGCCACTACCAGCCGGGTCTCTGGGAATCGCTGCCGGTGGGCGTGCAGCGGCTGGTGATCCAGCGCGTGCAGACCGAGTCGCCGCACATGGTCAAGGCCGTGCTGGAGCTCATCAAGTCCGATGTGGACAGCGTGTTCGACCTCAAGGGCATGGTCGTCACCAGCCTGGTGAAGGACAAGCGCCTGCTCAACCGGATCTTCCAGGAGGCGGGTGAGCAGGAGTTCAAGTTCATCGCGCGCTCGGGCCTGTTCTTCGGCGGGCTGATCGGCGTGATCCAGATGGTGGCGTGGGTGCTGTTCAAGTTCCCGCCGATCATGCCGATCTTCGGCCTGTTCACGGGCTGGTTCACCGACTGGCTCGCGCTGCGCATGATCTTCTACCCGCTGGAGCCCAAGCGGTACTTCGGTGTCCAGTGGCAGGGCCTGTTCCTGAAGCGGCGCGCGGAGGTGGCCGAGGCGTACGGCGCGCTGATCGCCAAGGAGATCATCACCCCGCACAACGTGATCGAGGCGATCCTGCAGGGGCCGCTGTCCGACCGCGTGCTGGCGTTGATCCAGCGCCAGCTCGACGTGGAGATCGGCCGGGCGGCCAACGTCGCGAAGCCGCTGCTGGTGTTCGCCATCGGCAGCCGCCGCTACCAGGACGTGAAGTTCGCGATCTCCGAGCAGATCATGGCGCGCCTGCCGGAGACGATGCGCTACATCGAGGACTACGCCACCGACGCGATGGACATCCGCAACGTGCTGGTCACCAAGATGAAGGAGCTCTCGCCGGAGGAGTTCGAGCAGCTGCTGCGCCCGGCGTTCCAGCAGGACGAGTGGATCCTCATCGCGACGGGCGCGGTACTCGGGTTTTGTGTAGGCGAGGGCCAAGTTCTGCTGCTGGAGCACCTCGCGTCCTGAGCGCGCCGCTAGGGTGCTGCCGTCGGGACGGCACGTCGAGGGGTGCGGCATGGGCGAGGGAGCGGCTCCGTGGCCGCAGGAGATCCGGCTCGCGATGACCATGGTCGGGGGCGCGAGCCTGGCCGTGTGGATGAGCGGCGTGGCGACCGAGACGTCGGCGCTGCTGCAGGCGTCGCGCTCTGCTGAGCCGGGCGGGTACCGGAAGCTGCTCGACCTGCTGCGGGCGACGGTGCGGCTCGACGTGCTCACCGGCACGAGCGCCGGCGGCGTCGGCGCGGCGGGGCTCGGGCTGGCGGAGGCGTTCCGGTCGTCGCCGGCACCGCTGCGGGACGCGCTGGTGGCCGACGCGTCGCTGGCGAATCTGATCCGCGATCCGAAGGAGGCGCAGCCGCGTTCGCTGCTCGACGGCGACCAGTTCCTGGGCTGTCTCGACGGCGCGTTCCGCGCGATCGTCTCGGGCGGCACCCCGCCGGCCGAGCCGCCGGACATGACGCTGCTGCTGCCGGGCACGATGATCGACGGCGAGACCGTGCGCTACGACGACGCGCTCGGCAACCTCGTGCGCGACACCGAGCACCGCATGCTGTTCCGCTTCGTGGGTCCACTGTGGAACAACCAGGTCACGGCGCCGCTCGCGCTCGCGACGCGCTCCACCGCGTCGTTCCCCGGCGCGTTCGAGCTGGCGCGGCTGCCGGTCGGGCCCCGGGTCGCGGACCGGCAGCACCCGGACATGACGGACTACACCGAGCTCACGCGGTCGCACTGGCTCACCGACGGCGGTGTGCTCGTGAACAAGCCGCTGCGGCCGGCGTTGCGGGAGATCTTCGAGCTGCCGTCTTCGTCGGATGTGCGGCGACTGCTGTTGTACGTCGTGCCCACCGTGGAGGCCGAGGCTGCCGCGGTGCCGGTCGATCCGGCGAACCCGCCGCTGCTGGGCGCGGCGCTGGCGAAGGTCGTCTCGACGGTGATCAACCAGACGATCAGCTCCGACCTGGAGGAGCTGACCGCGCACAACGACGCCGTGGTCGCCACCCGCGACACCCGCGTTTCCCTTGCCGCACTGGGACTTCGCGGCGGCCGGCTGGTGGACCACCGCGTGATGGCGGCCTACCTCGACCGGCGCGTCGCCGAGGACGCGGCCGAGCTGGTGCGCACGGCCACGCGGTACTACGCACTGTCCACTATGGATGGCAAGGATGCGGGCTGGGCCAAGGGCCTGTCGACGGAACTGCGCTCGGTCGCCGCCGAAGGCCTGCGGCACGGCATGCCGGCGACGGCCCCCGGAGCCGTTTGCCAGGTCGAGGACCTCGCCGCCTTCCGCACCACAGCCCTCGACGACTCGGTCGCCACGGGCCTGCAACTCGTCAACGCCGCCTTCCACCTCTGCCCGGACGAACACCAGGCCGCCACCCTCAACGACGTCCGCGCCCGCCTGCACGCCGCGCGCAGCAAGGCCGCGCGCGGCATCCGCATCTCCCCGTGGGTGGCGAAGCACGACCCACCCGCCGCGGGCACGACGGCCGCCGACTGGATCGCGCAGCTGGCCCGCGAATGGGCCCAGCTGGGCAAGTCGGACGCACTGCGCGCCGCGTGGCCCCTGGTCACCACCGCCCTGCGCGACGCCGCACCGGTGCTGCGCGAGCTGGCGAGCGCCCCGCCGGCCGCCGCCGCACTGCTGAAGACGAACGGCCAGACACCCACGCCCGCACCCGCCGCGGCCCCCGCCGTCACCACCGCGCTCGCCGACGCCGTCGACACCGTCACGACGCTGCTCGGCTGGTTCGGCCTGGCCGACAACCCGCCTCAGAACCCGGCGGGGCCTGCGGTTGCAGCGCATCCGGAGGCCTTGGTGGAGACTACGGTCGCAGCGCACCCGGAGGACACGGCGCTGCCCAAGGTTCCGGCCCAGTCCGCGGTCGCAGTGCAGCCGGGGGATCCGGCGCAGCCCGAGGCCTCGGCGCAGCCCGCGGTCGCAACGCGGCCGGAGGACTTGGCGCCGTCGGAGGATTCGGCGCATCCTGCAGTTGTAGTGCGGGCGGAGGTCGCGGCGCTGCCCAAGAACCCGACCGAGCGTGTGGTTGCCGTGCAGCCGGGGGATCCGGCGCTGCCCGCGGTCACAGCGCATCCGGAGGACTTGGCGCCGTCGGAGGGGCTGGAGCAGCCTGCAGCCGCAATGCAGCCCGAGAACCCGACCCTGCCTGCGGATGCAGCGCAGCCTCAGAACCTTGCCCAGCTTGCAGTCGTGGCGCAGCCGGAGGACACGCCGCTGCCCGCAACCCCGGCCCAGCCTGCGGTCGCGCCGCAGCCGGTGGACCCGGCGTCGCATGGGGGCTCGGCCCAGCCTGCGGTTGCAGTGCTGCCGGAAGACCCGCCGCGGCCCAAGACCCCAGCCCAGCCCGCCACCGGCGAGCGCACCCTCATGTCCCGCCTCATCCTCCTCCACGTCGCCACTCGCGGCTTGCTCGCGCAGCCGCCGTCGGTGGATCAGCGGGTGGATCTGGTGCAGGTCAGCGCGGATTCGCGGACGCTGCTGGACCTGGGCCGCCCGCGTGGCTGGGACAAGCTCACCGGCCTGCAGGCGGACTACTTCGGCGCGTTCTACAAGTCCTCCTGGCGCGCGAACGACTGGATGTGGGGCCGTGTCGACGCGGTCGGCTGGCTGGTGCAGTGCCTGCTGGATCCGCACCGGCTGCGGGTGCTGCGCAACGTCGTCGGGCCGGAGGCCTTCCGCACCGAGGTGCGCGAGGCGTTCCAGGCCGTCGGCTGGCAGGTGCCGAGCGTCGCGGACAACGTGCCGGCCGCCGAGGTCGAGCCGCTGGTGGCGCAGCTCGGGGAGGAGCTCGCGTTCCTGGGGCTCGACGCGCAGCTGGCCGACGTGGCGTTCACCGACGACCTGCCGACGAGCCTGCCGGTGACGTCGATGGTGCTCGCGCGGGGCCGTCAGCTGGAGATCGCGCGGGAGGAGCTGCCGGTCGTCGCGAAGCAGGCGGCCGAAGACTCGGCCGAAGGCAACGGCAAGCCGTCCGCGGCCTTCCGCGCGGTCATGGCCGCGCCGCCGACTGACGCCGCCGCGACGCAACGCGCGTTCCAGGCCTGCCAGGTCTCCGCCGAACGCTTCGAGGGCGAGCGCGGCACGATGCTGCTCACCAAAACGCTCGTGAAGGCCGGCGCGACGGGCATCAACGCCGCCGCGGGCGCCACGCGCGTGCCGACGTCGCTGCAGCCCGCCGCGAAGGTGGCCCAGGCGACGGGACGCAGCGCGTGGTGGGTCACGCAGGGCGCGACGAAGCTCGGCCGCCCGTGGAACCTCGTCGCAGCCGCCGTGACGGCCGTGGCCGGCCTCGTGCTGGGTGGCAACGGCGGCCAGGTGCTGCAGTGGGTCGGCCCGCCCGTGGCCGCGGGCGCGCTCGTGTTCCTCGTGGTGAGCCTGCTGACGGTGAAACGCACGTGGCGCATGGTGCTCACGCTGCTGTGCGTGCTCGTGGTGGCGGCGTTGCTGTTCGCGGCTTTCCTGCCGCCGCTGGCGCAGCCGTTGTTCGGTTGGCTCGGTACGGTGGTCGCGGGCTGGCGGCGCGGCGAGGCGCCCGTGTGGTGGCTGCTCGTGGTGCTGCTGCTCGTGCTGCCCGCAATCTGGACCCCGATCGCGGCCTTGCGCCGCCGGACCAGGCGAGGACCACGCAACGGAGCCGACTGACCACAGTCGAGACGCGCCGCCTGAGCAGGTGCTGAGTTCGTCCGTCTTGCGCCGAAACGCCTGAGGCGTCATGGTCGGGGGAGACGAGGCTGCTCACCGAGGTGGGTGGCCCAGGAGCACGGCATGCCCCGGAACTCGGTCGATCAAACGTGTTTGTGGGGCTCCTCACCGGGGTATTCACGTTGCCGCAGGTGAGCGGGGTGGACGTGGCGCGCGTCGCTGGCGGCGTGAAAATTCTCTGTTACGTTTCCTGAGTATGTCCGGAAAGCACTTGATCGAATCCCCGACCAAGGCCGATGGCGCCGCCCTCTGGCGAATCGCGCGCGATTCGCAGAAGCTTGATCTCAACTCTCCGTACGCATACCTGCTGTGGTGCCGCGATTTCGCGGAGAGTTCGGTGGTCGCCCGAGTCGACGGCGAGGCGGTGGGTTTCGTCATCGCCTACCGGAGGCCGTCCGAGCCCGACGTCGCGCTCGTGTGGCAGGTCGCGGTCGACTCTTCGCAGCGTGGGAAAGGCCTGGCCGGGCAGCTGCTCGACGCCTTGTACGCCCGCCTGGTCGACGACGGGGTGCGTTTCCTCGAAACCACGATCACCCCTGACAACGAGGCTTCGATCCGCCTGTTCGCGTCGTTCGCGAAGCGGTGGAACGCCGCGCTGGAGAGCAGCAGGCTGTTCGAAGCCGAAGATTTCCCGGAAGATGGGGAAGGTGGGCACCAGCCCGAGAACCTTTACCGTATCGGTCCGTTGATCCGTCAATAAGCCGTCAATTTCGGGGCGAGTAGGAGCAGAGAAACGTCATGAGCATCTTCGAAGAGCTCGAATCTGAAGTCCGCAGTTACAGCAGGGGGTGGCCGGTCGTCTTCGACCGTGCGCAGGGCAGCTGGCTGTACGACGAGGACGGCAAGGCCTACCTCGATTTCTTCGCGGGTGCCGGCGCGCTGAACTACGGCCACAACAACCCGAAGCTCAAGGCCGCGCTGATCGACTACATCCAGCGCGACGGCGTGACCCACGCGCTCGACATGTTCACCGTGGCCAAACGCGATTTCCTGGAGACCTTCCAGGAGAAGATCCTCAAGCCGCGCGAGCTGGACTACAAGATCGTCTTCCCGGGCCCCGGTGGCGCCAACGCGGTGGAAGCCGCGCTGAAGCTCGCCCGCAAGGTGACCGGCAAGGAGTCGGTCATCAACTTCACCAACGCGTTCCACGGCATGACGCTGGGTGCGCTGTCGGTCACCGGCAACTCGATGAAGCGCGGCGGGGCGGGTGTCCCGCTCGTGCACGCGACGCCGATGCCGTACGACCGCTACTTCGACGGCACGATCCCCGACTTCCTCTACTTCGAGAAGCTGATCGAAGACTCCGGCAGCGGCCTGAACGAGCCCGCCGCCGTGATCGTGGAGGGCGTGCAGGGCGAGGGCGGTATCAACGCCGCGCGCCTCGCCTGGCTCAAGGGCCTCTCGGACCTGTGCGAAAGCCACGGCATCCTGCTGATCCTCGACGACGTGCAGATGGGCTGCGGCCGCACCGGCCCGTTTTTCAGCTTCGAGGACGCGGGCATCAAGCCCGACATCGTCTGCCTGTCGAAGTCCATCGGCGGCTACGGCATCCCGATGGCGCTCACGCTCATCAAGCCGGAGCTCGACGTGTGGGAGCCGGGTGAGCACAACGGCACCTTCCGCGGCATCAGCCCCGCGTTCGTGACCGCCACCGAGGCGATCAACCTCTACTGGAGCGACGACGAGCTCGAGAAGTCCACGAAGGCCAAGGGCGAGCGCATCGCCGCCGCCTTCAAGGACATCGTGGAGGCCTACCCGGACGCCAACCTGCTGGCGAAGGGCCGCGGTCTCGCGCGCGGCATCGAGTTCGCCAACGGCGACCTGGCCGGCGCCGTCTGCAAGGAAGCCTTCGAGCGCGGCCTGCTGATGGAGACCTCCGGTCCCGACGGTGAGGTCATGAAGCTGCTGCCGCCGCTGACGTTGACCGACGACGAGCTCACGCAGGGCCTGTCGATCATCAACGACTCCATCGCGGCAGTCCTCAACAAGTAGTCCCGAACAACAGGTAAGGAGCGACCCTTGCTGGTCCGTACTCTCGACGAAGTCACCGACACCGACGCCGACATCAAGACGCCCAACTGGCGCAGCAAGCGCATCATGCTGGCCAAGGACGGCCTGGGCTTCTCGGTGCACGAGACCACGCTCTACGCGGGCACGGTGAACGACTTCTGGTACGCCAACCACATCGAGGCCGTGTTCATCACCTCCGGCGAGGGCGAGGTGGAGAACAAGGCGACCGGCGAGGTCTTCCCGCTGGCGCCGGGCACCATCTACGTGCTCAACGATTCCGACAAGCACCAGGTCCGGCCCAAGACCGAGATCAAGTGCGTGTGCGTGTTCAACCCGCCGGTGACCGGCCGCGAGGTGCACGACGAGAACGGCGTGTACCCGCTCATCACCGAAGAATCCGCCTGAGCCTTCCCGGCTGCTGCCGCGCCACCACCACACCCCGACAGAGAGAGAATCAGGAGGCGAGCAACTGTGACGCTGATGGACACCCGGGTCGAGGACGGATACCCGACCCGGATCACCGGTACGCCGGAGCAACTTCCGCGCGTGCACCCCACGGTGTGGGGTACTGAGGCAGACGGCCCCATCGACGCCGCGACCCTGGCCAACCACGAGGCCAAGGGCTACACCGTCGACGAAGGCCTGCTCTCGCCCGGTGAGGTCCAGACGTACTGGCAGGAGCTCGTGCGGCTGTCCTCCGACCAGGAGCTGCGCGCCGACGAGCGGGTGATCACCGAGGCGAAGACCGGCGAGGTCCGGTCGATCTTCGACGTCCACGTGATCTCGGACCTCATCGCGGAGCTCGTGCGCGACCCGCGGGTCCTCGACCGGGCCCGGCAGATGCTGGGTTCGGACGTCTACATCCACCAGAGCCGCGTGAACTACATGCCGGGCTTCAAGGGCACGGGGTTCTACTGGCACTCGGACTTCGAGACGTGGCACGCCGAGGACGGCATGCCGGCGCCCCGGGCCGTGAGCTGTTCGATCGCGCTCACGGACAACTACCCGTACAACGGCGGGCTCATGGTCATGCCGGGCTCGCACCGCACGTTCGTGCAGTGCGCGGGTGAAACGCCGGACGACAACTACAAGAGCTCGCTCAAGGACCAGCGCGTCGGGGTTCCGGCCGAGGACGACATCACGAAGATGGCGGCCGAGTACGGCATCGACCAGTTCACCGGCACGGCGGGCACGGCGCTGTGGTTCGACTCCAACGTGATGCACGGGTCGTCGAACAACATCACCCCGTACCCGCGCTCGAACATCTTCCTGGTGTTCAACAGTGTCGAGAACGCGCTGCAGGAACCCTTCGCGGCCAGCAACCCGAGGCCGTCGTTCATCGCCGGCCGCGACGCCACCCCGGTGCGCCGGTGACGAGGGTTACCCCCGCGCGGCGGCGGGTCGCCCGTAGCCGTGAATGTGCGCCCTGTTACTTTGTCGCCACTCCGCACGGGCCTCGTGGGTCCGCCGCGGAGGAGCTGTCCGAGGCAGTCCGGGTTCTTCGCTCGGGGTGAGCCCACCCGTCCCGCCCGGGCAGCATTGAGGTCGGGTGGACCGCGCCCCTGGCGGCCCGGCCGACGTCACCGAGTCCGGCCCCGCACCATCAGATCGGGACTGATGGTGCGGGGCCGGATTCGTTTTGCCCAGGGGTGCGTCTGTTACGACATTCGGGCCACGACCGCTGTTCGGGTGGGAAAACCGTGCGCACAGACGGTGAAACGGCGACTTACACGTAGGTGTCCGGCGTGTGGAGTTCACGAAAGAGTTGTGTCTGTCCGCTCATCACCACGGTAGGTTGTGCCTCCTGGCGGGGGAGACGCCGGAACCGACCCGGGGAGGTGCGCGCGAGCATGGCCGAAAATGCGGGCGCGCACGTGCAGCTGCTCGGCCCCGTCACCCTGCTCGACGGTGCACGTGCAGTTTCCATCGGCGGTCCCGGCGTGAAAGGACTGCTCGCGCTGCTGGCGTTGAAGGTCGGCAAGGTCGTGCCGCTCGAGGAGATCATCGACGCGTTGTGGGGCCACGACCCGCCCGCCACCGCGCGGACGATCGTGCACGGCAACGTCTCGCACTTGCGCCGCGTGCTGCGCGACCTGGGTGGTGACTCCGTCGCGGAGATCCTCACGAGCCCGCCCGGTTACCAGCTGGCGGTGGATCCGGCGCGCATCGACGTGCACCGCGCCCGGGCGCTGCTGGACCGCGCCGTGCTGGAGCCGCCGGAGCAGGCGTCGGCGTTGCTGGGCTCGGCCTTGGCTCTGTGGCAGGGACCCGCGCTGTCCGGCGTGCCCGATTCGGTGCGGGCGCCCGAATTGGAGGACCTGCGCCTCGCGATCCACGGCGCGCGGGTGGACGCCGACCTGGAGCTGGGCCGGCACAACGAGCTGATCGTGGAGCTCAGCCCCCTCGTGCGCGCCGACCCGCTGGCCGAGCGCACGGCCGGGCAGCTCATGCGCGCGCTCTACTACGCGGGGCGCCGGGGCGACGCGCTGGAGCTCTACCGCACCGTCTCGCGGGCCACGCTGCGCACGCTCGGCGTCGAACCGGGCGGCGACCTGCGGTGGCTGCACGAGCGCGTGCTCAACGACGACCTGGACGTCGCCGTCCCCGAGGTCGCGGCGCCGGTGAAAGCGCCTTCACAACTGCCCGCCGCGGTGCCTTCGCTCGCCGGCCGCGACGCCGAGCTGGCGTGGCTGGACGGTCTCGCGGAGACCGGCGAGAGTACCGTCGCCGTGGTGTCGGGGACGGCCGGCGTGGGCAAGAGCGCGCTGGTCGTGTGGTGGGCCCACCGCGCGGCCGCACGGTTCCCGGACGGCGTGTTGTTCGCGTCGCTGCACGGTTTCGACCCGCGGCACGCGCCGCTGGAGCCCGCGGAGCTGCTCACCCAGTTCCTGCTCGGCCTGGGCGTCGCGACGGGCGACGTGCCGGAGCAGTTGCACGAACGCGTCGCGCTGTACCGGTCGCTCATCGCGGGCCGCCGCATGCTGGTGCTGCTCGACGACGCGCGCTCCGCCGAGCAGGTGCGGCCGTTGCTGCCGCCGGGTTCGCGGTCGATGACCGTGGTGACGAGCCGGTCGAAGCTCGAAGGCCTGGCCGTGTCCAATGCGGCACGGCTGCGCGTTTTGGGCACTTTGGCACCCGACGACGCGGTGCGCCTGATCGAAGAACTGGCCGGTCCCGCGGACTTCGACCTGAACCACGCCCTGGCGCGGTTGTGCGGCTACCTGCCGCTGGCCCTGCGCATCGCCGGCGCGCGCCTGTCCGCCAGTCCACAGTGGACCACGCAGGACCTCGTCGACGAGCTGGGCAACGAACGCACCCGCCTCGCCGCCCTGGAGGTCGACGGCGCCGACGACGGTGTGCGCGCCGCGTTCGACGTCTCCTTCCGCGGTCTCCCCTCCGACCTCGCGCGGCTCCTGCTGCAGCTGGGCGTTCTGCCCGTCCGCCGCGTCGGTCCCCACCTGGCGGCCGCGGTGGCGGCCATGCCCGTCGACCGCGCGCGCCGCGCCCTGCGCACCCTGGCCGCGCACAACCTGCTCACCGAGACGGCCCGCGACGTCTTCGCCCCCCACGACCTGGTGCGGCTGTACTTGCGGGAGCTCGCGGAGTCCGAACTGGACAGTGACGCGTTGTCCGCCGTCCTCGTGCGGGCCGTGCACTTCTACCAGGCCGCCTCCGACACGGCCCGCCGCCGTATGCTGCGCATCGTCGACCCCCTCGACCTGACCGGCTTGTTACCCGCCGACGCCCTCCCGGCCCTGCATACGTTCGACGAGGCCCAGGACTGGTTCGAGGCCGAGTGGCCCAACCTCCTCGTGATCCTCGACGCCGCGTATTCGGCCGGGTTGTACGGCAACGTCTGGCGCCTCGCGCGGGTTTCGCACACCTACCGCGTGGTCTGGCCCCTGCTCGACGAGTGGACCCGCCTGATCGACCTGGGCCTGGCCGCCGCCGAGGCGTCCGGCGAGATCCTCGGGCAGTGCTGGATGCTCATCTCGCGCTGCGCCATCGCCCTGACGTTCGAGCTGCCCCACACCCACCCCGCCGACGCCGAACGCGCCCTCGACCTCGCGGTCCAGCTCGGCGACAAACGCTCCATCACCGTCGCCAACATCCACCTCGGCAGCATGCTGTCCCTGCTCTCCCGCCACGACGAAGCCATCTCCCGCCTGCAGGAGGCCGTCGCCGAAACCGAACGCACCGGCGACCTCGAACTGCGCGGCCAGGCCCTCAACAACTGCGCCGAGACGGAGAAACGCGCCGGCCGCTTCGAGGAGGCGGTGGCCCACGAACTGTCCTCGCTGGCGATCGACCGCGAGCTCGGCAACGACAGCTACGCGGTGGTTTCGCTGAACAACCTCGCCGACCTGTCCCAACGACTCGGCGATTCGGCGACGGCTTCCCGTTATGCGTGGGAGGGGATCGATCTCGCGCATGCCCGGGGGTTCGACCTGCACGAGGCCATCCTCCGGGTGACTTTGGCGCGGATCCTGCGGTCGTCGCCCGCGACGGCTGGGCTGGCTGGGGAGCAGTACGCGCTGGCGGCGGTGCTGTATGGGCGGGTGAATCCGGCTCAGGTGCCGGAGGTACAGGCGGAGGCCGCTGAGCTGGGGTGAGGTTGGGTGGCCTTGGCTGGAGCTGCCTTGACTGGAGGTGGCCTTGGCTTGGGGTGGTTCGACCGGTTGGAGTGGTTCGATCGGTTCGCCGGTTTTTGCTGAGTCTTGACGGTGCGGCTCTGAAGAGTGCAGTTCCAGCAGGTGGGTTGGTTTGGTTCGCCGGCCCGACGAGTCCGGCTTGACTGGCCCGTTCGCCCGTTCACTGGCCTTATCTGGTCTGGTCGATTGGACGTCGGCCTTGTCCTTGGCTTCGACCGCCGGTCAGAAGTGCCCGGCTTTGTCCGGTTTCGCTGCTAGGTGCCGGTTTCGCTTTGGCCGTCGGCTCGTTCTTTCCCCGGTCGATCCTGCGCTTCTCACGGGGCACCTCATGTCTGATCGACAAATCACGCCGAGCCGTCGGTGAACGGTCCAGCCATACCGCACCCACCAAGCCAGACCCGGCAACTGGGTCGTACCTCTCAATCACCCACCTACCTGCCGATGACCTGGGAATCCACCACCTCCACAGCGCGACTTCACCTCACCGCCCGCACCTCTCACCGAAGTTGTCCACACCCATCCCCGAGTTGTGGACAACTCGCCCCCTCGGTGGCTTGGCCAGCGTTTTTGTCGGCAGCCGCCGATAGAATGGACTCGGGGACGCCCCCCTCGGGAGGGCGGGGGCCTGTCTGCCGGGGCCGGAGGGGTGCCCTCTCAGGGGTGCGGCGGGGAGCCGGGCGCCTGTCGGGCGGTGGGGCTGGCGGTCGGGGGGCGTGGAGATCGGTTGAAGATCGGTCCGCGAGGGGTGCGCAAGAGGTTTCTTGCACAGCGTTCACCCGGGTTTGCGCAGGTCGGGGATACCCTGGCTGGGCATACTTAGTGGTTTCTTAGCGTCCGAGGGTGTGGGCCGCGTAGGGTCGTAGGCGGTGTCGGCGGAGCCCTAGGGGAGGGGCAGGCTGTGAAGTCGGCGCCGCGGGTCCGCAGTCGCGTGCGGCGGGTCCGGAAGAGCCGCCAGGAGCGGCTCGGTGGCGGTTGGCCGGCCGACTTGGGGGTAGGCCGGCCGGCCGCCAGGCCCCGGGGCGACGAGCGCACCTTCGAGGGATCATCGGGCGGGCTGCTGTTGGCACAGACCAGCCGACGTGGCTGCCTCGACCAAATCCCGCCCGGCATAGCGCCGCAACCCGCTGCCGGTCGATCTGGGGCCCAGCAAAGGTTGCCCATGGTCTCGGACCCCGCGGTCTCGTCGTGTTGGCCTGGCAACCGGCGTTCGGCACAGCTTGGCGCGGTGCCACCAAAGCCGGTTGCAGTGGGCTGCTGAGCGGCCTTTGCCCGGCAGCCGCGCCAGCCGCCGGGTTGGCGGAGCATCGCTGCGCAGCCGGGCGACCGGGTCGGCGAAAGCCCGCAGGGCTCCGACCGCCACCCCCAGCCGCCATCACGGCGGAGCGTTGCTGGGCCGCGCGTCGGGCGGTCGGCAAAGCTCGCCTCGGCGGCCAAGCATCACAACGCCGCCCAGCCAGCCGACCTCAGCCCGGCAAAGCCCGCCAACTCACCAAGCCGACGAAAGCCTCACCACCGAAACCGCGAGCCCCCAACCTCACCCCACATTCGCCGTGCACAACGCGATCGTCGAGCCGCTGCTGTCGGCGACGGTCTTTCCGTCCACCAGGATCGTGCAGGAGATCTGGTTCACGACGCTCGCGTTGGCGGTGTCGGCGGTCAGGGTGAGGATCGGGGTGCCGCCGCTGAAGGAGCCGTGGCCGTGCCACTGGTCGGTGCTGGCGGGGGCCGACTCGGTGCGCTGGTCGTTGAGGGTGCCGTAGCGGACGGTGGCGCCGCCGGCGGAGGTGACGACGAAGTCGACGTTGTGTTCGTCGCCGGGGGTGGGCGGGATGTGGAGGTCGCCGGCGGTGCTGGTGCCGAGGACCGACGGGAACAGCACCACCGTGGCCGACAGCAGGGCCGCGATCACCGCGACGATCACCGCCGTCACCGCGAGGCCCCGGCCGCCCGTTTTGCCGTGTGTGGACTGGACCGTGCCGACGATCCCCAGCACCAGCCCGACGCCGGCGAGCGGCCATGCGACGAAGCCGTAGTCCGGTACGAACGCCGCCGCGATGGCCGCCAGCCCGAGGACCAGGCCGACGAGGCCGAGGACGTTCGGCTTCGGCTTGGGCGGGGTGCGGTTCGGCGGAGTGGGCAGGACGCCGCCGGGCGCGGCGGCGATCCGGGGGTCGGGCGGGATCACGCGCCACGAGCCGGAGTCCGAGGTGCCGCCGCGGTGGGCTGAGACGGCGGATTCGGCTCGCCACGCGCCGGAGTCCGAAGATCCACGACGGGGCGCACCCTCACCGGACGCCCCGGGCCTGCCACCGCGAGAAGCAGCAGCGCCGGAATCCGAAGGTCCACCGCGACCCACAGCGGCGTGAGAACCCCCGAGGATTCCGGAATCCGAAGATCCACGACGGCGCGCACCGTCCCCCGAACCGCCGTGAACGCCGGATCCACCACCACGAGAAGCAGCAGCACCGAAATCCGCAACCCGCCGCGAAGAATCCGCGGAATCACGGCCCGGAGAGGCGCCTTCGGAACCGGTGCCAGGCGGCGCGGAAGAGCGGCCGTGGCGCGCGGGAGCGGGCGGGTGCCGCGGGTCGGGGGAGGTCATGCGTGGGGGCCTTCCGGGTCGAAGTGCGACGACGTTAACCCACGCCGACCAGTGGAAGGCGAAATCGTTACATAGCAGAAAACGTCATCTATTCACCGCACCGAACAGGCACCGGTCATTTACCATCCCGCACGTCAGCGCGTGAGCAGAGAAACCCAATTGCGCATGCGCCGCGTATACACATTATCGGCGCCGTGAATGAACGAAGCGCGCGAAATCAGTGGTCGAACAAGCTCACTTCGGGCGTGATCTCGAGCAGTTCGTGCACCGGGCGGCCGCGGCGGCCGTCGATGGTCGTCGTCCGGACCACGCGCAGGCGGGCGGTCACCGGGCGGTCGAGGTTCTCCTTGATCTGGTCGAGCAGGTCCTCGGCGACGGCGCCCTGGATCGTGCCGCCGGACTCGCGCTCCAGGTAGAAGATCCGCCGCCGCGTGCGGACGCCGTCGAGGCGGCCGGACACGGTCTCGTAGCCCACGGCCTCGCGCGATTCGCGCAGGCTGTCCCGCAGGATCCGCGCCTGCTCGGTCGTCACGCTGCGCGTCACGTGCTCGCCCGCAGTCGGCGTGAGCGCCATGCCGATGCCGGCGTGCTTGCTCACCGCGTTGACGATGTCGCTCACTGCGTTGCGCACGGTGTCGCGCTGCAGCAGTACCGCGTCGAGCGCGCCGTCGTCGGAACCGTTGGCGGGCAGGAAATCGCAGAGCTCCTTGACCGCGCGCTCGGACAACGTCTCGATTCCGTCGTGGATCAGCGCGTCGTCGAGCGCCGGCTCGGGGAAGCCGAAGAAGATCGCGTTGCCCGCCTGGCCCTTCTGGATCAGCGGCGCCTTGTCGCGGTCAGCCTGCTGGACGAAGGTGACCTCGTTGGACGGGTTGCGGATGATGTGCCCGATCTTCGCCGTCGCGTCCTGAAGCGCGCGGCTGATGTCGGAGAACGTGTACGCGTCGATGTGCGTCTCGCCGATCACCGACACGTGCAGCAGCGGCGAGCGAGACGTGCGCTCGAACTTCGCGTTGGCCGCCATCGCCGACGCGCGCGCGAGGTCGTCGAGCCACGTGCCGCCGGGGATCTCGTCGGCGATGCGCCGGAACTCGTTCCTCACCAGACCATCTCCGGGAACCCCTTGCCGCCTTCGGCCCACACGGTCGCCCACACGTCCTCGTCGCCGGGACGGCACAGGAACCCGTCGAGCATCCCGCCCACCGGCTGCACCTGCTCGAGGTACATCGCGGGCTGCCCGACGATCACCCCGCGCAGCGTGAGCAGGCCGTACAGCGCCGTTCGCCCCTCGTCGTCGAGCCGCTTGAGCGCGCCCCACTCGTCGGGCAGCAGCACCACGTCCAGGCCACGCGGCGGGTAGCCGGTGCGTGTGACGAACGCGCCGCCGATCCACGCGCGGCCCGAAGAGATCACCCGGCGGGCGACGCCGAGGTAGCTGTTGAGCGCACTGAACAGGATCTCGCGATCGTTCTGGTGCGGGGCGTCGAACACGAGCCGCTCGTAGACGTCGGCGAGATCGGCCTGGTGACGGCCCGGCGGCAGCAGGTTCTGCGGCGTCCAGTGCGGGAGCGGCATCGGACCTCCTGACCTCGCGAACCTCGACGAGAGGCTCACGGCTCCCGCGCACACCGCTGCTCACAGTGCGTAGCCGAACTTACCAGGTGGGTGTCAGCCACCTCGCCCAGGTCGGCGCGGCGCGGACTCGTGGGGCTCGTCGTCGTGCGGCCACGCGTCCACGGGCTCTTCGGCGGCCGGCCAGTTCAGGTCACCCGAGAGGTGCGGTTCGGGGTCCGGGAGTCGCCCGATGTGGTGACCGGGGGCCTCGTCCGGGGTGTACGGCTCGTCCGGGTCCACCTCGGGGTAGTCGTTGTAGACCCGTTCGGGTTGCTCGTCGTAGTCGTAGCTCGGCACCGGGATGTACTGCGTCCGCTCGGCGTCGCTCGGCTCCGGGACGTCGGGCAACGAGCCCGACGTCGAACCCGCGGCCGGAATCGAATCGGCTTCACGAGAACGCTTCGGCCGCCCCGCCCGCATGATCAGCCACATCACCAGCGCCCCCAGCAGGAACGCGACGAGCAGCCACAGCCAGATCTGCCCGAAGAGCCAGAGCATCCGCCATCACCTCTCTTCGACCGTGATCTCGACGCGCCGGTCCCCACCTTCGCCCGGCGCGGCCGTTCCGGTGCCCCGCACCAGCAGCCGGTTGGCCGGCACTCCGCCGGCCGTCAGCAGCCGCATCACCGCGCGCGCCCGGCTCTGCGAAAGCCGGACCGCCGACGCCCGACCGCCCGGACCTTCGCCGACGTGCCCGGTGATCCGGTAGCGCAGGTCGTCGGGCGCGTCCTTCAGCAGCTTCGCGACGGCACGCGCCGCCTGGGTACCCGCCGGCGTGAGCTGCGCGGAGTTCGGTTTGAACTCGATCGGCGTGTCCGCCAGCTGCGCGTCCAGCTCCTTCTGCACCCCGGCGCGATCGGTCGGCGGCGCGGACGAAGTCGTGCTCGGCGGCGTACTGCTGCTCGGCGGCGCGCTCGTCGTGGCAGGCGGCGTGGACGTCACGGAAGGCGGATTCGGCGCCGCACCACCGGAAACCGCCGCGGACTCGACCCCTTCGACACCCTGCACGATCCCCAGCGCACGCCCGGCCTGGTCCGCCGGGAAACCCGACAACGTCGCCTGCAGGCCCGAGAACGACACGTCGCCGCCCCGGATCCCGGCCGCGACGAGCGCGGAGCGTGATCGTCCCGTGAGGTCGCCTTCGATCCCGTCGGCCCGCACCCACGTGACCACCCCGGCGAGCACAGCCGTGACCAGCACCGCGACGGGGATCAGGCGGAGCCAACCGCGAGCACCGGACATAAAGGGACCATAGGCCGGTCACGGCCCGTTGGCGACCTGGTCGGGCGCGCCATTCGGGTGGCGCTGACCCGAACCTGAGCCTGGTCAGGACGCGGTGGCGTTGTCCTGGAAGTCCCGCACGTCGAGCTCCAGTGCGGCGGCCTCGGCCTGCACCAGCGGCGAGAGCCGCGGCCGCTTCGGTGACAGCCCGTCACCCATCGACTCGCCCTTGAGCTGGCGGCGGATCCACGGCAGCAGGTGCGTCTTGGTCCAGTTGAGGTCCGAGCGGCGCGAGGTGATCCACGTGGCCGGCTCCGCGGTCGGCGCGTACGGCTCGCGCCAGTCCTCGGTCACGGGCACGCCGAGCACCTCGGCGGTCAGCAGCGCGATGCGGCGGTGCGCGTCGGGCGTGAAGTGCAGGCGGTCGTCGCTCCAGGCGCGCCGGTCGTGCAGCGGCTGCATGGTCCAGAGGTCGACCATCTTCGCGCCGTGGCGGGCCGCGATCGCCCACAGATAGGTGTTGTAGATGCCGATCTTGCCGCGCAGCACGCTCATCACCGAGAGCGCCTTGGTGTCGGGACCGTTGAAGATCACGACCGGGATGCCGGCCTCGCGCAGCTTCACCACGCCGGCCTCGAACCGGGCCGCGATGGCGTCGACGTCCGCGCCGGGCACGATCACGTCGTTGCCGCCCGCGCACAGCGTGACCAGGTCGGGCTTGACCTCGAGCGCGATCGGCAGCTGCTCGTCCATGATCTCGTCGAGCATCTTGCCGCGCAGCGACAGGTTCGCGTACTGGAAGTCGGGCCGCCCCGCGGCGAGCATCTCGGCGAGCCGGTCGGCCCAGCCCCGGAAGGAGCCGTCGGGCAGCTCGTCGTTGAGGCCTTCGGTGAAGCTGTCACCGATCGCCACGTAACTGTCGATTCCGTACACGCTGGGATCCCCTTCCCGGTCTAGCCGCGCCTGCCCCGCGTTAAGTTGTACACCACAACTAACAATCGGACGTCCCCGTATCCTTCCCGGCCGCCACCCCTGGTTCAGCCGGAAGTCACAGTCTCTTATCTTGTCGGATCCTCGCGCGCCTGTATTACGGGATTTTCACCTCGATCCGGGGTGACGAACCGCTCAGTCGAGCACTGATCGGACACGCTGTGTGGCGAAGGTCTCCCGCTTCGGGCCTGCTACCCCGGTATCCGGCAGGCTGGGGATGTGACGGACGAGACGACGCCTTCGCGCGAGTCGCTCGCGCAGATCCTCGGCGGCCGCCGAGGGGCGATCGACGCCAGCATTCCGCCGGTCGCTTTCGTGGTGGGCTGGCTGGCCACCGGGCAGTCGATCTCGTGGGGTGCGATCGTCGCCATCGGGGTGGCCGTGGTGCTCGGCGCCTACCGGCTGATCCGCGGCGACAAGGCGCGTGCCGTCGTCGTGAGTCTCGCGGCCGTCGTGATCGCCGCGCTCATCGCGTTGCACACCGGCCGTGCGGAGGACTTCTTCCTGCTGCAGCTGCTCTCCAACGCGGCGAGCGCCCTGCTCTTCGCCGCCAGCATCGTCGTGCGGTGGCCGCTGCTGGGCGTGATCGTCGGGCTCCTGATCGGACAGAAGACGCGCTGGCGCCGTGACCCCGCGTTGCTGCGCGCGTACTCGTGGGCGAGCTGGGTGTGGGTGCTGCAGTACCTGATCCGCGTGGTGGTCTACGGCCTGCTGTGGTGGGGCGAGCACGTGGTCGCCCTCGGCATCGCGCGCACCGCGCTCTCGTGGCCACTGGTCGCGGCGACCGTGGCGGTGAGCGGCTGGGTGCTGTACAAGGCGCTGCCGGCCGGGCACCCGGGCCTGCGGCTCGCGCCGGAACCGGGTTCGGAAGACGGACCCAGGACATAAGGCGGCCCCCGGCGAGGGGGGAGGGTCCGGGGGCCGATGCCTACGGTACCCGGCCCGGAGGGGTTGAGTCGACGGTTTGAACACTTCGAACCAGGTTTTGGTCGTATTCACCTTGCCGAAGGCCGCGCCGCCGTCTCTCCCCAGGCGTCCACGGCGGCCAGCCACGCGGCGCCGAGCACTCCGTCGGAGCTGGTCAGCACGTCGAGCCCGGCCAGCCCGGCCCGCACGAGCGGTCCCACCGGTCCCGTTCCCGTGAGGACGCTGCCCACGAGCACCACGGGAGTTTTCTCGCCCGGGTCGCGCGTGGCGAGGGCCGTGGCGACCAGAAGATCGGCTGCCCGGGCCACGATTTCCGTCGCGGAGGACTCTCCGGCGGCCGCCGCGGCACTCACGAGGGGCGCGAACCGGGCGAGCCGGATCGGCGCTTCGGCGTTGACCTTCGTGATGAGCGCACGCGCGGTGGCCAACCGATTCGCTTCCGTGACAAGCGAATTGGGGAAATCGGGATTGTCTGAAATGGCCCCGTCGTCGCGGGAGTCCACAGGAGACGGTCCGAAGGCCTCGGCGAGCACGGCGGCCGGCAGCCCGGTGAGCGCCGGCCCGCGGCCGAGCGCCTCCAAAGTGGATCGCACCGCCTCACGCCCGAGCCAGAACGCCGACCCCTCGTCGCCGAGCAGCCAGCCGTAGCCACCCGCGGTGGCGGTCATCCGCCGGTCGCGGATGCGCCCGGCGATCGAGCCGGTGCCCGCCACGAGCACGGTGCCGTCGGGGGCCGACGTCGCCGACGCGTACGCGACCTCGGCGTCGGCCACCGTCCGAACCGCACCGTCCAAACCGATCCGTTGCCACGCCTCGGCGAACACGGCCGCGACGGTGGGGTCGGACAGCTTGCTCACCCCGGCCAGCCCGACCACGGCGGCGCGCACGTCGGTGCGCCCGCCCAGCGCCCGCTCGATCGCCGAGGCGATGCGCGCGGCCGCCTCCGCCGGCGGGTGCGAGTTGGGGTTGGCGCCGCCGGCCGTCGCCGAGCCGAGCACGGCGCCGGTGGCGTCGACCGCGATCGCTCGCGTCGACGTGCCACCGGCGTCCACGCCCACGACGAGACTCACCGGGTCTTGGTCACCTTCAGCAGCCCACGCGGGCTGTCCGGGTCGCCGCCGCGCGCGAGCGAAAGCCCGAGCGCGATGCGCTGGATCGGCAGGATCTCCAGGATCGGCGCGAGCTCCTCGGCCGTCGGGGCCACGGGGATCCGCAGCGCCGCCGGCACGTCGGCCGACGCGGACCCGACCGCGAGCACGTCGGCGCCGCGCTTGCCGACGGCCTCGAGCACCTCGCCCATCGCCGCGCCACCGTGGCCCGCGCTGGTCACGGCGAGCACGGCCGTCTCGCCGTCGACCGCCGCGACCGGGCCGTGGAGCAGGTCCGCGCCGCTGTACGCGCGGGCGGCGAGGTAGCTCGTCTCCGCCAGCTTCAGCGAACCTTCGAGCGCCGTCGCGTAGGAGTAGCCGCGGCCGGTGGTCAGCACGCGGTCGACGAAGCGGTAGCGGTCCACCGCGCGCTGCACGCCTTCGGTCGCGCCGTCGAGCGTCTGCTGGGCGAGGTCGCCGAGCTTCTGCGCGTCGGCCGCCTTGCCGCCGCGCACGGCGTCGACGAACAGGTACAGCGCGAGCAGCGTCGCGGAGTACGTCTTGGTCGCGGCCACCGCCTTCTCCAGGCCGGCGCCGATGTCCACGCCCAGCTCGGCCGCCGCGCGCAGCGGCGAGTCCGGCGTGTTCGTGACCGACACCGTGAGGGCGCCCTGGCGCCGGGCTGCTTCGGTGACCTCGATGAGGTCGGGCGAGCCGCCACTCTGGCTCACGGTGACGAAGAGCACGTCCTTCAGGTCCGGCCGCGCGCCGTAGAGCGTCGCGGTGGACGGTGACACGAGACCCGCGGGAAGACCCAGGAGGACCTCGATCAGGTACTTGGCGTACAACGCGGCGTGGTCACTCGAACCGCGGGCGGCGAGCAAGGCGAAACGGGGCGGCTTTTGTGAAATCTTTTCAGCTACTTCGGCTATTTCCCCCTGCCGCTCGACGAGCCCGGCCAGTACGGCAGGCTGCTCCGAGATTTCCGCGGCCATGTGCTCGCCGGGATGTTGTTGGGTCATCACTTTCCTCTCCGCCGGGACCGCGGTCCCGGGTGTGCTGAGCGGCGTGCGGTCAGGTCTAGACCAATGCTAGCCGGGCGGAGCGTTTGTGGTGAAGGGTACGTTTCTTGACGGGGAAGTGGCGCGATAGTGAGGGAAAGCTGAGGGAGCCGGTCATGTTGGAGACATCCCCCGCGAGTGAGGCGGGGACCACGGCGGGTGTGCGCGGACAGCGCGAACCCAAGTACTGGGCGCTGAAACAGCACCTGCTGGATCTGCTCGACGCTCTGCCGCCGGGCTCGCCGATCCCGACGGAACGGGCGCTGGCGGGCGAGTTCACCGTGTCGCGCACCACCGTGCGGCAGGCGCTGGCGGACCTGACGGCCGAGGGCCGCTTGCATCGCGTTCAAGGCAAGGGCACGTTCGCGGCCGAGCCGAAGCTCGCGCAGCGGCTGCAGCTGTCCTCGTACACGGAGGACATGCGCAAGCAAGGCCTGAAGCCGTCGTCGAAACTGCTCGAACTCGAGGAATTGCCCGTGGAGGGCGAACTCGCGAAACTGCTCGCGATCCGCCAGGGTGCGAAAATTCTTCGCCTTCGCCGTCTGCGGCTGGCCGATTCCCAGCCCATGGCGCTGGAGACGACGCACCTGCCGCTCGGGCGCTTCCGCGGGCTGCGCAAGCACATTTCGGCCGGCGGGTCGCTCTACGCGGTGCTCCGTGAGCACTACGGCGTGGAGCTGGAGCGCGCCGAGGAGACGATCGAGACGTCGCTCGCCGGCCCGCAGGAAGCCGAGATGCTCGGCGCGGACGTCGGCATGCCCGTGATGATGCTGACGCGGCACTCGTTCGCCACCGACGGCAAGCCGGTGGAGTTCGCGCGCTCGGTGTACCGCGGCGACCGCTACAAGTTCGTCACGACGCTGCTGCCGTGAGCCGGGCCGGTGGGCCCACGAGCACTCGCCGGGCCGGGCGTGGGTGGTTGCGCCCGGACCGGCGTCGCGACACCGTGTGCGCATGACTTTCGAGCGTGCGTGGTGATCGCACCGTGACGACGACCGGCAGCGGGATCCGCTGGGGCACCCCGCTGGCGCGCGGGGTGCTGTGGACGACGATCCTCGGCTCGAGCATGGCCATGCTCGACGGGACGATCGTCAATGTCGCGCTGCCCCGGATCGGCGAGGAGCTCGGCGCCACCGTCGCCGGCCTGCAGTGGATCCTCGACGGCTACATGCTGGCGCTCGCCGCGCTGATCCTCGTGGCCGGCTCGCTCGGCGACCGCTACGGCCGGCGCCGCGTGTACCTGATCGGCGTGGTCTGGTTCGGCGTCGCGTCGGGGCTGTGCTCGATCGCCACCTCGACCACGGAGCTGGTGGTCTTCCGGATCATCCAGGGCATCGGCGGCGCGCTGCTGACGCCGGGCTCGCTGGCGATCCTGCAGTCGTCGTTCGCGCACAACGACCGGGCGCGCGCGATCGGCGCGTGGTCCGGGCTGGGTGGTCTGGCCGCCGCGGTCGGACCACTGATCGGCGGCGTGCTGGTGCAGGTCTGGTCCTGGCGGCTCGCGTTCCTGATCAACCTGCCGCTGGCCATCGTCGTGGTGCTGATGGCGCTGAAGTTCGTGCCCGAGTCGCGCGACGAGACGGCCACCGGCCACCCGGACTTCACAGCCGCCGCGACGGGCGCGATCGGGCTCGCGGGCATCACCGGAGCGCTGGTCGAAGCGCCCGGCCGCGGCATCGGCGACCCGATCGTGCTGGTCGCCCTGGTCGCCGGTATCGCCGGGATGGGCGTGTTCCTCTGGCTGCAGCACCACTCCCGTGAACCGCTCGTGCCGCCCAGCCTGTTCCGCGACCGGACGTTCACGCTCTCCAACGCGCTCACGTTCGTGGTCTACGCCGCCCTCGGCGCCGTGATGATGCTGCTGGTCCTGCAGTTGCAGGTTTCCCTGAACTACCCGCCGACGCTCGCCGGCCTGGCCGGGTTGCCGATCACGATCATCATGCTGCTGCTCTCGGGCCGCTCGGGCGCGCTGGCCCAGCGCATCGGGCCGCGGCTGCAGCTGGTGGTCGGACCCATCGTGATCGGCATCGGCATGCTGCTGCTGATCCGCGTCGGACCGGGGTTCTCCTACCTCGGTTCGGTCTTCCCCGCGGTGGTCGTTTTCGGCCTCGGACTCGCGTGCACGGTGGCGCCGGTGACCGCGACGGTGCTCGCCGCGGCCCCCGACCGCTTCGCCGGTGTCGCGTCCGGTGTGAACAACGCGATCGCCCGAACGGGTGGTCTTCTTGCGGTCGCGGTGCTCCCCGCGGCCGCCGGACTCACCGGTTCGGCCTACCGCGACCCCGTCGCGTTGACGGCCGGCTGGCGCATGGCACTGCTCATCTGCGCCGTCCTGGCGATCGCCGGAGGCCTCATCGCGTTGGGGATTCACAACGGCGTGCTCGGTTCTCCGGACGACTCCGGCGCCCCTGCCGGCGTTCCCGACGGCGCCGCGGCGCCCAAGCGGACCGTGGACGACGAGTCACCCCACCCCGGCGAGTGCTTCCACTGCGGAGTGGAGGGACCGCCGACCCACGTCCGCCCGGGCCCGCCGCGCGACTGACCCCTAGGCAAGCAGCTCGGCCAGCAGCGCCGGGTCGACATTGCCGCCGGAGATCACCGACACCGTCTTGCCGCCCGGCAGCTCGCCGGCGTGGTGCAGGTACGCGGCGGTGGCCGTCGCGCCGCTGGGCTCGGCCACGATCCGCGCCCGGCGGGCCAGCACGCGCGTGGCGTCGCGGATCTCGCCCTCGGTCACGGTGACGATGCCGTCGAGCACGCTCTGCAAGTGCGCGAAGGTCAGGTCGGACGGCTGGGCGCGCAGGCCGTCGGCGATCGTGCGGGCGCGCCGGTCCATCGGCCACTCGACGCGGCGGCCGGCGCGCAGGCTCTCGGCGGTGTCGCCGGCCAGCTCGGGCTCGACGGCGATGACCTTCGCGCCGGGGCACAGCGCCTTGATCGCCGTGCCGACGCCGGAAGCGAGCCCGCCGCCGCTCACCGGCACGAGCACCGTGTCGACGTCCGGCAGGTCGGTGGCGATTTCCAGGCCCGCGGTGCCCTGGCCCGCGATCACGTCGGGGTGGTCGAACGGCGGGATGTAGGTGAGCCCGCGCTCCTTCGCCAGCGCGGCCGCGACCGGTTCCTGCTCGGCGATCGGCACCTCTATCACCTCCGCGCCCCAGCCGCGCGTAGCCTGGACCTTCAAGCGCGGTGCCACGTCCGGCACCACGATCACGGCGGGAATGCCGAAGGCGTTGGCGGAGTAGGCGACGGCCTGGGCGTGGTTCCCGCTGGAATACGCGACCACGCCACGTGCGCGCTCAGCGTCGTCGAGTGAGGCGATCGCGTTGTACGCGCCGCGGATCTTGAACGCCCCGATCTGTTGCAGGCTCTCGGGTTTGAGCCACAGTTCGCCTTCGGCCCAGTGCTGGCGCAGCAGCGGCGTGCGCACGGCGTGGTCGGCTACCCGCTTTGCCGCGGCCTCGATATCGGAGATCGTCACCAATCGCATGTGGTGAGTATGTCAGGAAAATGTGAGCCATAGTCCATCCATTGTGGACGGTCAACGTGTCCTCGCTCACGGATGGGCAACGCGGGGAGTTCCTCGCGCGCCTTACTCGTTGAACACCGCAGGGGAAGTGGCCGGGCACTAGTAGATCGGGATCATGAGTCAGCAGCAGGAAAAGACGTCGGAGCAGGGCGAGAAGAAGAGTTTCCGCCCAGCGCAGGTGGTGGCGACGGCACTGGCCGCCGTCACGGCCGCGTTGCTGGGCTCGACGCTGGGCGTGGCGGGCACCGTGGTGGGGGCCGGGGTGGCGAGCGTGATCACCACGGTCGGCGCCGAGCTGTACCTGCGTTCGCTGCAGCGCACGCGCGAGGCCGCGCTGAAGGCGCGCGCGGCGCTCGTGACCGCCGGGCAGCGCAAGGGGAGCAAGTCCGGGCTGTCGCCGGTCGACGATCCGGCGCAGATGCCCACCGTGCTGCTGCCGCTCGACCCGTCGGAGATGCCGACGGTGCGGATCTCGAAACTCACCGGGCCGCAGCAGCCGGAGCCGGAGGAATCCTTCGGTGACAAGCTGAGGAAGCTGCGCTGGCCGATCATCATCGGGACGAGTGTGGTCGCGACGGCTATCGCGATCGCCGTGGCGGTGGGGGCGGAGCTGGCCTTGCACGGCAAGGTGGGATCCGGCGTCTTCACCCATGGGAACCCGGGCACGAGCCAGCAACAGAAGCAGGATGACAACCCGCCTGCCACGTCGCAGAACAGCCCGCCGCCCAGCGAGACCGAGTCGAACACCCCGCCGCCGTCGTCCTCGTCGTCGAGCACGTCGACGAGCGAAAGCCCGACGTCTTCGAGCAGCTCGGACAGCGCTCCGCCGCCGTCGAGCACGGGTGGGGCGGCGTCGACCACGCCGAGCGCGCCGCAGACGAAGGCGGGTTCGGCGACCCCGACCCCCTAAGCGAGCCGGGACTTCAGCGCCTGCGCGGCCGCCTTCGGGTCCTCGGCGTCGGTGATGGCGCGGACCACGACGATCCGCGTCGCGCCGGCGGCGAGCACCTCCGGCAGCCGTTCGGTGTCGATGCCGCCGATCGCGAACCACGGCCGGTCGGTACCGGTTTCGGCTGTGGCCCGGACGAGGTCCAGGCCCGGCGCGTACCGGCCGGGCTTGGTCGGCGTCGGCCAGCACGGGCCGGTGCAGAAGTAGTCCACGCCGTCCTCGGCGGCCGCCGCCGTAGCCTGCTGAGGCGAGTGCGTGGAACGGCCGATCACCACGTCGTCGCCCAGGATGCGGCGCGCGAGCGGCACGGGGATGTCGTCCTGGCCCAGGTGCAGCACGTCGGCGCCCACGGCGAGGGCGACGTCGGCGCGGTCGTTCACCGACAGCAGCGCACCGTGGCGCGCGCACGCTTCGGCGAGCACCTCGAGTGCCGCGATCTCCTGCGCGGCCTCGAGCGGGGCGCCGTTCGTCTTGTCGCGCAACTGCACGATGTCGACGCCGCCGGCCAGCGCCGCGTCGACGAACTCGGCGAGGTCGCCGCGCGACGAGCGGGCGCCGGTGCACAGGTACAGCCGCGAATCGGCCAGGCGGGTGCGGATCTGTGATCCGGTCAGGGCGGGCATGGCGGGGACGTTACCCGCGCACTAGAGTGGGGTGGTCCGCACGGGAGCCCGAGGCACGGGCTGAGAGGGAGCTGCCGCTCCGACCGTGGAACCTGATCCGGGTCATGCCGGCGCAGGGAGCGTGATTCCCATGAGCGAGAACCTCACCGTCGTCGGCGGCGGTGTCATCGGCCTGTCCGCGGCTTGGCGCGCGGCGGCTCGCGGCCACCGCGTCACGGTGGTCGATCCGGCACCCGCGCGCGGCGCGTCCTGGGTGGCCGGCGGCATGCTGGCGCCCGTCACGGAGGCGTGGCCGGGTGAGGAGCACGTGCTCAGTCTGGGCGAGGAGTCGCTGCGGCGCTGGCCGGCGTTCGCGCGTGACCTCGCCGCGGAGGGCACGGACCCGGGGCTGGCCGAACACGGGACGATCGTGGTCGCGTTCGACAGCGCCGACGCCGGGCACCTCGACATCCTCGCCGAGTACCTGACGTCGCTGGGTCGCGACGTCGAGCGGCTCACCGGGCGGGCGGCGCGGCGGCTCGCGCCGGGCCTGGGTGCGGTGCGCAGCGGGCTCCACGTGCCGGGTGACCTGGCCGTCGACAACCGGAAGCTGCTGACGGCGCTGCTGGCGGCGTGCTCGAAGCGCGGGGTCGAGTTCTCCACCTCACGGATTGCTTCGCTCGACGACGTGACCGGTCCGGACACTCGCACTGTGCTGGCCGCCGGCGCGTGGACGGGCGCGTTGCACCCGCTGCTGGCCGACGCCGTGCGGCCGCTCAAGGGCGAGATCCTGCGGCTGCGGCCGCGCCGAGGCTGTCTGCCGCCTCCGCCGTACACGGTGCGCGCGATGGTCGAGGGCCGGCCGATCTACCTCGTGCCGCGCGCCGACGGCGAGCTGGTGCTGGGCGCGACGCAGTACGAAGCGGGCTTCGACGAGGCCGTGACCGCGCGTGGCGTGCGGGAGCTGCTCGAAGGCGCCGAACGGATCCTGCCGGGCATCACGGAGTACGAGCTCGTCGAGATCGCCGCCGGGCTGCGCGCGGGGAGCCGCGACGCGCTGCCGTACATCGGGGAGCTCGGCGAAGGCGTGTACGCGGCGACGGGCCACCACCGCAACGGCCTGCTGATGGCCCCCGTGACCGCCGACGCCGTGGTCGCCTGGCTGGCCGGCGAGGCGCCGCCGGACGAGATCGGGGCGGCCGCGCCCGCCCGTTTGCTGGAGAAGGAGCGAGTCTGATGGAGATCAAGGTCAACGGGAGCTGGCGCGAGTTCCCCGACGGCGCCACCGTGTCCGAGGTGCTCGACGCGCTCGACGTGACCCGCCAGGGCGTGGCCGTCGCGGTGAACGGCGAGGTCGTGCGCCGGGGCGCGTGGGAGGCGTCGGTGGTGCCGAAGGGCGCGAACATCGACGTGCTGACCGCGGTGCAGGGAGGCTGACGATGGACGACGCGCTGGTCATCGGCGAACACAAGCTGTCGTCGAGGCTGATCATCGGGACCGGTGGTGCCGGGAACCTGTCGGTGCTGGAACGCGCGCTGGTCGCGTCGGGCACCGAGCTGACGACCGTCGCCATGCGCAAGGCCGACGCCGACGGCGGCACCGGCGTGCTCGGTCTCGTGCGGCGCCTCGGGATCAAGCTGCTGCCCAACACCGCCGGCTGCCGCACCGCCGCGGAGGCCGTGCTCACCGCCCAGCTGGCCCGCGAGGCGCTCGACACGGACCTGATCAAGCTCGAGGTCCACGCCGACGACCGCACCCTGCTGCCCGACCCGTTCGAAACCCTGGACGCCGCGGAGCAACTGGCGGCCGACGGCTTCACCGTGCTCGCGTACACCAACGACGACCCCGTGCTCGCCCTGCGGCTCGAGGAAGCGGGTTGCGCCGCCGTGATGCCGCTGGGCGCCCCCATCGGCACGGGCCTCGGCATTCGCAACCCGCACAACATCGAGCTGATCGTCGCGCGCGCCATGGTCCCCGTCATCCTCGACGCGGGCATCGGCACCGCTTCCGACGCCTGCCTCGCCATGGAACTCGGCTGCGACGCGGTGCTGCTGTCCACCGCGGTCACCCGCGCGAAGGACCCGGAACGCATGGCCGCGGCCATGCGCGCGGGCGTCGAGGCGGGCCGCCTGGCGCGCGACGCGGGCCGGGTGCCGCAGCGGTTCTGGGCTCACGCGACGAGCCCGCCCCGCTGACCGCTGGTTTCGCCCTCCCGGGGTAAAGGCGGGTAAGCCGCCTGGTGCAAGTGGGCCGCATTGGGCGCGCCGGTCGGTGATTTCGTCCGCGCTTAACGCCGAACGTGCACCGGCAGGCCTTATGGTGGACGACACCCTTCCGGCGCAAAGGCGGCGGGCAACAGCGGCAGGAGGAGCCAGCCGTGACTCTATCCTCGGTCCAGGACGTCTCGGGCAGGTTGTACCTGGCCGTGGGACGGCTGTCGCGCTCGTTGCGGCAGGCGGGGGTCCCCGGGCCCGGCCACGGCGCGATCTCAGCTCTCGCCACGCTCGTCCACTTCGGTCAGCTGCGCCTCGGCGACCTCGCCGCGAAGGAGGGCGTCGCGGCGGCCACGATGTCGCGCATAATCGCCACCCTCGTCGAGGCGGGCTACGTCACGCGCGAGTCCGACCCCGTCGACCGCCGCGCCTGGCTCGCCCGCGCGACGGAAGAGGGCGAGCGCCTCGTGTCCGGCGTGCGGTCCACCCGCGTGCAGGAGCTCAACCGCCGCCTCGACAAGCTGAGCCCCGAATACCGCGAAGCCCTCACGGTCGCGCTGCCGGCCCTGGAGGCCCTGATCTCCGACGACAGCTAGCTGCCGTCGGAGGCGCCCTTCCGGACACAGCTCGACCGGCCTGCCGCTGCGGGCGCCGGCTAGCGATCCTCCGGCGCCAGCCGCCAGAACGCCGACACCGGTCCCACCTTCGCGCCCATCGGGTACGAGTGCTCGACCGCGTGCGACACGAACCACTTGCCGTACCGGGCGGCCTCCACGACCGACATCCCCTTGGCCAGCCCGGCCGTCAGGGCCGAAGCCATGGTGTCGCCCGCGCCGTGGGTGTGCGGGGTGTTGAAGCGCGGGCCGGGCAGCTCGACGAACGTGGCGCCGTCGAAGAGAAGATCGACGCACTCCGGGTCGGACACGAGGTGGCCGCTCTTCACGAGCACGTACTTCGGGCCCAGGCGGTGCAGCGCGACCGCCGCGGTGTGCATGCCCTCGCGGTCGGTCACGGTCAACCCGGTCAGCAGGCGCACCTCGTCGAGGTTCGGCGTCAGCACGGTCGCGCGCGGCAGCAGTTCCTCGCGCAGCGCGGACAGGCCGTCGGCGTCGAAGAGCGGGTGGCCGGTCATCGAGGCGGCCACCGGGTCGACCACGAACGGCACGTCGTGGTCCCGCCCGATGCCCGCGTTGTCACAAGCCGTCGCCACCGCGTGGATGATCTGCGCCGACGCGAGCATGCCCGTTTTCGCCGCGCCCACACCCATGTCCGACGCGACGGCCTCGATCTGGCCGGCGACGACGTGCGGCGGGATGTCCGCGCGATCGTGGACTCCCAACGTGTTCTGCACCGTCACGGCCGTCACGGCGACGAGCCCGTGCACCCCGCAAGTGAGGAATGTCCGCAAATCGGCCTGGAGTCCGGCTGCGCCACCGGAGTCGGAACCGGCGATGGTCAAGGCCGACGGCGGGCTCGGGTTTTCAGTCATGGGCACTTTCCGACTTCTGGTCTAGTCCATTTGGTCAGCTGTCCTTCATCCACAGTCCATCACGGTGGCACAGTGTGAGTGCCATCGCACTATCGGTGGGTGAAGGGGTCAGGATGAAACTCGCTTCAGTGGTCGTGACGGTCGGCGCGCTCGTCGCCGCCTCGTTGTCCGGGGCAGCCGTGGCGAACGCGGACAGTCCGAAACTCTCGCACGTGACCACGGTCGGCGTGCACAACACCTACGACCCGGCCGCGTACCCGTTCCTCGCGCAGGCGCTGGACAACGGCTCGTCGCTGATCGAGCTCGACGTGTGGCCGGACTTCATCACGCACGAGTGGAAGGTCAGCCACTCGAACCCGTTGGGCAACAGCAACAACTGCGTCGCCGCGTCGACGACCGCCGACCTGTACAAGGGCGGCACGAACAAGAACCTCGAGTACTGCCTCGACGACATCCGCATCTGGCTCGCGGCCCACCCGGACCACACGCCGCTCACGCTGAAGCTCGAGATGAAGACCGGCTTCTCGGACAACACCGGCATGGGCCCGGACGAGCTCGACGCGGCCTTCCGCGCCCACCTCGGCGGCGCCGTCTTCAAGCCGGCCGACCTCCTCGGCAGCTACGCCACGCTCGACGACGCGGCCAAGGCCGACAACTGGCCCACCGTGGACGCCTTGCACGGCAAGGTGATGACCGAGATCATCCCGGGCACGGTGGAGGAGCAGAACCCCACCGACACGCTGCACACCGACGTCGAGTACGCGAACTACCTGCTGGCGCAGAAGAACGCGGGCAAGCTCGGTGACGTCCAGATCTTCCCGACCGTCCACGGCGCCGTCGGCGGCGACCCGCGTGACAAGTACGCGGCCAACCTCAAGCCGTGGTTCGTGGTCTTCGACGGCGACGCCAACGCGTGGGTCACGCAGACCGGCCCGGGCTGGTACGACGACAACCACTACTACGTGGTGATGACCGACGGCCAGAACGTCGCCCCGGCCATCGACGACCACAACCCGACCGTCGACCAGGCCAACCAGCGCGTGGCCGAGCTGGCGGCGCAGCACGCCTCCGTGGTGACGTCCGACTGGACGGGTCTGACCACGGTGCTGCCGCAGGTCGACACCCGCGGCTGAGTTCCACCTGGACAGTCCACAATGGCCCCTCGCCAGGCGAGGGGCCATTGTGCGTCCACATCAGACGGTGAGCACCAGTTTCCCGGTGACCCGGCCGCCTTCGCCCACCTCGTGGGCCTTCGCCGCGTCTTCGAGCGGGAACGTCTGGTCCACGTGCACCTTCAGCTTCCCGGCCTCGACGAGCTCCACCAGCCCGAGCAGCCCGACGCGGTCCGGCTCCACGAGGATCGGCGCCGTCCGCACGCCCCGCTGGGCCGCCTTCTCCTGAGCCCTCTCGCCGACTCCGCTGGGGACACTGATGAGCAGGCCGTTCTCCTTCAGCGCCGGCAGCCAGCGCAGATCGCTGTCCTCGCCGACGAGCCCGAGCACGACGTCGAGATCCGCCGGCGTCGCGTTCTCGTCCCGGTAGTCGATCGGCTCGTCCACACCCAGCGACCGCAGGAAATCGTGTTTCGCCGCGCTGGCCGTGCCGAGCACGTACGCACCACGCGCCTTGGCGATCTGCACGGCGAGGTGGCCCACGCCGCCGGCCGCCGCGTCGACGAGCACCCGCTGTCCACTCCGGACTTCCGCCACGCCCACCAGCGCCTGCCATGCCGTGAGCCCCGCCAGGGGCAACCCGGCCGCCTCCGCGTGCGACAGCCCGGCCGGCTTGCGCACGAACTGGCGCGACGGCGCCGTCACGTACTCCGCGTAGGCCGCGGCCTCGCGCGGGAACCACGGCATGCCGAGCACCTCGTCGCCCTGTTTCACGCCGGTGGCCCCGAAACCCACCTCTTCGACGACGCCGGACACGTCCCAGCCCAGCGTGTACGGGGGCTCGCCCAGGAACACCGGGTGCGCCCGCGACTTCCAGTCGACGGGGTTGATGCCGGCGGCGTGCACGCGCACCAGCACCTCGGTCGGGCCCGGCGCCGGGCGGTCGGTCTCGGTCACCCGCAGCACCTCCGGGCCGCCGAACTCCCGCTGGGTCACCACGCGCATTTCGGGTCTCTCCTTCCGGTTGGTTGCCCCCTATGCTGGGTGAGGTGGTCACTTTTCGCCAGAAGGCACTTTCCGGTAAAGTAGGTACCTGATGGAAACCACCTGTGACCAGCACGGATCCTGGGACGTCTACCTGAAGAGCTGCCCTTGCCGCGATGTGCTCGACCTGCTCGCGAACAAGTGGACCGCGCTCGTGCTCGGCGTACTTGAGCAGGGGCCGCACCGCTTCGGCGAGCTGCGCCGCGCCGTCGGCGGCATCAGCCAGAAGATGCTCACGCAGAACCTGCGAAACCTCGAACGCGACGGTTTCGTCAGCCGCAAGGTTTTCCCGACCACGCCGCCGACGGTGGAGTACGCGCTCACGCCGATGGGCGCCGAGGTCAGCGCCCACCTGGTGGCGCTGAGCACGTGGTCGCAGTCGAACTTCGACCGGATCCGCGACGCGCGCAGCACCTACGACACGCGCTCACTCGGCCCTGTGAACTGATTCCGTGCGGTCCGGGGGTTTTCCTCCCGTACCGCACGGAACGTCCAGTTCGGACTCAGGAGAAGCGCGGCGGTGGCTTCAGCACGCTTTTCCGGTAGTCGGTCACGGCCCTGCTCTCGGCGATGCCCGGTTTGGGGTCCAGGCCCCATTTCCGGATCACCTTCAGGGCCGCGGCCGGTTTGTTGGCCGAGACCAGCTGGTCGACCTCGAACTGCAGGTCCAAAGGCATTTGGGCCCACAAAGCGCGGGCGGCGGCGTCGTCGGTCACGGGTCCAGTGTGGCCGCTCAGTCGGCCAGCCGCCAGAACGGGGACACCGGCCCCACCCCGGCGCCGAGCGGGTAGGCCTCGGCGACGCAGCGTGCGATGAACTGCTTCGCCTCGGTCACGGCCGTCGGCACGTCGGCGCCCTTGGCGAGCGACGACGTGATGGCCGAGGCCATCGTGTCGCCGCCGCCGTGGGTGTTGTCGGTGTCGATGCGCACGCCGCTGAGCTCCAGCACGTCCGTGCCGTCGGTGAGCAGGTCCACGCAGTCCTCGGCCTCGTACAGGTGCCCGCCCTTCACCAGCACCCACCGGGATCCGAACTCCAGCAACGCGTCCGCCGCCGCGCGCTGGGTTTGCGCGCCGGTGACCGTGATGCCGGTGAGCAGCCTCACCTCGTCGAGGTTCGGCGTGATCAGCGTGGCGCGCGGGAAGAGCTCCGTGCGGATGGCCTCCAGCGCCTCCTCACGCAGGAGCGCGTGACCGGTCATCGACGCGGCCACCGGGTCGACGACGAACGGGGTGTCCGTGTCGCGTCCGATGTGGACCTCGTCAAGCGTTTTCGCCACGGCCTGGATGATGTCGGCCGTGGCGAGCATGCCGGTCTTCGCCGCGTTCACGCCCATGTCGCCGGCCACGGCCTTGATCTGCGCCGTGACGACGTCGGCCGGGATCTCGGTGAAGCCCTGCACGCCGAGCGAGTTCTGCACCGTGACGGCCGTGAGCGCGACGAGCCCGTGGACGCCGTGGGCGAAGAACGTGCGCAGGTCGGCCTGCACGCCCGCACCACCGCCGGAGTCGGATCCGGCGATGGTGAGGGCGGTGCGGGGGGTTTCGGTCATGACTACTGCCTCTGATTGCTGGTGGAGCTACTGCCCGACGACCGGGAGGTAGACCTTGTTGCCCTGCTCGCCGAACTCGGCCGACTTCTCCGCCATGCCGGCCTCGATGGCCTCCACAGTGGACAGCCCGTGTTCCTCGGCGTACTTGCGCACGTCGTGGGTGATCCGCATCGAGCAGAACTTCGGGCCGCACATCGAGCAGAAGTGCGCGGTCTTCGCCGGCTCCGCGGGCAGCGTCTCGTCGTGGTACGAGCGCGCGGTGTCGGGGTCGAGCGCCAGATTGAACTGGTCGTTCCAGCGGAACTCGAAGCGGGCCTTGGACAGCTCGTCGTCCCACTCGTGCGCGTGGGGGTGGCCCTTGGCGAGGTCGGCGGAGTGCGCGGCGATCTTGTAGGTGATCACGCCGGTCTTCACGTCGTCGCGGTTGGGCAGGCCGAGGTGCTCCTTCGGCGTGACGTAGCAGAGCATCGCCGTGCCGTACCAGCCGATCTGTGCCGCGCCGATGGCGGAGGTGATGTGGTCGTACGCCGGCGCGATGTCCGTCGCGAGTGGACCGAGGGTGTAGAACGGTGCCTCGCCGGTGAGCTGTTCCTCCAGCTCGACGTTCTCCTTGATCTTGTGCATCGGCACGTGGCCGGGGCCCTCGATCATCACCTGCACGTCGTGCTCGCGCGCGATGTGCGTGAGCTCACCGAGGGTCTCGAGCTCGGCGAACTGCGCGCGGTCGTTGGCGTCGGCGATCGAGCCGGGACGCAGGCCGTCGCCGAGGGAGAACGTGACGTCGTACTTGCGCAGGATCTCGCAGAGTTCCTCGAAGTTGGTGTAGAGGAACGATTCCTTGTGGTGCGCGAGGCACCACGCGGCCATGATCGAGCCGCCGCGGCTCACGATGCCGGTCACGCGACGGGCGGTGAGCGGGATGTAGCGCAGCAGCACTCCCGCGTGGACGGTGACGTAGTCCACACCCTGTTCGCACTGCTCGATGATCGTGTCGCGGTAGACCTCCCACGACAGCTTCTCCGGCTCCCCGTTGACCTTCTCCAGTGCCTGGTAGATCGGCACGGTGCCCACGGGCACGGGGGAGTTGCGGACGATCCACTCGCGCGTCTCGTGGATGCGCTTGCCGGTCGACAGGTCCATGATCGTGTCGGCGCCCCAGCGGGTGGCCCACACCATCTTGTCGACCTCTTCCTCCACTGAGGACCAGACGGCCGAGTTGCCCATGTTGGCGTTGATCTTCACCAGGAACTTCTTGCCGATGATCATCGGCTCGCTCTCCGGGTGCTTGCGGTTGGCGGGGATCACCGCCCGCCCGCGCGCGACCTCGTCGCGCACGAACTCGGGTGAGCACCGCTCACGCGCGGCGATGAACTCCATCTCACGCGTGATCACGCCGGCTTTGGCCCAGCCGAGCTGGGTGTTGTGCGCGCGGCCGTCGGCCCAGCCCGCGCGCAGCGGGTGAAGTCCATTGTGGACGTCGATCTTCGCGTCCAGGTCGGTGTACGGCCCGGACGTGTCGTACACGTCGAAGTGCTCACCGTTCGACAGGTCGATGCGCCGCGCCGGAACCCGCAGGCCCGACTCGGTGCGGTGGTAGACCTTGTGCGAACCGGTGATCGGCCCCGTGGTCACGGAAGGCGTGATGGCAGGCTCGTTCTCCAGCGTCGTCAACGACGTTCACTCCCTACGCCGGCATTACCCGGTCAGGTTCATGCGGTCGGCGGCACCGGGTGTCCACAGACAGACACCAGCCGCCCTCTCAGCCCGCCAAGGCGCGAGCTCCCGCGTTGGTTATGAGGTTGTCCCTCGACCATGCCACGGCGGATCACGCGAGCACAAGGCGACTTGTCGACCGGTGTGTTCTTCACCGGATCGGAGCATGCGGCCGCGAGGAGTTCACGTGACGATCACCTTTGACGACTTTGGGGGTGGCCCGTTGCGGAAAGTCCTGCTCACCGGGTTTGGTGGCAGTCTTGGCGATGAGCGCGGTCCCGGCCGCCTCGGCGGCTCAGAGTGACGCGCCAGGTGGGCCGGTACCCATCCGAGCTGGCTGCCGGCGGACAAAACGGGCTTCGGCACGGCCCGCGACCGCGCCGGCGACGTGTGGTTCACGCTGCAGGGCGGGCGCATGTCGGAGGTCTGCTACCCCGACTTGTCGACTCCGAGCGTGCGGTTGCTGGACGTCGCTGACCGGGCGGCCGCTCTCGCTCTACGCCGTGGCCGACCCGGACCTGACCAACGACGGCAGTGACGATTCGGCGTCCGCTGCCGCCGCGGTGGCGTCGGCTTCCGACGGTGCCACAGCGGCCGCTCCGGCGTTTTCGCGGACGTCCGTCGGATACGCCGGCGTTTCGGATGGTGCAACGCAATTGCTGGCGTCGTAAAAACTGGTTTCGTATTCGCGTGCCACCGCCGGAAACGTCGTCCTTGCCGGGCAAACGACCGCCGACGGTGTGCGTTCCCGGCACCTGACTTTGGCGCTGGGCATGGGTTCGTCCGCCGCTGCGGCGACGAATAATCCCCAGGATTCCGCCAGCCGCAGTTTCCGCGCGATTTCCGCCGACTACTCCCGCGGCTGGCGCGATTACCTTTCCACGGTCCGCGCCGCCCCGTCTTCATTGCCGATCACGGCGTCCCGCGATCTGTACCACTCCGGCGCGACCAGCCGCGTGTGCCCCCAGCAACTCACCTCGGGAAGCCCCCACCTACCCTCGGGCTCACCCGGCCGCACCCCCGGCACCCCGACGGCCTCGGCCACACCACCGGCCTGGACCCACGCGCAGTACATCCGCCTGGCCAGGTCGGTCGCGCAGAACCACCCGGTCGAGCAGCCTGCCGCCGAAGCAGCGAGCACTTCCTGGGGTGATGAACCGCTGAAACGATGAGTCTCCCGGCCCCAACCCAGGACCGGGAGACTCATCGACAAAACGACTCAAGCCTCAGCCGGCTCGTCCTTCGGGGGCAGCCAGCTCAGGCCCGGGACGCCCCATTTGTTCTTCTTCAGCATCTTCTTCGCCGCGCGCGCGTGGCGGCCCACCAGGCGGTCGAGGTAGAGGTGCCCGTCGAGGTGGTCGGTCTCGTGCTGCAGGCAGCGGGCGAAGTAGCCGGTGCCTTCGACGGAGATGGGCGAGCCGGTCACGTCGAAACCGGTCACGCGCGCCCACGAGGCGCGGCCCGTGGGGTAGGACTCGCCGGGGACCGAGAGGCAGCCTTCCCAGTCGTCGTCCGGGTCGGGCATGGTTTCGGGGATCTCGGAGGTCTCCAGCTGGGGGTTCACCACCAGGCCGCGGTGTTCGACGCCCTCGTCGTCGGGGCAGTCGTAGACGAACAGGCGCAGGTCGAGGCCGATCTGGTTGGCCGCGAGACCCACGCCTTCGGCGGCGTACATCGTCTCGAACATGTCCTCGGTCAGCGTGCGCAGCTGCTCGTCGAACTCCGTGACCTCACGGGTCGGCTGGTGCAGCACGGGATCGCCGGCGATGCGGATGGGGTGGACGGTCACGAGCAGCGAGTTTAGTCGGACCCGTCTGATACACCTGGATCGGACCGTGACGCGCCGCGCCGGATGCCCATGTCGGGCGTGGGTTCCGTGGTTCAATGGCGCCCGCGGAAGGACAGCCGAAACCGATTGCGAGGACCGCATGGACGCCGCGGAGTCGATGGCTGGGGAGCAGCCGTCGCCGCCGGAGAATGTGGGCGGCCTGACCGAGCGTGAGGTGGAGATCCTCGCGTTCGAACGTCAGTGGTGGCGGCACGCCGGTGCCAAGGAGAACGCCATCCGGGAACGGTTCTCGCTGTCCTCGACCCGTTACTACCAGCTGCTGAACACACTGCTGGAAAAGCCTGAGGCCATGGCGGCCGACCCGATGCTGGTGAAGCGGCTGCGCAAGACGCGCGCCGCCCGGCAGCGCAAGCGCGGCGCCAGGCGGCTGGGGATCGAACTGTCATGAGCTTCTTCTCGGGACTGTCCCGGCCCATGCGGGCCGCGGGCGTCGCGCTCATCGGCGTCGCCGTGATCGCCGCGATCGTGGGCGGCGTGACCGCGCTGTCGGGCAACGGATCGAGCGACAACAACGCCGGGCCCACCAGCTCGAGCGGGTCGCCTTCTTCACAACAGTCGACAGCAGGCTCGTCGTCTTCGGCGACGCCGCCTTCGTCGTCGGCCCCGTCTTCGCCCGCTTCGTCGGCGCCCTCGTCGCCACCGGCCGGCCAGTCGGGACAGCCAGGGCAGCCGGGCCAGCCCGGTCAGCCTGGTCAGCCCAGCGGACAGCCGGGGCAGCCCGGCCAGCCCGGTGGCCAGCCGGGACAACCGGGTCAGCCGGGCGGCGACCAGCAGGCGTCCAACAAGTGGGTGACCGTGCGGGTCTACAACAACTCCACGATCCCGCACCTCGCCGAGCAGGCCGCCCAGGACTTCCGCGCGTCGGGCTGGAACGTGCCCGAGGTCGGCAACTACCCGCAGGGCGTCATCGCGCACACCACGGCCTACTACCGCCCGGGCACCGACGAGGAGGCCGCCGCGAAGCAGCTGGCCGCCGAGTTCGGGTTCCAGGCCCAGCCGCGGTTCGACGGCATCCAGAACTCGAGCCCGGGCGTGATCGTGATCATCACCAAGGACTACCAGAGCGCCCACAAGGGCAGCTGACCAGCGAAAACAACGGGGCCCCACCGCGAAGGTGGGGCCCCGTTGTCGTCAGCGTTCCTGCTGGGCCTGCGCGTACGCCTCCAGCGTCGCCAGCTGCGCCGGGTCCAGCGACGGCCGCACGACCTCCCGCGCCTTCGCCAGGTGGGCGGCGGTCACCACGTGCGCCTCCAGCGACTCGCGCATCGCCGTGAGCGCGGCCTCGCGGATGAGCGCGGCGCAGTCGGCGGCGGAGTAACCGTCCAGGGTGGACGCGATGGCCGCCAGATCCACATCGGACGCCAGCGGCGTGTTCTTCGACGTCGCCTTGAGGATCGCGGTGCGCGACTCGGCGTCGGGCGGCGGCACGTAGATGCGCCGCTCCAGCCGGCCCGGCCGTAGCAGCGCCGGGTCCACGAGCTCGGGCCGGTTCGTGGCGCCCAGCACCACGACCTCGCGCATCGGCTCCACGCCGTCGAGCTCCGTGAGCAGCGCGGCGACCACGCGGTCGGCCACGCCGGAGTCGGACGACTGCCCGCGCCGCGGCGCCAGCGCGTCGATCTCGTCGAGGAAGATCAGCGACGGCGCGGCGTCGGCGGCCCGCCGGAACAGGTCGCGCACGGCCCGCTCCGACTCGCCGACCCACTTGTCCAGCAGCTCGGCGCCCTTGATCGCGAACACGTTGAGCGCGCCCGTGCCCGCCAGCGCGCGCACGAGGAACGTCTTGCCGCCGCCGGGCGGGCCGTAGAGCAGCACGCCGCGTGGCGGGTCGATGCCCAGGCGGGCGAAGGAATCCGGGTAGCGCAGCGGCCACAGCACCGTCTCGGTGAGGGCCTGCTTGACGTCGACCATGTTGCCCACGTCCTCGAGCGTCAGCCCGCCCGTGGCCAGGTTGTCCGAAGTGGACAGCGAGATCGGCCGGACGGTGGCGAGCGCGTCGAGCAGGTCGTGCTCCGAGATCCGCGGCTCGGCGACGTCACGCTGGCGCAGCGCGGCCCGCAGAGCCGCGTCGCGGCGCAGGGCGATGAGGTCGGCGGCGACGAACCCGGGCGTCTTCTCGGCGAGCACGCCCAGGTCGGCGCCCGGTTCCACCGGCACGTCACGCAGCAGGATCCGCAGCAGTTCGATGCGGGTCTTCGCGTCCGGCAGCGGCAGACCGAGCTCACGGTCGAGCAGGTCGGCGGTGCGCAGCCGCGGGTCCACGGACTCGGCGCGCTGCGTCGTCGCCACCACGGCCAGGCCCTCGCGGCGCATGGCCGCCCGCAGCTCCTCCAGCACGACGGTGGCGATCGGCGGCGGCTGCGTGGCCGGCAGGAGCGCGTCGACGTCGTTGATCAGCAGCACCCCGGGCCCGTCGCCGTCGGCGGCGCGGGTCACGGCCTCCCGCAGGCGGGCGTGGGCCGCGTTCGGCTCCAGCACGGCGATGTTGGGCGCGACCAGCGACACCACGCGCACCTTCTCGGCCTGCGCGACCGAGCGCACCAGCGTCGCCTTGCCGACGCCCTCCGGCCCCGACAGCAGCACCCCCAGGTGCGCCGACGTGCCCAGCCGCATCAGCAGCTCCGGCCGGTGGAACGCCAGATCGAACCACTCGGCGAGCTTGCGCGCGGCCCCTTCCGCGCCCACCAGGTCGGCGACGGGTGGGATCGGTTCCGCGAGCTCCTCCGGCCTGGTCTCCTCGACGACCTCGGCCTCGAGGTAGTCCTCGGCCGCCGTCACGGCGGTGCTGCGGACGAGCGCCGTCGCGCTGCGCGTGGGCACGGTGTCGGTCGGCGTCTCGCCCGTGCGGGCGCCGTCGCGCCAGCTGACCACAGTGGACGGTCCCACCACGACCACCCCCGCGGGCTCCGTGGCGGTGACGGTGAGCAGCTCGTTGGTCCACGTCGCGCCGATCGCGCGCGAGAGCTGCCCGCGCACGGCCGCGACGTCCGAACCCGGCGCGGGCGCGAGGTCCTGGGGGAGCAGTGAAACGGCGTCGCCGCGCGTGAGCACCTTGCCGGTGAGCGCGAGCCGCAGCGTCTGCGGCGGCACGGACACGCTGGCCAGCCGCGATCCGGAGACCGTGACCGTCTTGGCCGCCGCGACGTCGGCCGGCGTCACCACGATCTCGGACCCCTCGGACACGCCGAGGTTCGACATCGTGACGTCGTCGGTCAGCACCACGCCCGGCGTGCCCTCCTCGGCCGGCGCGGCGAGCGCGGCGCTGCGGCGAGCGCCGGTGAGGTGCACGGCGTCCCAGGCTCGCAGGCCCAGCGCGTCGAGCACCTCCGGGTGCATCCGCACGACTCCGCGCCGGGAATCCAGCGCGGACGGCGTGTGCCTGACGGTCAACGTGATCTGCGGGTCGCTCACGTCGTTCACCCTAGCGACGCGGACCCCGCCCAGGCGTCGAACGACAGGATCTCGCCCACCGGTGGCCGCGCGGCGGGGGAGAACTCACGCTGGGTCGAGTGCGCCACGGCGATGAGGCCGACCTGCGTGACGTCGGCCGGGATCCCCAGCAGGCGCGCGACGTCCGGCTCGTGGCCGGCGAGGTGGTAACTGCACAGCGAGCTGGCCAGGTCGCGCGTGCGCAGCGCGAGCTGGAAGCTCCAGATCGCCGGGTAGACCGAGCCGTAGAACGACGACTGCTCAGCGGCCGACGCCGGCGGCCGGCCCGGCATGCACGGCAGCACCAGCGCCGGCACGCGGTGGAGGTGGTCCACGAGGTGGCGGGCGGAGGCGAACATGCTCGGGTCGGCCAGGTGCGCGTAGTGCTGCCACACCTCGTGCGCGGCCTTCCTGGTGATCGCCGCGATCTCGGCGCGCAGCTCGGGGTCCAGCACGGCGACCCAGCGTTGCGCCTTCAGCAGCCCACCGGCGGCGGGTGCCTGCTGGGCAATGCGCAGGCAGTCCTCGATCACCGCCGGGTCGACCGGCCGGTCGAGATCCAGCTTGCGGCGGACGGACCGGGTGGTGGTGAGCAGCGTTTCGGCGTCCATGGTGTCCCTCCAGTTCGATACTTACACCGTAAGTGTACACCGTAAGTACTTACGCCGTAAGCTAAGATTCGACGGTGGTGCGCGAAACCCTGACGCGGGAAAAAGTCCTCGACGAAGCGCTGGCCCTGGTGGGCGCCGACGGCATGGGCGCGCTGTCGATGCGCAAGCTCGCGGCCCGTCTCGGCGTCGAGGCGATGTCGCTCTACAACCACGTGAAGAACAAGGGCGACTTGCTCGACGGGCTCACCGCGCGCGTCTTCGAGTCCGTGCCGCTGCCGGTGCCGTCGTGGAGCTGGGAAACCCGCGTCCGCCGGCTCGCCGAAGGCCTCTACACGGCGTTCACGCGGCACCCGGCCGTGGTGCGCGCGCTGGCGGCGGAGGAGGCGAACCCGCGCTCGCCCGGTGCGTTGCGCGTGATCGACGCCCTGCTGGGCGCGCTGCTCGACGCCGGGCTCGACGAGGCGGCCGCGGCCCGCGGCTACCGGTCGTTGATGGGACTCACGTTCGGCGCGGCGCTCGCCGACTCCGTTGCCGGGGGCGTGGCGCAGCGCGACGAGCCCGTTGGCGACTGGTTCAGCCGCATGGTCACGCCGGAGGAGCTGCCGAACCTGTACCGCGTGCTGCCGTCACTGGCCGACGTCGACTGCGTGCAGGACTTCCACGACCAGCTCGACCTGCTGCTCACGGGCCTGCGCGCGGCGGCGCGCTAGGCCGAGAACGTCAGCGGCGCCGGATCCCGATCCGCCGCCAGCTGCGGCGACGCTGGTTCGGGCCCGAAGTCGCGTTCGAGTTGCCCGTGCCCGAGTGGTCCCGGTCCCGCAACGCGCGCGTCGCCCGCACGAAGTCCGAGCCGTTGCGCGGCAGCCGCACGGCGCGCATGGCCGCGCCCGCGACCCGGCGAGACGCCGGCCGCAGCCGCAGGCGCCGCTGCGAACGCGCACGGCGGATGGCCCGGCGCTCGCGCGGCGGGACCGTCCACGCCTCGGGGTGCGCGGCGAGCCAACGGTTGCGATACACCGCGTACGGGATGTGCAGCAGGTACAGCACCAGCGCGATGGCCAGCGCCACCAGGGGGAACTGGATGATCGCGGCGGCCAGCAGGCCGACGCCCACCAGCAGTGGTGCGATGGCCCGGGCGGGCACCTTGACCGTCTTCAGCGACAGCGTCGGGATGCGGCTGATCAGCAGCGCGGCGACGGCGATCGTCCAGGCGATCACCACGTACTGCTGGGACCACCAGCCCTGGCCCCACTGCAGCGTCGCGATGAGCGGCAGCATGGCGACCAGGCCACCGGCCGGCGCGGGCACGCCGACGAAGAACTCCGCGGAGTAGGGCGGCTTGTCGGTGACGTCGAGCAGGGTGTTGAAGCGCGCGAGGCGCAGGATCATGCAGACGGCGAAGATCAGCGAAGCCACCCAGCCGATGCGGTCGCCGTGCGACTGCCACACGTACAGCACCAGCGCCGGCGCCACGCCGAACGAGATGCCGTCGGACAGCGAGTCGAGCTCGGCGCCCATCTTCGACGTCGCGTCGAGCAGGCGCGCGATGCGCCCGTCGAGGCTGTCGAGCACCGCCGCGATGCCGATGGCCGCGATGGCCATGGCGTAGTTGCCCGTGAGCGCGAACTGCACGGACGACAGCCCGGCGCACAGCGCCAGCACCGTGATGGCGTTCGGCAGCAGCCGAATGCTCGGGGTGGTCACGCGGACCATGAGATCAGCCTTCTCCCAGTGCCGGGAGTTCGGCGATCACCGTCTCGCCGCCGACCGTGCGCTGGCCCTTCGCGACGAGCACGCGGCTGCCGGGCGGCAGGTAGAGGTCGACACGGGAGCCGAACCGGATGATGCCGTAGGTGGCACCCGCGGCCACCTTGTCGCCCTCGTGGATCTCGCACAGGATGCGGCGCGCGACGAGGCCGGCGATCTGCACGACGACGAGCTCGTGGCCGTCGACGGTGCGCATGAGCACGGAGTTGCGCTCGTTGTCCTCGCTCGCCTTGTCCAGGTCCGCGGAGAGGAACTTGCCCGGCCGGTAGGCCACCTTCTCGATGACGCCGGGGGCCGGGATCCGCTGGACGTGCACGTCGAACACCGACAGGAACACGCTCACGCGCATCCGCGGCTCGGCAGGCAGCCCCAGCTCGGGCGGCGGCACGGCCTCCTCGATGAGGGACACCAGGCCGTCGGCCGAGGCCACGGCGATGTTGTCCCGCTCCGGCGCGACGCGCTTCGGCTCGCGGAAGAACGCGGCGGTGGCCGCGGTCGCGAGCGCACCGACCACACCGAGGCGCTTGGAGAACCGGCGCAGCACCAGCGTCGCCGCCAGCCCGCCGAAGACGAACGGGCGTCCGGCGGGGTGCATCGGCGGGATCGTCTCCCGCGCGAGCTGCACTGCGTGCGTGAGGGGATTGCCGGTGGGCTTGCCGCTCATGGATCGGTTCCCCGCTGTTCGTTGCGTTCGGAGGGAGAGGACGGGTTTCACGTCCGATTTGGGAATCACCACGCTACCGCCCGTCGGCGGGCGGACACGTCCAGGGCCGGTGGCGGCTCCCCCGTCAGGGTTTCCCCGGCGCGGGTGGGCGTGCCCACAAACCGGTAACGACTGATCGAATTCCTCGACAACTCTCAGTAGTACCTGCCGTTCGGGAGCCTGTCCCGGGCCTGAGTCCGCCGAGGAAGCGATGTCCGTACCCGATCCGCTCGCCGAGCTGCTGTGTGCCTGGCGACGGGAGATCTCCGCCGCGCCCATGCCCGTGCTCGTGGACACGGCGCACGCCGTGCGCGTGGTCCGGGAGGCGATCCGGGCGGGCCGGGTGCATGCGTCCCCCGACGACGCATGCACCCGGACGCGGAACTAGCCAGTTTAGGCGGATTCCGGGGGTTACTGACGGTTCGTGTGGAAACCGTTACCGGTAGTTGTCTCGCCGGTAGTTGTCGTGCGGGTAGTCGTCACGCCGGGACCGCCTGCCGATCGAGCTGACCAGCCGCAGCACCGCCAGCAGGACGATCGCGCCCAGGATCGCGACGCCGAAGCTCGGGAAGTCGAACTCGAAGCGCTGCTGCTCACCCGTCGCCAGCCGGTAGATGAAGCCGCCGAGCGCCGCCCCGAGCACCCCGACGAGCACGCTGACCAGACACCCCTGGCGGCGCCGGTCCGGCCCGCCGACGACCAGGTTCGCGAGCCAGCCGACCAGCGCGCCGAAGATGATCCAGGTGAAGAAGCCCATGGGGGCGAGGATACCTGCGCCATGATTACACAAGAGTAGTTGTGCAATCCTTGTTGTACAACTACTCTTGTCGATCGTGACCGACGACGTGCGGCAGATCCGCGACTCCCGTGTCCTGGCGGCGATGTCCCACCCGCTCCGCCTGCGCCTGCTCGACCTGCTGAAGCTCGACGGCCCCGCCACGGCTTCGGTCCTCGCCGACCGCACCGCGTCGGCCGTCGGCAACATCTCCCACCACCTGAAGGTCCTCTCGGCCGCCGGCCTGGTCGAAGAGGCCCCCGAACTCGCCCGCGACCGCCGCGAACGCTGGTGGCGCCGCCCTTCGCGCGCCCTGTCCTGGTCCACTTCGGACTTCGTCGGCGACCCGGTGGGCGACGCCGCGGAGGTCCTCTCACTCGACCGTCAGGCTTCGCTGTCCCGCTCTTGGCTCTCGGCCCTGGAGACGGAACCGGCCGAGTGGCGCGACGCCTGGTTCACGAACGAAACGTGGGCGCGGTTGTCAGCCGCTGAGGTGATGGAACTGAGCACACGGGTCTTGGCGTTGTTCGCGGAGTACACCGACCGCCCTGCCCCTGACGACTCCGTCGAGCGGCGCCCGGTCTTTCTTTTCGCGCGGGGCTTTCCTGCGGAGCCGTGATCGGTGTTGCGCTTTTCGTTGCGGCGGCGGGCTTTCTCGTTTTGTCCACAACTCGGCTTCGCTGTGGACAACTCGGCCTTGGAGATCATTTTGTCGGTGGGGGGCGGTAGACTGGCCAAGGGCCGTTCCCCCGAGGATGGGTGGGGGCTTCCCGAGGTGAGTTGCTGGGGGCAGCAGCATTTCGGCGCTGGTTTTGGGACTGCGGGGAGTTCTTGCTCGGGTGCCCGGAATCCCCGGCTTGATGGGGAGCGCCGCGGAGGCCGACTCCGTCTCCGCGCGGGTGAAATCCTTGGTTGCCAAGAGAAGTGGCGTGGGGGCCGGTTCGGTCTCGGCGGGGGGAAACCCTTGGTCGCCAAGGGAAGCGGCGCGAGAGTGCTCCGTCATCCGCCGAAGTCGGCGCGGTGAGCCCGTGAGTGAGCCGGGCGTGACCGACAACCTGTGGCGAGACCGAAACTTCCGCCTGATCTGGACCGGCGAGACCATCAGCACCCTCGGCAGCGCGGTGGCCGGCACGTCGTTGCCGTTGGTCGCGTTGTTGGTCCTGGGTGCGTCGACGTTCGAGGTGGCGTTGCTGACCGCCGTCGCGTGGGTGCCGTGGTTGGTGGTGGGGCTGCCGGCCGGGGCGTGGGTGGACCGGTGGCGCAAGCGGCGCGTGATGGTGACCTGCAATGTGGTGTCGATGGTGGTGTTCGCGGCCGTCCCGGTGGGGTATGTGGCCGGGTGGCTCACCGTGCCGTACCTGCTGTGCGCGGCGTTGCTCGGTGGGTTCGCGAAGGTGTTCTTCTCGTTGGCCTACCGCAGTTACGTGCCGGTGATCGTGAGCCAATCGCAGCTGCTCGAGGCGAACGTGAAGCTCCAGGGCAGCGAGTCCGCCGCACAGGTGGGCGGGCCCGGGCTGGCCGGGTTGCTCGCGGCCGTCGCGGGACCGGTCACCGGGGTGCTCGCCGATGCGGTGAGTTTCGGTATTTCCGTGCTGTGCCTGCGTTTCATCCGGGCGAAGGAAATCCCGAAGCCCCGGGGCAACAGGCGGCTGCGCACCGAAATCGCCGAGGGAATCGGCTTTATCGCACAGGATCGGTACCTGCGGTACCTCATCGCGGCCGCCGCGGTGGCGAATCTCGCGCTCGACGGGTACGCCGCCATCCAGGTCGTGTTCCTCGTTCGGGACCTGGGCACCGGACCGGGCGCGGTGGGGGTGGTCCTGGCCATCGCGGAGGTCGGTGGCATCGCCGGCGCGCCGTTGGCCGCGCGGCTGGGCAAGCGCGTCGGTGCGGCGCGGGCGTTCCTGCTGTGCGAAGCGTTGGCCGCGCCGGCGATGCTGCTCGGTCCGTTCGCCGGCCCGGGAGCCGGGCTCACGGTGTTCGTGCTGTCGGGGATGGGTGTCGCCGCCGGGATTGTCGGGTCCAACGTGCTCGTCGGCACCTTCCGCCAGACCTACTGCCCACCCGAGCTCTTCGGCCGCATCACCGCGAGCTCCGCCGTCGTCAACTACGGCACCATCCCGCTCGGCGCGTTCCTCGGCGGTGTCCTCGGCGAAGCGCTGGGCGTGCGCGAGACGATGCTGATCATGGCCGGCGTCCAGCTCGCCTCGCTGGGGATCCTCCTCAAGAGCCCGCTGCGCCGCGACAGGGACTTCCCTACAGCAGCAGCACGTCCACTTCAGTCCCTTCAGCCACCTCGCCAACCCCCTCCGGCAGCACGATCAGGCAGTTCGCCTGGGTGAACGCCGCCAGCAGGTGCGAGCCCGGCCCGCCGCGGGGCCCGACCACGCCGGTCACCTCGCCCTCGGTGGGGGTGTAGAAGCCGCGCCGGAACTGGCGTCGTGAGCTGGGCGAGGTCATGGCCTCGGAAAGCCGCGCGCGCACCCGGCGGCGGTCGACGTCCGTGTGGCCCATGGCAGACAGCAGAGCCGGCCGCAGGAAGGCCTCGAACGACACCAGCACGCTCACCGGGTTGCCCGGCAGCGTCACCACGGGCACGCCGTTCCAGTGGCCGCAGCCCTGCGGCCCGCCGGGCTGGATGGCGATCTTCTGGAACTGCACGCCCTGGCCCGTCAGCGCGTCCTTGACCACCTCGTACGCGCCGGCGCTGACGCCGCCCGAAGTGATCAGCAGGTCGGCGTCCGCGAGCTTCGGCTCGATGATCTTGCGGAACTCCTCGACGTCGTCCACCACGCTGCGCACCACGGACACGCGGCAGCCCAGCTCGCGCAGCGCGGCGGCGAGCATCACGCTGTTGGACTCGTAGATCTGCCCGTGCCGCAACGGGTTCGGGGCCTCGACGAGCTCCGTGCCGGTCGACACCACGAGCACGGACAACGGCCGGTGCACCGACAGCTCGGCCAGGCCGACGGCCGCCGCGAGGCCCAGCTGCGAGTGGCCCAGCACGGTGCCGGCGCGCAGGGCCACCACACCGTGCTCCACGTCCTCGCCGGTGCGCCGCACGTGGTCGCCCGAGGACGCGGCCTTGGAGATCCGCACCGACTCGGTGCCGCGGTCGGTGTCCTCCACCATCACGATCGCGTCGGCACCCGGCGGCAGCGGCGCGCCCGTCATGATCCGGTGCGCGGTGCCCGGCTCCAGCGGCGCGACGTCCACGCGCCCGGCCGGGATGTCGTCGGCCACGGGCAGCGTCACGGGCGAGCCGGCCGCGGCGCCGGCGACGTCGGCCGCGCGCACGGCGTAGCCGTCCATCGCGGAGTTGTCGAACGGCGGCAGCGACACCCCCGCGGGCACGTCCTCGGCCAGGACGAACCCGGCGGCTTCGGCGAGGGGCAGGGTCGTCGCGGGCGTGCGGCCGAGCAGCTCGGTCACGGTCTCGCGGTAGGCGTCGACGGAGATCACGCGGACCATCCTCCCCCTCGCGCGCGGGCGTGCAACACTCTCCCGCGGCAAGAGTCGGGGATCAGGGGAGTTTCGATGCAGGTACGAGTCCGCCACCAACCGTCATTCGCGGTTGCGCGGCTGGGGCCGGCGCCGGGTGAACCCGTGCAGGTCGAGTCGGGTGCGATGACGGCGACGAGCCACGGCGTGACCGTCCGGTCGCGGGCCCGGAGCGGGATCATGAAGGGCCTCGGCCGGGCGTTTCCGGGCGACGAGTCCTTTTTCATCTCCGCCTGCACTGCGCCCCGGAACGGTGGCTGGGTCGACGTCGCGGCCGGCACGCGCGGCTCGTCGCACGGCGTGCAGCCGCAGACGCGCAACCCCTCGGCGCTGATCAGCCGGATCCCGTCGCCCGTCCCCTCCCGCTGACATGCGCGTCCACACGAGGCACACCCCCAACTTCGGCGTCGCGCGCGTGCTGCTGGCGCCCGGCGAGGCCGTGCAGTCGGCGTCGGACACGATGCTGGCCACCAGCTTCGGCGTGCGCGAAGGCGCTCCGCCGTCGGCGCGCGGTGGCGCGCGCAAGCCCGGCGTCTCCGTGTTCACCGCACCCGCCGAGGGCGGCTGGGTCGACCTCGCCCCGCTCGGGCCGGGCGACGTCTACCCGCTGGAGCTGACGGGCAACACCGGCTGGTCGGTGCACCGCGACGCCGTGCTCGCGCGGCCGTCCTCCGTGCGCCTCGACCAGACGTGGGCGCCGTTGCAGCAGCTCTTCGGCGCGGACGCCGGGTTCCTCGACCACTACAGCGGCACCGGTCCGCTCGTGCTCACCGCGCCGGGACCCGTCGACTCGTTCGAGCTGTCGGCCGGTGAACTGGTCACCGTGCGGCCGGACTACGTGCTGGCCTACCCGGACACGCTGCAGTGCCGGCTGCGCGCCGTGGACCCGAGCGGGCCGCAGTCGCTGCGCACCGGCGAAGGTCTGGTCCTCGATTTCGCCGGACCGGGCACCGTTCTCGTGCAAGCGCGGAACAGGCGGGTTTCCCGGGGCTGACGAATTTGCGAATCAACCATTGCCGAAGGGCGTAGTTCCGGTAGCGTGAACTGCACTTCCAGCCGCTACCGGACAGCGGATCTTGTCCCGAGGGAGGGCGCCGTGGCTGTCGGCACCGTCAAATGGTTCAACTCGGAAAAAGGCTACGGGTTCATCGAATCCGCCGAAGGGCCTGATGTGTTCGTCCACTATTCGGCGATCCAGGCCGAAGGATTCCGGACGCTCGACGAAGGGGACCGGGTCGAGTTCGAGGTCCAGTCCGGCCGCGACGGCCGCAGTCAGGCCGCGGACGTCCGCAAGGTCTCCTGATTCCGGGGTCGCCGACCGGTTGGGCGAACCGCCCATCGCTGCGGAATGCAGGGCGTTAAGCTGCGCAGCGTGACAGGCGATGTGTCGGGGGACCTCACCGGTCGCCGGCTGGGCAACTACCGCATCGACTCGGTGCTCGGCAAGGGCGGCATGAGCGTGACCTACCAGGCCACCGACGTGCGGCTCGGCCGGAAGGTGGCGCTGAAGGTCATCGGCGACCACCTGGGCACCGACGCCGAGTTCCGCGAACGGTTCGTGGATGAAGCCCGCAACACGTCCGCGATCGACCACGCCAACATCGTCCCGTTGTACGACTTCGGCGAGCTCGAAGGCATGCTCTACATCGCCATGCGCATGGTCGACGGCGGCGACCTCGCCGGCCTGATCTCCTCGGGCCCGATCGCGCCCGCGCGCGCCCTGGCGCTGCTCGACCAGGTCGCCGACGCGCTGGACACCCTGCACAACCGCGGCCTCGTCCACCTCGACGTGAAACCCGCCAACGTGCTGGTCACCAGCAAGGAAACTTCCCGCGAGCACGTTTACGTCGCCGATTTCGGCCTCACCCGCCGCGGCGCCATCGGCCACCGCACCCGCGGCGGCGACTTCCTGGGCTCCCCGACGTACGCCGCGCCCGAGCACCTGCGCGGCGAGCCCCTCGACGGGCGCACCGACCAGTACGCCCTCACGTGCGTGCTCTACGCGTGCCTCACCGGCACCCCGCCGTTCAAGGGCGACGTGCCGACGGTGATCAAGGGCCACCTCAACGGCGAGCCGCCCTCGGTGTCGCGCGTGGTCGCGCTGCCGGCGGCCGTCGACGACGTGATCCGCAAGGGCATGGCGAAGAACCCCGCCGACCGGTATCCGAACTGCGTGGCGATGGTCGCCGCCGCCCGCGTGGCGCTGGGACCGCTCGCGACGTCGGACACACCGCCCGGGCCGCCGGGTCCGGGCGGGCAGCCGAACAGTCCGGCCGGGCTGGGTGGTCTCGCTGCGCCGGGCGCGGCGGGCGGCCAGGGTGCGCACGGTGCTCAGGGGGAGGGCGCCGGCGTGCAGCCCTTCGGACAGCAGCCGGGATACGGCCAGGGTGGGCAGCAAGGTCCCGGTGGCGCGGGCGGGAACGATCCGGCGCACGGCGCCCAGTGGTCGGGGCAAGGCGGCCAGGGCGGGCTGCAAGGTCCCGGCGGCGCGGCGAGCCCTGGCGGTCAGGGAAACGACCCGGCGCACGCCGCCCAGTGGTCGGGACCTGGTGTCCCAGGTGGACCCGGCGCTCCCGGACAAGGCGCACCCGGCCAGCCCACGCCCGGTGACGGAAACCCGTGGGCCGGCCCCGGCGGCTGGTCCGGCGCACCACAGATTCCCGGCCAGAATCCCGGCCAGCCCCACGGCGTCCCCCCGCAAGGCCCGCCCCCCGGCTACGGCTACCCCGGTATGCCGCCGCAAGGACCTCAAGCACCGCAGGGATATCCGGGCCAGCACGGGCACCCGGGACAACCGGGCCAGCAACCCGGTTACGGCACCTACCCCAACCAGCAACAGGGTTATCCCGGCATGCACCCGGGTTACGGCCCGCCCGGCGACCCGATGCGGCTGCGTCCGCCGTCACCGGCCGGTGGCGCCGGTGCGTTCCAGCAGTCGCGCGGTGGCGGTGGCCGGAAGTGGCTGTGGATCGGTCTGGGGATCGTCGTGCTGGCCGGCCTGATCGTCGGCGCGATCTTCCTCTTCGGCGGCGACAGCAGCGGCGGCACGACCACTCCCACGACGACCGCGCCGAACATCCCCGTCGGCCCGGGCGGCCCCAGTGGTTCGCAGTCCGGCTCGCCGTCGCTCAAGCCGCCGCCCGCGTCGATCCCCATCCAGCCGAGCCGCTGACCCGCGATCTCACCTCCGGCAGGTGACCACCTCGGATCCCGGCCGTGTTCGACTCCCGGAACACGCCGGACGTCGAGGGGGCTCGTCATGGATTTCGGTGACCGGCAGGACTTCGAGGACGCCGCCCGCGGGTTCGTCGCGACGCTCGACCCCGTCACCATCACCGGCGCCGACGGCCGCGCGGTGTTCGACCTGCGCCCGTACGCCTACCTCGACGGCGACTGCCCGGACACGGTGAACCCCAGCCTGTGGCGGCAGGCGCAGCTGTGCCGCACCAACGGGCTGTACGAGGTGACCACCGGCATCTACCAGGTGCGCGGCTTCGACATCTCCAACATGACGCTCGTCGAGGGCGGTCGCGGCGTGATCGTGATCGACCCGCTGATCTCCGAGGAGTGCGCGGCGGCCGCGATCGCCCTCTACCGAGCCCATCGCGGTGCCCGGCCGGTCACCGCCGTCGTCTACACCCACTCGCACGCCGACCACTTCGGCGGCGTGCTCGGCGTGCTGCCCGACGGCGCGGGCGACGTCCCGATCCTCGCCCCGGCGGGCTTCCTCGAGAACGCCGTGGCGGAGAACGTGTACGCGGGCACAGCGATGAGCCGCCGGGCCACCTACATGTACGGCATCACCCTCGACGTGAGCACCACCGGCCAGGTCAGCGGTGGGCTCGGCATCGCGACGTCGACGGGCCGGCTCGGGCTGCTCGCGCCCACCGTCGACATCACCGCGACCGGGCAGGAAGAGGTGCTCGACGGCGTCCGCGTCGTCTTCCAGCTCACGCCGGGCACCGAAGCGCCGGCCGAGATGAACTTCCACTTCCCGGACCGCCGCGCCCTGTGCCTGGCCGAGAACGCCACGCACAACCTGCACAACCTCCTCACCCTGCGCGGCGCGCTCGTCCGCGACCCGCGCGTCTGGGCGCACTACCTCGACGAGGCGATCGAGCTCTTCGGCGCCGGCACCGACGTGGCGTTCGCCGCGCACCACTGGCCTACCTGGGGCACCGCCCGTGTCGCGAAGTTCCTTTCGCAGCAACGAGATCTCTACGCGTACCTGCACGACCAGACCCTGCGCCGGCTGAACCAGGGCGCCACCGGCATCGAGATCGCCGAGGACTTCACACTGCCGCCGGAGCTGGAGAACGCGTGGCACGCGCGGGGTTACTACGGCTCGGTCAGCCACAACGTCAAGGCGATCTACCAGCGTTACCTCGGCTGGTTCGACGGCCACCCCAGCTCGCTGTGGCAGCACCCGCCGCAGGCGCTGGCCACGCGCTACGTGGACGTCCTCGGCGGGGTGCCCGCCGTCCTCGACAAGGCGCAGGAGTACGCGGACGCCGGTGACCTCCGCTTCGCGGCCGAGCTGCTCAAGCACGCCGTGTTCGCCGACCCGGACAGTGCCGTCGCCAAGAACGCGCTGGCCGACGTCTACCAGCGCCTCGGCTACGGCGCCGAGAACCCGACCTGGCGCAACTTTTACCTCGTCGGCGCGCTCGAGCTCCGCAAGGGCATCACCCCGCCGCCCCTCGACATCGGCGGCGGCATGACGTCGGCGCTCACGGTCGAGCAGCTCTTCGACTCCCTCGCCATCCGTGTGGACGGTCCGCGCGCGGCCGCCGACCCGCTCACCATCGAGTGGCGCTTCACCGACCTCGCCACCACGATCCGCACCACCCTGTCCAACGGCGCGCTGATCCAGACCGCGAACCCGAAGTCCGCCGCCGACGTCGACCTGACCCTCACGTTGACCAAGGAACAGCTGCTCGGCCTCCTGTCCGGCGGCAGCCCGGACGACCTCGACCACACGGGAGACCTCGCCGTTCTCGGACGTCTGCTCGCGCTCCTGGACCCGGACGACCCGGCCTTCGCCATCGTCACGCCGTGACATGCGTGGATCACTGACCTGCGGTTCTTGCACTCTCACCGTGGGAGTGCTAAACACGGCATTGGCACTCGACGCCGTTGAGTGCCAGGCGCGCGGTCACCGACTGCGCGCTTGAAGGTCGGGACGGTGAGGCTGGCCAAGGTCAGTCGTCCGTCGCGGGCACCGAGCCTGGCCGAGGACGTGTCCTGCTGCCGCCGCTGACAGTCGTACGACGAACAGTTGTTCGACGAGACAGCGCGGCGGTGGCGCCCAATACCGGAGGACCACACCGCAATGGCCAAACTGATCGCGTTCGACGAGGACGCCCGCCGCGGTCTCGAGCGCGGCCTGAACACCCTCGCCGAAGCCGTCAAGGTGACGCTCGGCCCGCGTGGCCGCAACGTCGTGCTCGAAAAGAAGTGGGGCGCGCCGACGATCACCAACGACGGTGTCTCCATCGCCAAGGAGATCGAGCTCGAGGACCCGTGGGAGAAGATCGGGGCCGAGCTCGTCAAGGAAGTTGCCAAGAAGACCGACGACGTCGCGGGTGACGGCACCACCACCGCCACCGTGCTCGCCCAGGCGCTCGTGCGCGAAGGCCTGCGCAACGTCGCCGCGGGTGCCGACCCGATCAGCCTGAAGCGCGGCATCGAGGCGGCCGTCGAGGCCATCACCGAGCAGCTGCACAAGATGGCCGTCCAGATCGAGACCAAGGAGCAGATCGCTGCTACCGCCTCGATCTCGGCCGCTGACCGCACCATCGGCGAGCTGATCGCCGAGGCGCTGGACAAGGTCGGCAAGGAAGGCGTCGTCACCGTCGAGGAGAGCAACACCTTCGGTCTCGAGCTCGAGCTCACCGAGGGCATGCGCTTCGACAAGGGCTACGTGTCGGGCTACTTCGTGACCGACCCGGAGCGCCAGGAAGCCGAGCTGGAGGACCCCTACATCCTTCTGTTCGGTTCCAAGATCTCGAACGTCAAGGACGTTCTGCCGCTGCTGGAGAAGGTCATCCAGTCCGGCAAGCCGCTGCTGATCATCGCCGAGGACGTCGAGGGCGAAGCCCTGGCCACCCTGGTCGTCAACAAGATCCGCGGCACCTTCAAGTCCGTCGCCGTCAAGGCCCCGGGCTTCGGTGACCGCCGCAAGGCCATCCTGCAGGACATCGCGATCCTGTCCGGTGGCCAGGTGATCTCGGAGGACGTCGGCCTCAAGCTGGAGAACGCGGACCTGTCGCTGCTGGGCCGCGCCCGCAAGGCCGTGATCACGCGCGACGAGACCACGATCGTCGAGGGTGCGGGCGACGCCGACCAGATCCAGGGTCGCGTCAACCAGATCCGCGCGGAGATCGAGAACTCGGACTCCGACTACGACCGTGAGAAGCTGCAGGAGCGCCTCGCGAAGCTGGCCGGCGGCGTCGCCGTCATCAAGGCCGGTGCCGCGACGGAGGTCGAGCTCAAGGAGCGCAAGCACCGCATCGAGGACGCGGTGCGCAACGCCAAGGCCGCCGTGGAAGAGGGCATCGTCGCCGGTGGTGGCGTGGCTCTGATCCAGGCCGCCGAGGCTGCCTTCGCGGGCCTGAAGCTCGAGGGCGACGAGGCCACTGGTGCCAACATCGTCAAGGTCGCCGTCGAGGCGCCGCTCAAGCAGATCGCCATCAACGCCGGCCTCGAGGGCGGCGTCGTGGCGGAGAAGGTCAAGTCCCTCCCGCAGGGCCACGGCCTCAACGCCGCCACCGGTGTCTACGAGGACCTGCTCGCCGCCGGCGTGCCGGACCCCACGAAGGTCACCCGCTCCGCGCTCCAGAACGCCGCCTCCATCGCGGCGCTGTTCCTCACCACCGAGGCCGTCGTCGCGGACAAGCCGGAGAAGGCTGCCGCCGCTCCGGCCGACCCGTCCGGCGGCATGGGCGGCATGGACTTCTGAGTTCGGCTGCTGTTTGACGCTAGATCCGGAAAAGCCCGGTCCACTTCGGTGGACCGGGCTTTTCCCTTTGTGGGCCACGGTTTCGTGCCGTCGGGTCGGTTCGGGTCTCGGGTGCGGTGTCGGTACAGAGGCGCGGTGTCGTCGGCTGGCGCGCTCGCGGCGCGTCGGCCTCAGTCCGTGCCAGCGGTCCGTTTCGCACGCGGTTTCGACCGGTGTCGGTCGGTGCGGCGACACGGTGTGACAAGTCGGCGGCGTGCTCCCGTACGGCGGCTGCAGTTCGTGCCGGCGGTCGGGTCGTGGATGCCGTTTTGACCGGTGTTGGTGTGAACGCGGTGTGGTAGCTCGGCCGGCGTGCTTGTGCGAGCGTGGGTCGGTTTGTGGCTGTGGCCGATTCGGCGGCGCGGTGTCGTAAGTCGGCTGGCGTGCTCGTGCGGTGTGTCGGCGGGTGTGGTTTGGCCGGCGTCGCTCGGTTGTCGGCGGTGCCGATGTGCGCGCCGGCCGGCGTGATTGTGTTGCGTGCGGCGCGGGATCGACAGGCGCCGGTGGCAGCGGCGTGCAGGCGGCGAAGCGGGTCGGATCGTGCTGTCTGCTGTTGGGCCGTCGGTCCGTGGCCGCCGGATGCCCGGGTAGTCCGATGTGGACACAGCGAACGGCCCAGGCGCTCCCCACGCCCGGGCCGTTCGGTCCCCCTTGGTCGTGCCACCCCTTCTCCCAGTGTCGCGGCCCTCCCCGGCCGCGGTGGGTCAGGCGGCTTGGGTGGCTTCGGGTGTCAGCACGGCGGCGGCCACGTAAACCGGCAACATGATCCCGGCCGACAGCACCGTCGCGGCCACGACCGCGATGCGGACCATCGTCGGGTCGACGCCGAGGTAGTCGGCCCAGCCGCCGCACACGCCGGTCAGCATGCGGTCGGTGCGGCTGCGGTAGAGCTTCTTGGTTTCCGGGGTGTACACGCTGTTCGTCATGCCATGAATACTCCGCCGCGCGGCTCCTCGGCACATCGGGGAACGGCCCGGAGACCGACCCTGGACTCCGACCCTGAGGCGAGGTCAGGGAAATTCGGATGTCATCGTCGGACGCCGCCGGTACAACTTCCGGCATGAACAACGACAGCCCCGAATTCGCCGCCCTCGCCGAGCGCGGCACGATCCTGCGCTGCCAGGTGGGTTCCGGGCTGCACGGCACGGCCGTCGACGGCCAGGAGGACCGCGACGAGATGGGCCTGTGCCTCGAGCCGGCCGAGTACGTCGTCGGCATGCGCCGCTTCGAGCAGTACACCTTCCGCACCCAGCCCGAAGGCGCGCGCTCGGGCCCGGGTGACCTCGACCTGATCGTCTACTCGGTGCGCAAGTGGATGCGCCTCGAGCTCGCCGGCAATCCGACGATGGTGCTGCCGCTCTTCGCCCCGGACGCGGAGATCGTGCACCTCACCGACCTCGGCCGCGAGCTGCGCGCCAACGCCCACCGCATCGTGTCCCGCCGCGCGGGCGTGCGCTTCGCCGGCTACCTCGGCGACCAGCGCCGCCGCCTGCTCGAAGCCGGCAACCGCCCGGAGCTCATCGAGAAGTACGGCTTCGACACCAAGTACGCCATGCACATGGTCCGCCTCGGCGTCCAGGGCGTCGAACTCCTCCGCACGGGCCGGCTGACGCTCCCCATCGCCGACCCGTGGCTCACCTGGCTCCGCGACCTCCGCCGCGGCCGTCACTCGCAGGCCGAGGCGTTGGCGGCGGCCGAGGAGCTGGAGCGTGAGCTGGAGTCGTTGGTGGCCGGTGGGTCTCCGCTGCCCGAGGGGCCGGACCGGGCGTGGGCGGATGCCTGGCTGGTCCGCGCCCACCTCTCCTGGTGGCGCTGAGGTTCAGCGCAGCGCGCGCACCCGCTCCAGTCGTGCCAGCCAGGACTTTGTGACGTCGGGCGCGGCGGCGAACTCGTCGAACCGGTCCGGTGCCGGCGCCTGCGGCAGGACCGGGAGGTAACCGTCTACAGGGGACAGTGAGGTGGTGCTGACGTCGCCGGTCAGCAGGGACATCGTGCCCAGGCCGCAGGCGAAGTCGAGCTGCGGAAGGGCGCCGGCGAGGGCCAGGCCGGCGGCGAGGCCCACGCTGGTCTCCACGGCGGACGACACGACGCACGGCAGCCCGCACGCCTCGGCCACCTCCAGCGCGCGCCGCACGCCGCCGAGGGGGGCGACCTTCAGCACGGCGATGTCGGCGGCCCCGGCGACGGCGACCTTCAGCGGGTCCTCGGCGCGGCGGATCGACTCGTCGGCGGCGATGCGCACGGACACGCGGCGCCGGACGGCGGCCAGCTCGTCGATGGTCCGGCACGGCTGTTCGGCGTACTCCAGGCCGCCGGCCGCCTTGTCGAGTGCGGCGAGCGCGGTGACGGCGGTGTCGACGTCCCAGGCCATGTTGGCGTCGACGCGGACGGCGCCGGCCGGGCCGAGGGCGTCGCGGACGGCTTCGAGGCGGGCGCAGTCGTCGGCGAGCGTGGAGCGCTTGTCGGCGACCTTCACCTTCGCCGTGCGGCAGCCGGACGCGCGGACCAGCGCGTGGGCGCGGTCCGGCGGCACGACGGGGACGGTCGTGTTGACCTCGACACGTTCGCGCACCGCCGCGGGCCAGCCCTGCTCGCTCGCCTCCAGGGCGCTCGCCAGCCACGGCACGCTCTCGGCGTCCGAATAGTCCGCGAACGGGCAGAATTCGCCCCACCCGGCGGGCCCTTCGAGCAGGACGCCTTCACGGACGGTGATGTCCCGGAACCGGTTGTGCAGGGGCAGCGCGTAGACCTTCATCACCGCAGATCATGCCACTGGCGAAGGCACGTGCCGATCGGGCGGCGACCGGCCAGAATGAGACGGGTGGACGGCCTCGACTTCCGGGTGCTCGGCCCGGCCGAGGTCGTGGCCGGGGGCCGCGCCGTGCCGCTCGGCGGGAGCCGCCCGCTGATCGTGCTCGCCGGGCTGCTCCTGCGCGCGAACCGCGTGGTGTCCGTGGACGAGCTCGGCCGCTGGCTGTGGGACGACGACCAGCGCCGCTCCAAGGGCGCGCTCCAGACGTACGTGCTGCGGCTTCGGCGTGCGCTGCCGGGTGTTGCGATTCGCACAGAACGTGGTGGTTATCTCCTGGAGCTTGATCCGTTGCTCACGGATCTTGGTCGTTTTCGCACACTCGCGGCGCGGGGGCGGACAGCTTTCGAACAAGGCGAACATCGTCGGGCCGCGGGGTTGTTCGCGGACGCACTTGCGGAGTGGCGTGGGCCGGCGCTGCAGAACGTGGAGTCCGACGCCCTGCACCGCGACGAGGCCGGCCAGCTCGCCGAGGAACGCACCCGCGTAGGCGAGCTGTGGGCCGACGCGCTGATCGCCGTCGGCGAGTTCGGCACCGTCGTGCCCGAGCTGACGCGGCTGACCCGGGAACACCCGTTGCGGGAACGGCTGCACGAGCAGCTCGTGCTCGCGTTGTTCCATTCCGGGCGGCAGGCCGAGGCGCTGGAGGTGTACCGGCGGATCAGCGCGGTGCTCGCCGAGGAGCTGGGTCTCGATCCCGGCGCCGGCCTGCAGCGCGTGCACCGGCTCGTGCTGGGTGGGGCGCCTTATCAGCCGGCGGTCGAGCCACAGGTGCCGCACCAGCTGCCGGCCGACCTCGGCACGTTCGCCGGGCGTGAAGCGGACTTGAAAGCTTTGCACGCGTTGCTTCCGGCCGAGGACAGCACGTCGATCCCCATCGCCTCCGTGGAAGGCATGGGTGGCATGGGGAAAACGACGTTGTCCGTCCACTTCGCACACGAGATCGCGGACCGGTTCCTGGGCGGACAGGTGTTCCTGAACCTGCGTGGGTACGGTCCGGGCGAGCCGGTGGAACCGTTGGCGGCGCTGGAGACGCTGCTGTCGTCGCTGGGTGTCCCTTGTGACCAGATCCCGGCCGATGTGGACGGTCGCGCCGCGACCTGGCGCACGCACACGGCGGGACGGCGGCTGCTCGTGGTGCTGGACAACGCCAACAGCACCGAGCAGGTACGGCCGCTCCTGCCGGGACCCGGCTGCCTGGTCGTGGTCACGAGCCGCTGGCAGCTGCGCGGCCTCGTCGCGACGCACGGCGCGCGCCGGATCGCGCTGGAGGAGCTGGACGAGGCGGGCGCCGTCGAGCTGCTGGCGTCGGCGATCGGGGTCGATCGCGTCAACGCGGATCCTGGTGCCACGGCACGCTTTGTGGAGTACTGCGGCGGCCTTCCGCTGGCGATCCGGATCCTGGCCGTTCGGGCGGCGCAGTTCCCGGACCACCCGCTGGGGTCCTTTGTGGATGCGCTGGATGCGGAGCCGGACCGGCTCGGGTTGTTCGATCTCGGTGATGGCGAGGAGACGAACATCCGGTCGGTGTTTTCGTACTCGTATCGGGCGTTGCCGCCGGATGCGGCGCGATTGTTGCGGTTGCTCGGTTTGCCTTCGGGGCCGGACGTGACGCCGGCTGTCGCCGAGGTGCTGTTGGGGTCGCCGCCAGGGCCGGCTTTGGACGCTCTCGTGTCCGCGCACTTGCTCACTCAGCCGCAGCCCGGGCGGTACCAGTTCCACGATCTGATCCGGGCGTATGCGGCAGAGCTCGCGTACCATGTGGACAGTACGGAGGAGACGGCGGCGGCGCGCTCGCGGCTGTTGGATTTCTATCTTTCTTCGGCGTTCAACGCTTCGCGGGCGATGCGGCCCGAGCGGATCTACGGCTCGCTGGAGTTGCGTGTGGACGGTGGCCTCGAGTTCGCCGACTACCACGCCGGGCTGGCGTGGTTCGCCGCGGAGTACGGGAATCTCGTCGCCGCCGTGCACCTGGCGTTCCGGCTGCGGGAGTACGCGCATTGCTGGAAGCTCACTTGGCTGATGTTCACGTACTTCGCCGGCCGCGCCCGCGTCGACGACTGGCGGGCGCTCAACGAGCTGGCTCTGCGCGGCACGAGGTTGTCCGGTGACCGGGGCGGTGAGGCTGGGATCCTGAACTGCCTCGGGGTGATCGACGGCGTCGTGCGCGATTACGCATCGGCCCGGCGGTACCTCGAGCAAGCGCTGGTGCTGCAACGCGAACTCGGCTCGCGTGAGGGCGAGGCGCGGGCGCTGTACAACCTGGCGATGGCGGCCGATTCGTCGTCCGACTTCCCCGCCGCGCTCGCCCACGGCACACGGGCCCTGGAGATCGTGCGGGACCTGCGGATGACCGGCTTCGAGGCCAACGTGCTGCGTGCGCTGGGGGATTTGTGCTGCCGCTTCGGGGATTTCCCGCGTGCCTTGGCCCTGGCGGACGAGGCTTTGGCCTTGGCGCCGTCTTCGCTGGACGGCCGCTTTTCCCTGACCACCCGCGCCAAAGCCCTCCTCGGCTTGAGCCGGGCCGCCGAGGGCATCGAGTGCATGTCGGACGCCGTGGACATGTTCTTCGCGATGGACGAACACTACGAAGCCGCCGACGTCCTCGCGCAGCTCGGCACAGCCCACCTGCGCCTCGGCCACCCCGCCGCCGCTCGCGACTGCTGGCTCCGCTCCGCCCGCCTGCTCACCGACCTCGCCCATCCGGATGCGGCTGACGTCCGCGCCAAGCTGGCGGCGTTGGTTTCGGGGTGAGTTGCCGGCCGCGGTCGGCTTGCCCTTCGGCGTGGGGCCATCGGTTCCCGTGCCGCCGCGCGGTGTTCATGTGAAGTTGGCCGAGACGTTTCGCCGCTCGAGGCCGGCATGCCATTCGGTTCGGCAGTAGGCCGGTCGCGGTGGCGATGTGCCGGTCAGCGGGGAATGTTGCGGCGGGGTTTGGCAAGGTGCCGGTCGACTTGGCGACTGCCACTCGTTTGGCACGCTGGGGAAGTTGCCGAGACGGCTGGCATGGTGCCGGGCGGCGTGGCGGATTGCCAGGTCTCGTCGTGGATTGCCTGTTCAGACTGAGAATTGCCAGGCCACCGCGGGGATTGCCGTGTGGTGTGGCGAGTTGCCAGAGGCACGTGGTGCGGGTGGTCTGCGTGCCGACCCCCAGAGACAGCAGGCAGACCACCTGCACCCGTACGCCTCAGCCAACCGGATGGCGCTCACTGTGCGCTCACTGTGCCGGCGGCGGGTTGGGGTGCAGGAGGTTCGAGAGGGTGATGGCGTTGCGGGGTGCTTCGACTTTGACGTCGTTGTCGAAGTAGACGTGGACGTCGCGCTGGCCGTCGGCGTGCCAGGCGGTGATCTTGGTGGCCCAGGTGCGCAGGGCGGATTCGGTGTAGCCGCTGGTGTAGAGCTCGACGTCGCCGTGGAGGCGGACGTAGGTGAAGTCCGCGGTCTGGTCCTCGCGGTACGGCCAGCGGCCGGCGGTGTCGGCGACGACGAGGGCGACGTCGTGCTTGCGCAGCAGGTCGAGGGCTTCCGGGGTGACGAAGCTGGGGTGGCGGACTTCGAGCGCGTGCCGGAGGGGGCGGTTCTTGCCGGCTTCGAGGTGGGGCGGTGTCTTCAGCTTGTCGTCGTGCTTCGCGCCGAGGGCGGCGGCTTCGGTGGTGGTGCGGGGCAGCAGGCCGAGGAACGTCTCGACGCGGTCGGGGTCGAACTCGAGCCGCGCGGGCAGCTGCCACAGCACCGGGCCCAGTTTTTCGCCGAGCGCGAGCACGCCGGACGCGAAGAAGTTGGCGACGGCCGGCTCGACGTCACGCAGCTGCTTGAGGTGCGTGATGAAGCGCCCGCCCTTCACGGCGAACACGAAGTCGGCCGGCGTCTGGTCGGCCCAGGCCCGGTAGCGGTCGGGGGTCTGCAGTGAGTAGAACGACCCGTTGAGCTCTACGGAGTTCAACCGCCGCGACAGGTACTCCAGCTCGCGGCGCTGCGCCAGCCCCTCGGGGTAGAACTCGCGACGCCACGGCGGATACCGCCACCCCGACGTCCCGATCCGAATCCCGGCGATCTCCCTCACCCCCTTCCTCCGCGGCGTGATTCCCCTCGGCAGATTCCGGTAAACCCGCCCGCGCTCCCGCCGCCCGGACACCCGCACCGAACTTCGGGACAGCCGACCCAACCGGGAGGACATCTGTCTCACGTCCTGTCTCACTCAGCGTGATGGCGATTCGGCGGACGACCTAGCCCCGCCGCCGCCCAACGACGGCGACGGGGGTGCGCCGGCCGGACTCGGGGTCCGGGAGCCGACCGGCGCGGCTCGTGGTGGGCGGTGGATTGCCCGGGGTTGGTCGTCGGTCGGGATAGGTGTATCGGCCGGCTCGGGTCGGCAGAGCCGGCGTGGCTGGTGATGGAGCCGGCGGGCGTCGGCCGGGGTTTGGATGGGCAGCTCGTGCTCGCGGTGTGGAAAGTCGGCTGGCGCAGCCACGACGGGGCGGCGGATTTTCCGCGCAGATCGTCCCGTGAGGTGTGGGCGCGTCGGCCGGAATCGGGGACCGGGAGGCCAGCCAACGCGGGCAGGCGAAACCAATGGCGCCGCAGGGCGGCTCGCCGGACGGCGTTGAGTGCGCCGACTCGACTTGAGGTCCCCGAGAACGGTCGGCGCGGGCGGGTGGCAGCCGGCAGGCGGCTCGTCGGCTTGGGTTGAGTGCGCCGGCCAGGCTCGGGTTTGGGAGGCCGACGCGGGTGGCGGTGGGTGGCGGATTGCCTTGAGCCGACGGACGGCTGGGCTCGGGTCCGGGAGCTGGCCGGCCGACGCGGCTGATGGAGGGGCGCTGGATTTTCCGCGCGGATCGGCCGCGGACAGTCGGTGCGCCGGCCGGACTCCGGGGCTCCGGCTGGCGCGGCTGGTGATGGGCAGTGGCCTGCCCCGGGCGAGTCGTCGGTTGAGCGTGGGCGCGCAGGCCGGGCTCGGGGGCTGGGAGACCGGCCAGGGGGTCGGTGCGTCGGCCGGGCTCCGGGGTTCGGGAGACCGGCCAGCGGCGGGTGCGCAGGCCGGGCTCGGGGGCTGGGAGACCGGCCAGGGGGTCGGTGCGTCGGCCGGGCTGCAGGGTTCGGGAGGCCGGCCAGCGGCAGGCGCGCCGGCCGGGCTCCGGGGGAGGCCGGCCAGCGTTGGATCGGCGGCCCCGATCCAGTTCGGATGCCCGCCGGCGTGGGTGGGGGTCGTCAGGCCCACGAGAAGGTCCACAGGCGGGTCTGCACGAGGCCGCTCGCGTATTCGCGGAGGGTGCCGGGCTGGGAGAGGTACGTGGGGAGGCTGAAGGCGCGGTGCTCGGCCGCCACGGTGAGGGCGCGGGCCTGGGTGCGGGGTGGGGCGGAGACGGAGAGAGTGAGGGTGTCGAAGCCCAGGGAGAGGAGGGTGGCGCCGAAGCGGTCTTCCCAGCTGCGGAGGACGGCGGAGAGCTCCGCGACCTGGTCGGTGGACTTGATCATGCCCGTCCAGCCGAGGTGGGCGGGGATGTCGGCCGGGCGGTCGGTCTGGACGAGGCCGAGGCGGTGGGCGCTGCGGTTGGCCAGGATGGAGCCGGTGTTGCCGGCCTCGGCGAGGGCGTCGGCGCGGCGGTGGGAGCGGCGCGCGAGGCCGGGGAAGCGGGTGCCGAAGGGGCGCAGGCACGCGCCGTCGCAGCAGGAGGTGTCCCACCAGCGGGCGAGGGCGGCGGCGGGGTCCGCGGAGTCGACGCGGTGGCCGGCCGGGGCGAGGCGGCCGCGGTCGTCGAGCCAGTCCTCGCCGCGTGCGGCGAAGCGCTGGTCGTGCGGGATGATCACGGGCCAGAGCCCGGAGCGCTCGAACTCCGCGACGCACTCCAGGTACCGGTGCGGCCGCGCGAGCGGCTCGTCGGACACCCAGATGCGGCCGTGCCACCGCCCGGGCGGCAACGTCTGGACCGGCGGTGCCCCGAGGCCGGGGCGGAACGGTGCGATCGTCATGAGCTTCCCCTCGAACTGGTGTTCGGTCCTGCACGTCGAACAGTAGTTCGAGGGACCGACAATTTCCAGGAAAAGTTTCGCTCATCCGTTCGAGTGAACGTGGAAAACGGCAGGTCAAGGACCGCCGAGCGAGCTGCTGTGACAGGTGAGGTCACTGCGACAGATGGGTGAGGCGAAGTCCACTCGTCGGCGACCGGGGAACACCGCGACCGCGAAACCGGTACTTTTCCGTCCGGTCGATGTCGGGAACCGCCGACCGGCTGCGTCCCAGGGCCGAACGAGAGACCAAGCACCGGAAAGGACCACCACCATGGCCATCGCCGAGGACATCGACCGCGCCACCGACTCGAAGTGGGACTGGGTCGCCGAGCAGACCCGCAAGTACGTGAGCTCGGGCGGCCGGGAGGGCCACGAGCAGAACGGCCTCTACACCCTCATCCTCGCCAGCACCGGCCGCAAGACCGGCGAGCCCCGCCGCACCTGCCTGATCTACGGCACCGAGGGCGACGACTTCGTCGTGGTCGCCTCCAAGGGCGGCGAAGACGACCACCCCGACTGGTTCAAGAACATCGAAGCCGAGGCCGGCGTCGGCGTGCAGGTCGGCGCCCAGCGGTTCGACGCACGTGCCCGCGTGGCGACCGACGAAGAGCGCGAGAAGCTCTGGCCGAAGATGGCCGAGATCTTCCCGCTCTACAACGAATACGCGCAGAAGACCGAGCGCGTCATCCCGATCGTCCTGCTGACCCCGAAACAGTGACTAGGTGAACGAGTGACTACAGCGGCCGGCGCAGGTCCTCCGCGTCGACGATGTGGTACGCGTACCCCTGCTCCGCCAGGAACCGCTGCCGGTGCGCCGCGTACTCCGTGTCGACCGTGTCCCGCGACACGATCGAATAGAAGTGCGCCTGCCGCCCGTCGCCCTTGGGGCGCAGCAGCCGCCCGAGCCGCTGCGCCTCTTCCTGGCGGGAGCCGAACGTGCCCGAGATCTGGATGGCCACCGACGCTTCCGGCAGGTCGATGGAGAAGTTCGCCACCTTCGACACCACCAGCGTCCGCAGCTCGCCGCGGCGGAAGCGGTCGAACAGCTCCTCGCGCTCCTTGTTGCGCGTCGACCCCTGGATCACGGGCGCGTCCAGCTCCGCGCCCAGCATTTCCAGCTGGTCGAGGTACGCCCCGATCACCAGGGTCGGCTCGCCGGCGTGACGCTCCACAATGGACTTGATCACGGGCATCTTCGTCATCGCCGTCGCCGCGAGCTTGTAGCGCTCGTCCGGCTCCGAAGTCGCGTACGCGAGGCGCTCGGCGTCCGTCAGGGTCACGCGGACCTCGGTGCACTCGGCGGGCGCGATCCAGCCCTGCGCCTCGATGTCGCGCCAGGGAACGTCGTACCGCTTGGGCCCGATCAGGGAGAACACGTCACCCTCGCGGCCGTCCTCGCGCACCAGGGTCGCCGTCAGGCCCAGGCGGCGCCGGGACTGCAGATCCGCCGTCATGCGGAACACCGGCGCCGGCAGCAGGTGCACCTCGTCGTAAACGACCAGGCCCCAGTCACGCGAGTCGAACAGCTCCAGGTGCCGGTACTCGCCCTTGGTCTTGCGCGTCACGACCTGGTACGTCGCGATCGTGACCGGGCGGATCTCCTTCTTCTCGCCGGAGTACTCGCCGATCTCGTCCTCGGTCAGCGACGTGCGCGCCACCAGCTCGCGCTTCCACTGCCGGCCGGCGACGGTGTTGGTCACCAGGATCAGCGTGGTCGCCTTGGCGTGTGCCATGGCGGCGGCGCCCACCAGCGTTTTGCCCGCGCCGCAAGGCAGAACGACGACGCCCGAGCCGCCGGCCCAGAACGCTTCCGCCGCCTGGCGCTGGTAGTCGCGCAGGTGCCAGTCCTGCTCGTCGAGGTCGATGGAGTGCGCTTCGCCGTCGACGTAACCCGCGAGGTCCTCCGCCGGCCAGCCGACCTTCAGCAGCGCCTGCTTGAGCCGCCCGCGTTCGGACGGGTGCACGAGCACCGTGTCCTCGTCGATGCGCGCGCCCAGCATCGGGCTGATCTTCTTGTGCCGCGACACCTCTTCCAGCACCGCGCGGTCCGTGGTCGACATCACCAGGCCGTGGGCGGGGTGGTTGGTGATCTGCAGCCGCCCGAAGCGGCCCATCACGTCGACCACGTCGATCAGCAGCGGCTGCGGCACGGGGAAGCGCGAGTACGTGGTGAGCGCGTCCACCACCTGCTCGGCGTCGTGCCCGGCGGCGCGCGCGTTCCACAACGCCAGCGGCGTGATGCGGTACGTGTGCACGTGCTCGGGCGCGCGTTCCAGCTCGGCGAACGGCGCGATCGCGATCCGCGCGTCGTCGGCCTGAGGGTTGTCGACCTCGAGCAGCACGGTCTTGTCGGACTGGACGATCAGGGGGCCATCAGTCACCCGTCCTTTATACGTTCCCCCGAGCCGTCCCCTCCCGTCGCGGCCGTCCGGGTGCCAAGATGATCGGCAGGAAAAGCTGGAGGGGATCTTTGACCACACCACCGTTCGGCGTGCCGTCGGCCGCCAACCCGTTCCAGCCGCCGGGCGCCGTGCCGCCCCGGCCGGGCGCATCCCGGCCGCTCTCGAGCACCGCAAAGGTGCTGGTAGCAGCCGGAATCGTGGTGGCGCTCGGCGTCGGCGTGCTCGCCGCGTTCGGCGTGGCCGCGATCGCCCGCTCGTCGGGCACGCCGGTGGCGGGCAGCTGCCTGTACCTGTCCGACGAAAGTGTCGGCACGCAGAGTTACCACGGTGTGAGCTGCTCCGAGCAGCGCGCGACCTACCGCGTCGACGACGTCGAAAACGGCACCGCGAGCTGCCGCGGCGGCGACTACGTGCGCTTCCAGCTCTTCCGGAGCACGAGCAGCTCCAGCCGCACCAGCACGCCGCGCGAGACGCTGTGCCTGGCGCTCAACGTGTCGTCCGGCGACTGCCTGCGCGACGTCGACGACGAGGCCGCGATCAGCAAGGTCACCTGCAGCGACCCCGACGCCGAGGCCCGCGCGGTCGTCCACCAGGGCAGCAGCGACGAGAGCTCCTGCGGCGCCGCCGACACCGCCCTCGTCTACGCCGGCCCGCCCGAGCGCACGGTCTGCCTGCAGCCCGCGGGCGAGAACATCTAGGGCTGGTCCTCGGCCGGCAGCATCGCCTGCACGTCGAGCCGGCTCGTGATCAGGCCCGACGTGTGCATGAGGTCGGCCACGCGCTGCAGCCGGATGCCCGACAGCGTGGTCGGGTAGGTGCCCAGCGAGATCAGCGCCGCCGTGGTCGGGTCGATGTCGGAGAACGTCGGCAGCGCGTCGCGGACGATCGCCGGGTCGGCGGCCGTCTGCTGCGCCTGCATGAGCACGCGGCGGAACGCGGCCAGCGTGCGCGGGTTGTCGCGCGCGAACGCGCCGGTCGTCGCGTAGCCCGAAGCGGGGAAGTCGAGGGTGGCGCCACTGGACCCGTCGGCGAGGATCTGCGCGCCGAGCTCCTTCTCCGCTCGCGTGATGTACGGCTCCACCATCAGCGCCGCGTCGGCTTCGCCGGCCTGCAACGCGTCGGGCATCCGGTCGAACGGCTTGGCCACGAAGTGGATCTTCGCCGCGTCGACGCCGGCGGTCGCGAGCACGGAACGGGCGGTCAGCGCGCCGATGTCGTCGAGGTCGTCCACCGCGATCTTCGGCGACTTCTTCGCCGTCGGCTCGGTGTAGTCGGAGTTCGGCAGCGTCACGAGGGCGATCGTGTTGTTGCCCGACGTGTACGCCTCGCCTTGAAGCTGCAACGCGGTCCCGGCGTTGGCGGCGCGGAAAAGGGACACGTCGCTGGCGAACGTCACGTCCAGCTGTCCCGAGCCGAGTTTCGCCAAGCCGTCCTCGGTCCCGAGGTCCACGAGCGTCACGTTCAGCCCGGCTTCGCGGAACTTCCCGGCCGCCGCAGCGATGCGCAGGGGGGCGGTGTCGATCGGCCCGCCAACGCCCACGCGCAGGGTGGTCCGCTCCAATCGCGCCGGCGCCGCCGCGTCACCGGAATCGAACAGCGAGCAGCCGCTGACGGCCAGCAAGACCGCCACCAGCGGCAACACCAGTGCACGCACGTTCATCCGCTCTCACCCACCGGGAGAATCTCGCCATCACGCTGGATCGTATGGGCCGCTGCCCATACGATCCCCGACAGGGCCGCGACCCCGCCAGTGCGGCTTCCCGATCCGGTCGAGCGAAGCTACTGTCGAGTAGGCTCGAACCGGACACCCCCGATGTCGTCCGCGGATGAGGTGCCGCGGTGGAAAAGGAAGCTTAGGTGAGCCGTCGCGACCAGCGTCCCCGAACGGGCGACGCGACGGATCCCGCTGCCGCCAGACAGGTCGGGGGCCGCTGGCGCCTTCGCAACTGGCACCTGCGGACCAAGCTCTTCGTCGTCCTGCTGATCCCCGCGCTCGCCGTGATCGGGCTCGTGGGCCTGCGCGTGACCACGGACCTGCGCGACGCCCAGCAGCTCGCCGAGTTCGCCGCCCGCGGCCGTGTCGACAGCACCGTGGCCGAGGTCCTGCACCAGCTGCAGCGCGAGCGCGACGTCACGGTGCGGTTCGTCGCCGGCAACCGCCACGGCGCCACCACCGACCTCACGGGCCAGCGCACGCGCGTGGACCAGGCGATCGGCACGTTCGAGAAGACGCTCGCCGACAGCAAGCCGCGCCTCGACGCCGTGGCCGCCAGCAGCCTGCAGCAGAGCGACGACCGGCTGCGGGTGCTCAGCGGCCTGCGCTACTCCGCCGAGCACTCCGCGTTCCCCGCCGACGCCGTGCTCCGCTCCTACAGCGAGCTGATCTCCGGCCTGCTCGACATCAGCGACATGGCCGCCGCCGACGTGTCCGACCCCGATCTCGCCCGGCTCCGCCTCGCCGGCAACGCCCTCGCGCGGATCAAGGACCAGATGTCGGTCAAGCGCGCGATCATGTCCGAGGCGCTCGCCGAGGGCAGCCTCAACCGCGACCGCACGCGCGCGCTGCTGGGCGCCGAGGCCGAGCTCAACGCCGCGCGCAACGACTACCGCACCTTCGCGACGCCAGACCAGCAGCGGATGTACGACGACACGGTGATCGGCCTCGTCGTCGACATCGGCAACGACATGGTCGACTCGGCGCTGACCCGGGCGGAGAACGGCCAGTCGCTGCAAGGTCTGGACCCCAACCAGTGGGACACCGCGGCCACCTACACCGTGAACCTCGCCCACCAGGTGCAGGAAGCGCTGCTCGTGCAGCTCCAGGAGCAGACCGATTCGCTCGCCGCGCGCGCCCGCACGTCGACGATCTGGGACGGCGGCATCGTGCTCGCCGTGCTGCTCGTGGCCGGCATCCTGTCCGTGGTCATCGCGCGTTCGCTGCTGCGGCCGCTGCGCGTGCTGCGGCGCACGGCGCTGGACGTGGCCGACCACCGGCTGCCCGAGGCCGTGCAGCGGCTGCTGACCGATCCCGATCCGGCGCCGGAGAACCTGCGCCACCGCGCGGCCGTCGCGCCCGTGCCCGTGTTCACGCGCGAAGAGGTGGGCCAGGTCGCGCGGGCGTTCGACGCGGTCCACGGCGAGGCCGTGCGGCTCGCGGCCGAGCAGGCGATGCTGCGCGAGAACGTCAACTCGATGTTCGTCAACCTCTCGCAGCGAAGCCAAGATCTCGTCGAACGACAGCTGTCGGTGCTCGACCGCATGGAGGCCGGCGAGCAGGACCCGGACACGCTCGCGGGCCTGTTCGAGCTCGACCACCTCGCTACGCGCATGCGCCGCAACAGCGAGAACCTGCTGGTGCTCTCGGGCACCGACCTCGTGCGCGAGGACAGCGGACCGGTGGTGGCCGACGAGATCGTGGGCGCCGCACTGTCCGAAGTGGAGGATTACCAGCGCATCGAGCTCGGCTCCGCGCCGACGCTCGCGGTGCGCGGCGAGGCCGTGAACGACCTCGTGCACGTGGTGTCCGAGCTGCTCGAGAACGCCACGCGCTACTCGTCGGAACGCACGACCGTCACCGTCGAAAGCGCCGAAACGCCCGACGGCGGCTGGCGCATCGAGATCACCGACCGCGGCGCCGGCATGCCGCAGGCCGAGATCGACCGCACCAATGCGCGCCTGGCCAACCCGCCGGACGTCGACGTCGAGGTCTCGCGCCGGATGGGCCTGTACGTGGTCGCGACGCTCGCGCAGCGCCACCACATCGACGTTTCGCTGCGGCTGGCCGAAGGCACCGGCATCACGGCGGCGGTGCTCGTGCCGGCCGAACTGATCGTCGACGCGCCGCCGTTGCCCGAGCCGCCCGCTCCCGTCGCCGCCGAAGCCGAGCCCGCGCCGGAGCTGTTGCCGCCCTTGGCTCCGCTGGCCGCGGTGCCTGTGGTCGCGGAGGAAGAAGCCCCCGAGCCGCCGGCGGAGGCGCCGATAGTTCCGGTGCTCGAACCGGGCCCGCCCCGCCGCGCGCCGGTGGTGGAGAGCACGCCGCCGTGGCCGGCGCAGGAGGACCGTTCGCACCTCGACCTGGACGCGCCGACGGAACGGATGCCCGCCTACCGGGACGTGCTGTCGCGGTGGTTCGACGCGGCCGTGCCGCCGCCCGAGGGACGGGCGCCGGTGCCGCCGGAGCTGTTGCCGGTGGCGGAACCCGTGGCAGAACCGGAACCTCAGCCGGGACCCGTACCGGAACCGGTGGAGCCCGAACCGCCCTCGCGGCACGCCCGCACGGTGCCGGAACCGGACCGCGTCGAACCGGCGTTCCCGGTCGAGCAGTTCCCCACCACCGACCCCGACGAGAGCCCGGCCCCGCCGGAGTGGCCGACCTCGGACGAGCTGGAGCAGGAGGACGGCGCCGAGAACACGTGGCCGTTCCTGCGCGTGTCCGATATCGAAAACGCAGGCGAAGACGGCATGGAGGCCAGCCCCGGGCAGGTGCCCGAGCAGCGGCCGATACTCTCGCTTTCCCCCGAAGCGGTGCGCGAGCGGATGACGAGCCTTCAAGGCGGGTTCAGGCGTGGCCGGCACGCCCGGGGGGACGAGAACCCCACGACCTGATCGAACGGATGACCCATGAGCTCGAAGACCGCCCTGCTGGAAGTGATCGCGCTGGGTCCGGAAGACGCGCAGCGCGCTCAGGAAGGCGGGGCGGACCGGCTCGAACTGGTCGCGGACATGGCGCGGGACGGGCTCACGCCGTCGGAGCAGACGGTGCGCGACGTCCTCGCCGCCACCGACCTGCCGGTGCGCGTGATGCTGCGCGGCAGCGACGGTTTCGCCGCCGGTGACCTCGACGCCCTGCGCGCCGACACCGCGAAGCTCCTGGCCGCCGGCGCGCGCGAGTTCGTGTTCGGTTTCCTCACCGAGGACAACGAGATCGACGTCGACGCTTGCCGCTCGCTGCTGAAGGAGCTCGACGGTGCGCCGTGGACCTTCCACCGCGCCATCGACCGCGCGCGCGACCCGCTCGCCGCGTTCGACGTGCTCACCGAACTCGGTTGCGACACGGTGCTCGCGGCCGGCAGCCCGCACGGCGTCGGCAGCGGCCTTTCCGTGCTGCAGCGCCTCGCGCGCCGCACCGAGGGCCCTTCGCTGCTCGTCGGCGGCGGCCTGCGCGCGCAGCAGGTGCACCTCTTGCGCGCCGGGGGAGTGCGCGGCTTTCACGTGGGCAGCGCGGTGCGTCCCGGTGGCTGGGAGTCCCCTGTGGACGCTGGTGCGGTTCGGGAGTGGGCTGAACTCGTCAAAAGCTGAGTTAGGGTGTGCGGAAGTCTCCCGCCCGGGTGACTTTCCGGGCAGTACGAGCCGAAGGCACGGAGCATGGAGGCGAGTCAGGACGGCAGACGTGACGACACGCCGCTTTCCCGTGCCTGGAGCCGGGTAAAGGACGAAGCGCGCCTGCTGCGCTCCGCCGTCACGGTGGCGGCCCTGTGCGACTCGGCCGTGGCGTGGCTCGGCGTTGCCGGGGCGTGTGTGCTGGTGAGCACCGGCCCGGGCAGCCAGGAGGTGCGGGTGGCCACCGACGACCTCGCCACCGTGCTCGCGGAGCTCGAGGTGATGGTGGGGGAAGGCCCGGTGCGCAGCGCGCGGGAGCTGGGTTCGCCGGTGCTGGTGGGTGACTTCGACGGCGTCGAACAGTCGCGCCGCTGGCCGCTGTACGCACCGCTGGCCGTGCAAGCGGGAGTGCACGCTCAGTTCGTGCTGCCGCTGCGCGTGGGGCTCGTCGACGTGGGCACGGTCGTGTTCCACCGAAAGGCTCCTGTGCCGCTGGAGCCCGTTTTGCTGGCCGACGCACTGGCCTACGCTGAACTGACGCTCCTTCTCCTGCTCGACGAGCAAGTCGGCACGGCAGGCGACGAGTCCGTGGACCTGTCACTGCGATCGGCGCAGGTCCACCAGGCCACCGGCATGGTCGCGGCGCAGCTCGACGTGCGTCTCGACGATGCGTTCGCCGCGTTGCGGGCGCGGGCGTTCGCGGAGCAGCGCCCGCTGTCCGACCTCGCCGCCGACGTGGTGAACAGACGTGTTCGATTCGAGCGGGAAGGGGGAACTCGGTGAAGCACGCGTTCGGTGTGGTGGGAGATGGTACGGGTGGCTGACGGGCAGCTGGTGGACACGTTCGTGGAACTGGCGGACACGCTCACCGACGACTTCGACGTGATCGATTTCCTCCACCTCCTCGCTGCCCGGAGCGTCGCGCTGCTACCGGTGGACGCCGCCGGCATCCTGCTGGCCGGCCCGAGCGGCGCACTGCAGCTCGTGGCCAGTTCCGACGAGCACGTGCGGCTGCTGGAGCTGTTCCAGCTGCAACGCAACGAAGGCCCCTGCCTCGACGCGTTCCGCACGCGCGCCCCCGTGAGCGCGCCCGACCTCGCGCTCGACGACGCCGGCTGGCCCGCCTTCGCCGCGGCCGCGCTCGGCCACGGTTTTCACTCGGTGCACGCGCTGCCGATGCGGCTGCGCTCCGAGGTGATCGGCGCGCTCAACCTGTTTTCGGCGCGCCCCGGTGAGCTTTCGGAGGGAGACCTGCGGGTCGCGCGCGCGATGGTCGACATCGCGACCATCGGCCTGCTGCAGGCGCGCACGATCGAGCAGCACGAGGTGCTCGTCGAGCAGCTGCAGACCGCGTTGAGCAGCCGGGTCGTGATCGAGCAGGCGAAGGGGTTCATCGCGGAACGGCTGAACCTGGAGATGGACCAGGCGTTCACCGTGCTGCGGCGGTTCGCGCGCGGCAACAGCCGGAAGCTGAGCGTGGTGGCGGCCGAGGTGGTGAACCGCTCGGAGACCGTGCGGGAGCTGTTCCGGAACCCACCGATGCGCTGAAACGTTTCGACCGGTCGGCGGAGTGCACAGCTGTGTTTCGGCGCTAACGTCGGTTGCTTCGCCCTGGACCTCGGCGGAATCGGTATCGGTCCGGTCCGGCAGGTGCAGGAGGCGGCGCGCCATGGGCGTGCGTATTCAGTTCGGCGTGCTCTCGAGGAATCGGCGAGGGGTTTCCTCGATCGCGGCGCACCCGTTCGTGATGGGTGTGCGGCTGATCCGAAGGCTCTCGCACCGCCGGGCCCGGAGCCCGGGTTGACGCGTCAGTCGTCTTTTTTCTTCGGCTCCGGCCCGTCCCGCATCAGGCGGCGCAGCTTGGTCAGCGCCCGGTGCTGGCTCACCCGGACGGCCACGGCGCTCGGCAACCCCAGCGCCGCGGCTGTTTCTTCGGCGGAATAGCCGAGGACGACCCGCAGCGTCAGCAGTTCACGCTGCTCCGGCGCCAGGTGTCCCAGCAGCTCCTCGATCTGCAGCCGCGAGTCGGTCTGGGCGAACTCGTCGGGTCCGGGGCGGTCCTCGTCGCCGGCGTCGGCATACGGGTCGGCGCGGTTGCGCGAGCGACGGCGGAACTCGTCGACGACCTTGTTCCTCGCGATGCCGAACACGAACGGCAGGAAGCTGTCCGTCTCGTACCGGTAGCGCGGCAGCTCCACGAGCACCGCGATCAGCACTTCCTGCGCACAGTCCTCGGCACCGCCGCTGAGGCCGAGCCGGCCACGGCAGTAGCGGAGCACGAAGGGGCGCACGAACTCCACGAGCTCGGCCACCGCGGCGCGATCGCCCGCCACGGCAGCCGCGACGAGCCGGCTGTCCGGACGCGGCGACGGCGCGCGGTCGTCGGTGGCCATCCACATCGTTTCCCAGGTCGGGCGGGCCGCCGGACCGAAGTGGCGCGGCGGCATGAGCACGCACGACAACCGGGGGCCGGGGACGCCTGGCGAGCCTCCGACAGCCTGCTCCGAGGGGCCGGGATTGTCCATCGGACAGGCCCGGCAGGGCGAGGACTCGCGTCAGTGCACCCGGCCACTGCGCGCAACGCCGCCGGCACTTTCGTGTTCGCCCGGTGGATGGCCGGCACCTTGGCGAAGAACCGCGTGTATCGCTCGGCGCCGTCTTCGCCCGCACCCGGATCCCACCGGCGGGCCAGCTCCGCGCTGAGCTCGGTGAACCCGTGTTCGATCGGGAACCACCCCAAACCATCCGTAAAGGGGTAATCCGGGAGTAAGCGCAATTTCGGGACAGCTCCGGCGAAAACCTGCCGAAATTGCTCTCGTGAAACATAAACGGACTGTGAAAAGCTCAGCCAAAAGTAGGTTCCTCGGCGGCTTATGCTCCTTCCCAGGTCGACGCACGAAGTGTTTCGGCCAGGTCCCCCACCGTTTGAGAGGAATTGCCATGCGCTTGCGCAAGCTCGTCGCCGCAGCGGTCCCGCTGCCGGCGTTGCTGTGCCTTTCCCTGGCCGGCGTGGCCCACGCCGATCCCTTGATCACCATGAGCGGCAACGCGGCGCCGCTGGCCTCGAGCGCCCGCAGTGGCGACGTCGACGCTGGTCAGCAGATCAACGCGGCGCTGTCGCTGAAGCTGCACAACCAGCAGGCCCTCCAGCAGTTCCTCTCCGACGTCCAGAACCCGGCCTCGCCGCAGTACCACCACTTCCTCACTCCGGAGCAGTTCAATGCGGCATTCGGCCCAACGCAGGCCGACGTCGCCAAGGCCGTTTCATTCCTGAAACAAAACGGTGCGCGCGGAATCGAGGTTTCCGGTAACCGGCAGGCCATCACGTTCACCGGTTCGGCCGCACAGCTCGAATCCACATTCCACACCCGCCTCGGCAATTACACCGACACGACCACCGGTCGCAAGTTCTTCGCCAACGACTCCGCCCCGGCGCTGCCCGCCTCCGTTTCGTCGGTGGTGCAGGCCGTGGTCGGCCTCGACAACCACGCCGTGAAGGAGCACTCGGCCACCACCGCCGCGCCGAAGGTGGTCAAGGCCGTCACGCCGAGCATCCTCAAGACCGCCTACTCCACCAGCGGCCTCTCGGCCACAGGCACGGGCGTGAACGTCGGCTTCGTCGAGTTCGACGGCTACCGCAAGTCGGACATCACCAGCTACGACTCGAAGTACGGCCTCTCCGGCGGCAGCGTCACCACCGTCCCGGTGAGCGGCGCCAACTACGACTCCAGCCCGGGCGACGGCGAGGTCGAGGTCGACCTGGACATCGAGGTCGTGCACGCGCTCGCGTCGAAGGTGAGCTCGTTCGTCTACGAGGCCCCGAACTCCAACGCCGGCGAGCTGGCGATGTACCAGAAGATCGCGTCGGACGCGCGGGTCAACGTCGTCTCCATCTCGTGGGGCTCGTGCGAGTCGGCTGAAGGTTCGTCGGCCGCCAGCAGCGTGAACAACGCGATCGCCTCCGGCACCGCCGAGGGCATCACGTACTTCGCCGCCGCGGGCGACGACGGCACCACCGACTGCGCCCGCCAGACCGGCAGCCTTTCGAAGGCCGTCGACTTCCCGGCGTCCAGCCCCAACGTCACCGGCGTCGGCGGCACCCAGCTCACCGTGACCTCGTCCAACGGCTACAGCAGCGAGAAGGCCTGGAACGACGGCGCCTCGGCCGGCGCCGGCGGCGGCGGCATCTCGACGCTGTTCAACGCCCCGTCCTGGCAGTCGCACCAGAGCACCACGAAGCGCAAGGTCCCGGACGTCGCCGGTGACGCCGCTTCGGGCTCCGCGTACACCATCGTCAGCGAAGGCAGCAGCGGCAACGTCTGGGGCACCTCCGGCGCCGCCCCGCTGTGGGCCGCCTTCACCGCCCTGCAGAACCAGGTCCACGGCGGCTCGCTCGGCAACCTGAACCCGACCTTCTACAGCATCGGCAACGGCTCCTCGTACTCCACGGGCTTCCACGACGTGACCACCGGCAACAACACCTTCAACGGCACCACCGGCTTCACCGCCGGCACGGGCTACGACCAGGTGACCGGCTGGGGCTCTTTCAAGGGCACGGGGCTTTCGGGTCTGATCGGCTGAGTTTTCCTTGCAGTGGGGCCCTTTCCTTCGGGGGAGGGCCCCGCTTTCGTGTTTGACCACCGCCGAATTTCCTGGGATGGGCGGGATGTCCGGATCCTGACCCGGGTCGCTCTTCGTGAGCTGCTGCGCGGTCCGGCGGAGTTCACCGCGCTCGTCGACGCCAGCGCTGTGCTGTCGTTGGCTTTCGACGAAGAGGAGAGCATGCGGTTCATCGAGAAGGTGCTCGCTGAACTGAGTGCGGAGCTAACGACCGCTGAGCAATGAGGTGCTCAGCGGTCGTTGTCCACAGCGACCCCGAGTTGTGGACAAGTCGGGGCCGCAATGGCTTGTGACCCGATTCTGTCGGGGGTGGCCGATACGATGGACATGGGCGCGCCCCCTAGGGAGGGCGGGGGTTTGTGTCGGTGGCGGGCTGCCCCGGTGCAAGAGGTGGCGGGCTGCGCCCGGTGCAAAAGAATGCCTGTGAGACCCCCGAAAGACGAAGGCGGACCATGACTTCCACCCGGCAAGACGGAGACACCTGGGACCTCGCCTCCAGTGTGGGGGCGACGGCGACCATGGCCGCGGCGGCGAGGGCGATTGCGACGCGGGAAGACCAAAGCCTGTTCGCCGATCCGTTCGCCGAGCCGCTCGTGCGGGCGGTGGGCATCGATCTGCTCACGAGGCTGGCCAGTGGGGAAGAGCCGCCCGGAGACTTGGTGGGGCGGGTGGCGATCGATGTCGCCAAGGTGCGCGGGAAGTTCTACGACGATTTCTTCCGAGAAGCGACCCAAGCCGGCATCAAGCAAGCCGTGATCCTGGCCGCCGGTCTTGATTCCCGCGCCTACCGGCTGCGGTGGCCGACAGAGACGGTCGTGTACGAGCTCGACCAGCCCGACGTCATCGAGTTCAAGGCCCGCGCCCTGAGCGAGCTCGGCGCGGAGCCGACCGCGGAGCGGCGCGCCGTCGGGATTGATCTGCGTGAGGATTGGCCCGCCGCGCTGAAAGCCAGTGGGTTCGACGTGACCGAGAAGACCGCGTGGAGTGCCGAAGGGCTGTTGGGTTACCTGCCGCCCGAGGCGCAGGATCGGCTGCTGGACACGATCACCGCCCTCAGCGCGCCGGGAAGCCGTGTGGCCACCGAGAGCCGGCCGAACCCGAAGCCGGGTGACGACGAGAAGACCAAGGCGGGGCTGAACCAGATCGCGCAACGCTGGCGGGAGCAGGGTTTCGACACGGACATGGCGAAGGTCCGCTACTACGGCGAGCGCAACGAAGCCGCCCCCTACCTCACCGGCCTCGGCTGGGAGCTCAGGGGCGCCACGATCGCGGAGCTGCTGTCCGCCAACGGCCTGCCCCTGGCGGACGACTCGCTGCGGCTCAGCGACGTGCGCTACGTGAGTGGCACCAATGTTCACTCGGGTGGGTGAGACAACCCGCCGGGAGCCGGGATAACCTCCGGATCATGCGCACGATTCGCGACGCCACGCGGGAGCTGCTCCGGAATCTCGGCCTGACCACGGTGTTCGGCAACCCCGGCACCACGGAGATCGCGTTCCTGACCGAGTGGCCCGACGACTTCACCTACGTCCTCGGGCTGCAGGAGTCGGCCGTCGTGGCGATGGCGGACGGGTACGCGCAGGCGACGCGCAAGCCGGTGCTCGTGAACCTGCACTCGGCCGGTGGCGTGGGCCATTCGCTGGGCCACGTGTTCACCGCGTTCCGCGACCGGGCGCCGCTGATCGTGCTGGCGGGGCAGCAGACGCGCTCACTGCTGCCGGACGAGCCGTTCCTGGGGGCCGTGGAAGCGGCGAACTTCCCGAAGCCCTACGTGAAGTGGAGCATCGAGCCGGCGCGGGCGCAGGACGTGCCGGCCGCGATCGCGCACGCGTACTACATCGCGACGCAGGCGCCGCAGGGGCCGGTGTTCGTCTCCGTGCCCGTGGACGACTGGGACGCCGAGGCGACGATGCCGCTGCCCACCGGCCGGCGGACGCAGAGCTTCGCGCCCGACCCCGAAGCCCTCCAGGAGCTGGCGAAAGCCCTGGACCACGCGGAAAACCCGGCGCTGGTCGTCGGCGCCAGTGTGGACGGCGACGGCGCGGTGCCCGACGTGGTCGCGCTCGCCGAGAAGCTCAAGGCCGGCGTCTGGGCGGCGCCGATGTCGTCGCGGTGCTCGTTCCCCGAGGACCACGAGCTGTTCCTCGGCTTCCTGCAGCCCGAGCGCAAGGCGGTGGCCGAGGCGCTGCGCGAGCACGACGTCGTGGTGGTGCTGGGCGCGCCCGCCTTCACCTACCACGTGTACCGCGGCGAGCCGGAGCAGCCGTTGCCGCCGCTGTACCTCGTGAGCGACGACGAGCAGATCCTCGCCCGTGCGGGCAACGGCACCGGCATCCGCTCCACGCCGAAGCTCGCCATCCAGGCCCTCGCCCGAGAAGTCACCGCGAAGAGCCGCGAAACCCCGGCCCCGCAAGCAAAACCCGCCAAGCCCGCCGAAACCACGCCGATCTCGCCGGACTTCGCCTACGCCACGGTCGCGGACCTGTTGCCGGACAACGCGATCGTCGTCGAGGAGACGCCGAGCCACCGCAACTGCCTCCACGACCACCTGCCGATCACCTCCACCGACACCGGGTTCCTCACCGTCGCGAGCGGGACGCTCGGCTACGGCCTCCCGGCGGCCGTCGGCGCGGCCCTGGGGCGGCCCGACCGCAAGGTCGTCGCGATCCTCGGCGACGGCTCCAGCATGTACTGCGTGCAGGCACTGTGGACGGCCGCGCGCGAGAACGTGCCGGTCACCTTCGTGGTGCTGGACAACGCGCAGTACGCGGCCGTGCGGATCCTCGGCGAGTCGGCCGGTGGCAAGAAGGTGCCGGGCACCGAGCTCGGTGGCATCGACTTCGCGCAGCTCGCGCAGAGCATGGGCGTGCCCGCACGGACCGTCGAAGAGGGCGCCGACCTGCGAGACGCGCTCGCCGAAGCCCTCGCCGAAAACGGTCCCGCCCTCGTGCACGTCAAGGTGGACCCGAATCCGCAGAAACTGTATTGATCTTCGCGATTGACCCGACCGGGTGACGCTGTTTGGATGACCGGGTGCAGCCTCTACTGACTCCCGGACAGCAGGAACTCGTCGCACAGGCCGGCAAGCTCGCCGACGTCTTCGCCGAGCGCGCCAGCCTGCACGACCGCGAGAACTCCTTCCCCCACGAGAACTACGACGACCTGCGGGAAGCGGGTTTCCTGCGCCTGTCCGTGCCGGAGGAGCTGGGCGGCTTCGGCGCGGGCCTGCCGGAGATCCTGCCGGTGCTGGAACGCCTGGCGATGGGCGACGGCGCCACCGCGCTCGCGTTCACGATGCACCTCTCGCCGCTGGGGCAGTGGGCGAGCGTCTGGCGGCGCACGCAGTCGCCGCGGCTGGCCGAGCTGCTCACGAAAGCCGCCGAGGGCAAGCTGATCTGGGCGTCGGTGACCAGCGAAACGGGCCTGCGCAACGACATGACGGACTCGAACACCGAGGCCGTCCGCGTCGAAGGCGGGTTCGAGCTCACAGGCCGCAAGAGCTTCGCCACCAACACGGCCGTCGCCACGCACTGCTCCACCACCGCGCGGTACGAGGACGCCGAAGGCGGCCCGCGCCTGATGCTGTGCCAGATCGCGCTCGACCAGCCCGGGGTGAAGATCCACCAGACCTGGGACACCATGGGCATGCGCGGCACCCAGAGCAACGACGTCGAGCTCACCAAGGTGTTCGTCGAGGACAGTGCCGTCGTCCACTCGCTGCCGGTGAAGCACCTCGACGCGCGGGTGCTGGAAACCGTGTGGTCGTGGGCGATGCCGGCGTTCTCGGCCGTCTACACGGGAGTCGCGGCCGGGGCGCTCGACTGGACCGTCCGCTCGCTGCAGAAGCGCGGCAAAACGGGCGATCCGGTGCTGCAGGACGTGATCGGCGAGTGCCAGATCCTCCTCGACAGCTCGCGGGCGCTCATCCGCAGCCACGCCGAAGACGTGATGTCGCGCCGCCTCTTCACCGGCGACGTGCAGGACGGAGTGGCCCGCTGCGCCGTCGTGAAGTACGTGGCCGCCAACAACGCCGTGCAGGTGATGCAGCGCCTCGTCGACGTGCTGGGCGGCATGTCGTACACGAAGAAGCTGCCGTTCGAGCGGATGTGGCGTGACGTGCAGGCGAGCACGTTCATGCCGATGGGCAACCTCGCCACGCGCAAGCTGGTGGGCGCCAACGTGCTCGGCGTGCGGACGCTGCCGGAGATCGGCCCCGACGAGACCGGCCCGGACTCGCGAGCCAAGGCCTGAGACGCGAAAACGGGGCACCCGCGGAGGGCGCCCCGTTCCGCAAGAACAGCTTCAGCTCTTGGCTTCGGCCTTCACCGCAGCCGCAGCTTCAGACTCGGACTCGGACTCCACCAGCTCACGCTCGGCCTCATCCGCGCGGGCAGCCGAAGCCGGCCCGTGCAGCAACCGCGCCACCTCGCCGCGCAGCGTCACGAACTCGGCGGACTCCCGCGTCGTGATCTGGTCCCGCTCCGCCGGCAGGTCCACGGGCAGGTCGGCGACGATCGACGCCGGCGACTTCGACAGCACGAGCACCCGGTCACCCAGGTACACGCTCTCGTCGATGTCGTGCGTCACCAGCAGCACCGTGGTGCCCTGTTCGCGCTGCACGCGCCGCAGCAGGTCCTCCAGCTCGAAGCGCGTCTGCGCGTCCACGGAGGCGAACGGCTCGTCCATGATCAGCAGCGCCGGCCGCGACGCCAGCGCCCGAGCGATGGACACGCGCTGCTGCATACCGCCCGAAAGCTGCCACGGGAACTTCGCCCCGACCCCGTCCAGCCCGACGGCCGACAGCGCCGCGGCGGCCCGCTTGCGCCGCTCGGCCTTGTCGAGTTTGGTCCAGCGCAAGGGGAACTCGACGTTCTTCGCCACCGTCAGCCACGGGAACAGCGAACGGCTGTAGTCCTGGAACACCACGGCGAGGTCGTCGGGCACGCCGGTGACCAGGTCGCCGTGCAGGCTCACGGTGCCCGACGTCGGCGGCACCAGGCCCGCGATCGCGCGCAGCAGCGTCGACTTGCCGCACCCCGAAGGGCCGACGATGCACGCCAGCTGGCCCGCCTCGACGGTGAACGTCAAGTCGTTCACGGCGACGTGCGCCTTGTCGCCCGTGCCGTAGCGGTGGCTGAGGTCGGAGACCTCGAGCATGGTCGACATTCTGACTACCTTCCGGAAAGTTCTAGTGACGGCCGGGCTGCCACTTGAGCACCCGGCGCTCGACGGCGAGCAGGGCCGCGTTGAACCCGTAACCCAGGATGCCCAGCAGCACGATCCACGCCCACATCTGGTCGAAGTCGTACGCGCGCTGGGCGGCGATCAACGCGTAGCCGATGCCGTTGAGCGAGCCGACGAGCTCCGAGATCGCCATGAGGATCAGCGAGATCGACAGCGAAAGCCGCAGACCCGCGAAGATCTTCGGCATCGCGGCCGGCAGCACGACCGTGGTGATCCAGTAGAACCGCGGCGTGCGGAACGCCCGCGCGGTCTCCGCCTTCACCTTGTCGACCGAGCGCACGCCGTCCACCGTGTTGAGCACGATCGGCCACACGGAACCGAAGATGATCGTGGCGATCTGCATGCCCGGTCCGATGTGGAACAACACGATGAACACCGGAACCAGCGCGGGCGGCGGGATCGCGCGGAAGAACGCGAACAGCGGCCCCACGTAGTCCATGCCGGTCTTCGAGCGCCCGAGCGCCGTTCCCAGTGCGACACCCAGCACCACCGAGAGCAGCCAGCCGCCCAGCACCCGCGCGAGGCTGGGCAGGACGTGGTCGAACACCGCCTGGCCGAGGAAGACGTGCGAAGCCGGGCCGGAGAACCACAGCTGCACCGCCGCCGCGACGATCTTGGTGGGCGGCGGGAAGAACACGCTTTCCGTGAACTGCGTGATGACCTGCCAGATCACCACGAGCACCACGAACAGCAGCCACTTGCGTGCGAACCCGCTCAGGCCACGGCTCACGCGGCCGCGCGCGGCGCTCACCGGTTTGCCGACGACGGTCACGCGACGGTCCCTTCGTCGTTGCTGCTCCAGCGGAACAGGCGCTTGCCCAGCCGCTCGAGCCCCTCGTTGGCCAGGTATCCCAGCACCCCGGCCACGACGGTGCCTGCGAGCACCAGGTCCATCCGCCCCGAGCCGGACGACGCCTCGAGCACGAACTGCCCGATGCCCAGCTTCGCGCCCGCGAGGAACTCCGTGCTGATCACGAGGATCAGCGAGATCGCTGCCGACATCCGGATGCCGGTGAACACGAACGGCGCCGCGTGCGGCAGCGCCACCGAGGTCAGCAGCCGCGACTTCGGTGTGCCGTAGGAGCGCGCGGTTTCGATGAGCACCGGGTCGATCTCGGCCATCGCGTAGATGGTGTTGAACAGGATGGGCCACACCGCCGCGTAGACCGCGAGCAGGATCTTCGACTCGGGCCCGCCGCCGACCACGATCAGGATCAGCGGGATCCACGCCACGGACGGGATGGGCCGCAGGAACTCGACGATCGCCTTGGTCGCGTCGCGCAGCCAGCGGACGCTGCCGAGCAGCAGCCCGGCCGGCACCGCGACGGCGATGGACACGGCCATCGCGATCAGCCACGCCAGCACCGACGCGATCACGTCACGCACGAACTCGGTGTCGCCGAGCAGTTCGCCGATGCGCGCGAACACGACGGTGGGCGGCGGCACGTCGTTCTGGTCGATCAGGCCGGCCCGCACGGCGACCTCCCAGATCAGGAGGAAGCCGAGCAGGCCGACCAGGTTCCGAACGAGTCGCACGTCAGGAAGCGCTCGGCTGTGCCACGATCATCTGCGCGACGTCGATCTTGGCCGGGATCGACCCGAACTGCTGCAGCAGGTCCGGCACGCGCTGCAGACGACGGGCGTCCAGAGTGGACTGGAAGGTGAGCAGCGCGGTGAGCGAGGCGGTGGCCTCGTCGACCTTCGAGAACTGCACCATCAGCGGCTCGATCTTCGAGCGGTCCGCCGACTCCTTCGTGGCGCGCAGCATCGCGCGCTGGAACGCGGCCACCGTCTTCGGGTTCTCCGAAGTGAACTTGCCCAGCGAGCCGTAGCCTGCGGTCGGGAAGTCCTGCGTGGCACCGGTCGCGGTGTCGATGATCGGCACCGTGCCGTTGGTCTTGGCCGAGCCCGTGATGAACGGCTCGGTGAGGAAGCCCGCGTCCACGTCGCCGCGCTTGACGGCCGCGCCGATGCTCGGGAACGGCAGGGAAACCCACTTCACCTGGGAGAAGTCCACGCCGTTGTCGCGCATCACGGACTTCGTCAGGGTGTCGCAAATGGTGTTCTGCGCGGTGATGGCGATCTTCTTGCCCGCCAGGTCGCGCACGCTCTTCACCGAACCGTTGGGCATGGCCACGATCTCGGTGCTCTTCGGGCCGGCCGAGGAGGCGTCGGACACGAACTTGATGTCCGCGTTGCCCTTGCTCTTCGCGATGAAGAACGGCGTGTAGCTCGCGTAGGCGACGTCGACCTCTCCGGACAGGAGCTTCGTCACGGATGCGTCGCCGCTGGCGGCGTCGACGGACTCGACCTCGAGGCCTTCGTCCTTGAAGTAGCCGTTCTGCACCGCGAGGTGGAACGGCGCGACGTCGATCGTCGGCATGATCGAGACCTTGATCTTCGTCTTCTCGAGCCCCGACGCGCCGCTGCTGCTGCCCGAGTCGTCCGAACCTCCGAGCAGGCCGCAGCCGCTCGCGGTCAGTGCGACGCCGCTCGCCAGGGCGAGGGAGAGGAAGCCACGGCGCCCGAGTCTTGCCTGGCTGCTCCCGGCTGTTTCAAACAAGGCCACTCCTTGGAGAATGAGGTCACATGGGTGTTGACCGGTGCTGGGTTTGGTGGGTGTGGCTCATTGTCCGGAGTCACGCGGCTACTGTAGAGAAGCGACGCATCCATCACAATGGGTGTTCATCAACGGTCCGAAAGTGGCGTGAATCACTCGATCAGGGGATCGAGGTGGTCGAGTTGAAGATCATCCGGCACGTCGGAGCCAACTACGAATCGGCTTGATCCGCTACCCGGGTGTTCCGGATCGGCTGTCAAGAGGGTTACAAATCACCGAGTCGTTCGCTACCCTCTGCTCCGGCAGTGTGAGGTGTGGACCACCGATGTAGTGAGAGTCAGCCTCGCTGAGAGGCACTCTGCGCAGGCCGGCACTCGTCGGCGGACTGGTGGCTTAGGCCTAATGGACCAGTGATCGACCAGTGCGGGGACCGAACGCCATGCAAGTACTGAACCGATTCCGCGTCCAGGGCGGCGCGAAACCGCACCTGGAAGTGGATCTTTTCCCCCGAAAGGGTGTAATGGCCCAGGTCGACCGGGCCGCTGAGGTGCCGGGCGGCCTGCCGGGAGCGTGCGGGTAGTGGTCGCGGGCACGGCAGGCTTCAACTCACAGGGTCCCTCGGGCCCGGACGAAGATGGTGGTGCGGCGGTGCCAAACGAAGACACCGCGGGGGTGGGAGGGGCCCCTGCGCGCGAAAGTGGGGTGAATCCCGCACGACGGGGTTCGGTCTTCGCGCTGAACAACTGGCGGCTTCGCTCGAAGCTCGCCCTCATCCTGATCATCCCGACGCTCACGGCGCTGGTGCTCGGCGCGCTGCGGGTCGCGGACGACGCGCAGCAGGCCGTGCAGCTCGGCCACACCGCGGACCAGGTCGCGTTCGCGGGCAAGGTGACCACGGTCATCCACGACCTGCAGGGCGAGCGCAGCCTCGCCGTCGCCCGGATCTCCTCCGGCGACGCGCTGCGCCAGACCGGGCTCGACGCGCAGATCGCGAAGGTCGACCACGACGTCGAGGACCTGCGCAACTCGCTGGTCAACCTGAATCCCGATGACCAGGCCACCGCTGATCGGTACGCCCGCGGAATCCAGCGCCTCGACGCGCTGCGCCCGCTGCGCGCGGCCGTGAGCTCCTCGTCCTACTCGGACATCGCGGTGCTCGACACCTACTCCTCCATCCTCAACTCGCTGATCCAGCTGGGCCGCGAGGTGACCACCGCAGTCACCGACCGGGACCTGCTGCGCCTGGGCAACAGCACGCAGGCCATCAGCGAGGCCAAGGAGTTCACGCTCCGCGGTGACACGGCACTGGAGATCGCGGCCTTCCGCAACGGCTTCCCCGGCGACCTCCTCGACGAGACGCGCGCCGCCGAGGCCAGTGGCGACGCGTCGATCGCGGCGTTCCTCGCGAACGCCACCGACGACCAGGTGCAGCTGTACTCCGACACCGTCTCGGGCCCGGAGGTCGACGACCGGCGCCGCATCCAGACGCAGGCGTTCTCCTTCGCGCAGCAAGGCGAAGCGCTCAACATCGACCCGACGCAGCTCGGGCAGGACAGCACCGTCGCCTCCGACAAGATGCGCGCGGTCGAGACGAACCTGCTCACGCAGCTGCGGACGCAAGCCGACGACCTGGCCAGCTCGGCCGTGCGCTCGGCGTGGGTCGGCGGTGTGATCGTGCTCGCGGCGCTCATCGCGGCGTTGATCCTGATGCTCGTGATCGCCCGCCTGATGCTGCGGCCGCTGCGCGTGCTGCGGACCACGGCGCTCGACGTGGCCTACACCCGGCTGCCGGAGACGGTTCAGTCCATTCTGGACGATCCGGACCCGGTCAACGCGTCCAAGAAGGCCGTCGACCCGGTGCCGGTCACCTCACGCGACGAGATCGGTGAAGTGGCGCGCTCGTTCGACGTGGTCCACGGCCAGGCCGTGAAGATGGCCGCCGAACAGGCCCTGCTGCGCGAGAACGTCAACGGCATCTTCGTGAACCTCTCGCGGCGCTCGCAGCGGCTGGTGGAACGCCAGCTCGGCGTGATCGACCGGCTCGAGGCCGACGAGCAGGACCCGGACCACTTGGCGAGCCTGTTCGAGCTCGACCACCTCGCCACCCGGTTGCGGCGCAACGGTGAGTCGCTGCTGGTGCTCTCGGGCGCCGGCCTCGCGAAGTCCGTGCCCAAGCCGGTGCCGGCGGCCGACGTGATCGGCGCCGCGGTGTCGGAGATCGAGCAGTACGCCCGCATCGAGGTCGGCATCGTCCCCGAGGTCGCCGTGCAGGGCCTCGCGATCCACGACCTCGTGCACGTGCTCGCCGAGCTGCTCGACAACGCGACCTACTTCTCCGAGCCGGAGACGAAGGTCACAGTGCGGGCCGTGGTGACTCGCAAGAAGGCCCTGGCGATCCAGATCACCGACCACGGTGTCGGCATGACGGAGGACCGGCTCGCCGAGGTCAACCAGCGCCTGGCCGACCCGCCGGACCTCGACGTCTCGGTGACGCGGCGAATGGGTCTGTACGTGGTCGCGCGCCTGGCCCAGCGCCACGGCATCGAGGTGCGGCTGCGCGAGAACGAGGACATCGAGGGTGGCGTGATCGCCCGCGTGGTGGTGCCGGCGGAGCTGCTCACGCAGCTGCGCGTGGCCAACCCCATGCCGCGCCACACGCCGCCGCCGTTGAACCGCAACGAGGTCTCGCACCCGAGCCTGCCGTCGGTCAACCGGCAGCAGTTCGACCAGTTCGACTCGCAGTTCGACTCGACGCCGCCGAGTTCCACGCCCGCTTCGGCACCGCCCCCGGCTCCGGCCGCACCGGCCGTGCCGGCGCAGTCCAACGGTGGCCTCGTGCCGCTCGACCAGCCGATCAGCCTCGACGACCTGGTGGCGGGAAACCGTGCCGCAGGGCCGTTCCTGAGCCCCGAGGCCTCGCTGCCGGAAGCGCCGGCGTGGCCCACGGCCGAGGACCTCGCCCCGCTCACCCAGCAGCCCAACGGGGATGGTGCGAGCCTGTCGGAGACCCAGTTCCCGCCGCTGGTGCTCCCGAAGCGCGAACCGAAGTACGTCGCGCCGGAGGAGCCGAAGCGGGAGGAACCGGCCGTGGACGACGGCGCGTCGGCCCTCGAGGACGACGTGCCCACGCGGCGCCTGCCGATCTACCAGTCGGTGCTCTCGCGGTGGTTCAGCGAGGGCAGCGAGGACGGCGAACCCGGTGCGTCCGACGAGGTCGGCGCCCCGGCCGACGCAGCCCTGGCCGAGGCGGCTCCGGCGGAACCGGAAGCCGCCGAGGCACCCGGGGCCCCGGCGACGAACGGGTCCTCGGCCGCCGCCGAGGAGCCGTCCGGGATCGACGGCGCCTTCGACAGCCGTGAGGAGGAGCCGATCGAAGCGACGCCTCTCTACCCCGGTTCCGACGACGGCTGGAGCAGCGCGTCGGACGAGGGCTGGCAGGCCGCGCAGTCGTTGCTGGAGAAGAAGGCCGAGGAGATCACGCCGGCGGGCCTGCCGAAGCGGGTGCCCAACGCGTACCTCGTGCCCGGTTCGATCGGCGGCGACTCGGCACCGGATGACCAGCACAATTCGTTCACCGACGCGACTGCCGGTCTGCCCGGAACGGGTGCTATCACCCGCTCGGCCGCCGCGGCCCGCAACAGGATGGCAAGCTTCCAGCGTGGGTACACCTCCGGACGGCACGCATTGAAGGATCGGCCGGCCGACGAAGCCCGGCTCGACGACGAAGGCGTACGGGTCACCGGGTCCGGGTATGTGAGCGACAGCAGTGAGGAGCGACAGTGACACGGGCGGGTGCAGTGCAGCCGGGGGGCGGCTCGGCGCAGCCGAACGGCAGGGCCGGCGGCGGCGTGGCGGGCAGCTTCGCGTGGCTGATCACGGACTTCGTCCACCGGGTTCCGGGCGCGGCCCACGCGGTGGTCGTTTCGGCCGACGGGCTCCTGCTCGCGGCTTCGCGAGGGCTGCCGAAGGACCGGGCCGACCAGCTGGCGGCGGTCGCCTCCGGGCTGACCAGCCTGGCGCGCGGCGCGGCGAAGGTGTTCGAAGGCGGCCCGGTCGCGCAGACCGTGGTCGAGATGGCCAACGGCTTCCTCTTCCTGATGTCGGTTTCCGACGGCTCGTGCCTCGCGGTGCTGGGCGCGCCGGACAGCGACATCGGTCTCGTCGTGTACGAGATGACGTTGCTGGTCGAACGAGTCGGCCAGCAGCTGACGCCGGAAATGCGCGCGCAACTGCAGGGCGCTGCGATCCGCCGCTAGGCGGATCGGGAACTTCAGGAGCAGACCGTGGACGACGGGCGCTTGAGGGGCGATGGCCGGCTCGGTGACGACTTCACCGGCGGCTGGGCCGAGGCCGGCGAAGGCCGGGAGGACTGGAAGTCCTTCCGGGACCGAGTGGACCGCGAGTGGCGCGCCCGGCGCGCCACAGGATCCGACGCGGACCCGGTGCGGGAGCCGCCGAACTGGCTGACGGACTCCAACGCCGGGCAGCAGCCGATCACCGGCGAGTACCGCGACCGCCTCCTGGGCGGCCCGGGTGCCGAGCTGTTCGGCGGCGCGAGCGGGCCGCTGTACGACTCCGCGGAGTTCGCGGCGTTCAGCGCGCAGCGCGACGGCTCGCCGGGACCGTCGTCCAACGAGCTGGCCGAAGCCCTGCCGCTGCAGGCGGCGGGCGAGTTCGTCGACGAACCGCCGGTGGCCGAGGTGGAGACGTCCGGGCTCGTGCGCCCGTACTTCCGCACGCGCGGCCGGACGAGGCCGACCTACGACCTCGCGATCGAGGCCCTGGTCTCGACCAGCGAACAGGGGCGCGTGCTGGACCGCGTGCGCGTGCCCGAGCACCGGTCCATCTGCGATCTGTGCATCGACACCCGCTCGGTCGCGGAGGTGGCGGCGCTGCTGCGCCTGCCGCTCGGCGTCGTGCGGGTGCTCATTGGTGACGTGGCGGGTCTCGGACTGGTGCTGGTGCACACCACCAGCAGCACTTCCTCGGGCGACCGCCCCAGTATCGAGTTCATGGAAAGGGTGCTCAGTGGGCTTCGGAGAATTTGACTCCGACGCGAACACACCGCAGGTGACGGGTCCGACCTCGTCGGCCAAGATCGTGGTCGCGGGTGGGTTCGGTTCGGGCAAGACGACGCTGGTCGGGGCGATCTCGGAGATCGACCCGCTGACCACCGAGGCCATGATGACCGAGGCGAGTGTCGGCCACGACGACACTTCGGCCACGCCGAACAAGACGACCACCACGGTCGCCATGGACTTCGGCCGGATCTCGCTCGACTCGGACCTCGTGCTGTACGTGTTCGGCACGCCGGGCCAGCACCGGTTCTGGTTCATGTGGGACGACCTCGCCGTCGGGGCGATCGGGGCCGTCGTGCTGGTGGACACGCGCCGCCTCGCCGACGCGTTCCCGTCCATCGACTTCTTCGAGAACCGGAAACTGCCGTACGTGGTCGCGATCAACTGCTTCGACCGGTTGCTGCACCACCAGATCGAAGACGTGCGGCACGCGCTGACGATCTCCCCGTCGGTGCCGATCATGGCCTGCGACGCGCGCGAGCGTGACTCCGCCAAGCAGGTGCTGATCTCGGTCGTGCAGCACGCCATCGCTCACGACACGGCACTGAGGGCAGGCTAGAACCCGAGTACCCGGAACCGGGTGCGGCCGTTGGAGTGAACTCCACGTGCTTCACCCGCTTCGGGGAGTGGTGCCTCCGACCGGAGTAGGGCCCCGCGCCCGCTCTTCGGTACGGTCGGGGCCGGCAAGGGCCCGAACGGGCAGCCGAACGGTCGGTGACCTGCGCAGACACCCCGCTGCGCACAGTTGCCGGCGCCACCACCGAGTGACCCACGTAGGCGTGGTCCCGCTGGGCTTCGCGCGGTGTGCGTCCGTATCGGTACGCACAGTGCTCGGGTGCTCGCCCGACGCGGACTCGACAGTGTCGGGCGGGTGAATACGCTGGAACGGCGTCTTCACGCCCGCCCGGCGATCATGGCGGTGTTCGGCGGTGTTCGACCAGTTTGGAGGGACAGTGACCGTTTCCGGCCAGGAAGGCCAGGGCACGTTCAGCTGGCTGATCACGGACTTCGTGCGCCGGGTGCCCGGCGCCGCCCACGCCGTGCTGGTGTCGGCCGACGGTCTCCTGCTCGCGCCGTCGGAAGGTCTGCCGCAGGAGCGCGCCGAACAGCTCTCGGCCGTCGCGTCGGGCCTCGTGAGCCTCACTCAGGGCGCCGCGCGGTGCTTCGAGGCCGGTGGTGTGAACCAGACGGTGGTCGAGATGGAGCTCGGGTACTTGTTCCTGATGTCGGTGTCCGATGGGTCGTCGCTGGCCGTGCTGGCCGCCCCCACGTGTGACATCGGCACGGTCGCGTACGAGATGACGCTGCTCGTAGAGCGCGTCGGCCAGCAGATCACGCCGGAACTGCGCGCCCAGCTCCAGGGCGGGGTGCGTGGTTAGTACATGAGGATCTCCGGCTTCGGCGAACAAGACACGGGCGCTTGGGACGCGCTGCACAAGGGGACCGATCGTGAAGGCGTGGACTCGCCGAGCCATTTCGAGCTGAGCACGCTGAAGACGATGCTGCCGCACCGGCGGCCGGCTGCTTCCGCGGTGCCGCCGCCTGCACCTGTTCGTCCCGTTGCTCCGGTTCCGGCTGCTCCCGAGTCTTCGTCGTCTTCCGAGTACTACGACGATGACGGGTACGAGTGGGTCGAGGACGGGGAGTCGGGGTACTGGCAGGAGACCGGGACTTCCTCGGGCTACTACGACGCCGAGTCGTACCTGACGCACGAGGACCGGCAGGTGCCGGAGGACTCCGCGTACTACCAGGCTCCGGAGCGGCGGCACCTGGCCGCGGTGGAGGAGCCTGAGAGCGCGGCGGGGTACGAGCAGGATGCGGCTTACGCTTCGGGGTACCAGCGGGTTCCGGCGTCCTACGGTTATGAACCGGCTCCTTCGGACGCGGCTTACGCTTCGGGCTACCAGCAAGCTCCTGTCGCTGACGACTACCACCGCGGGACACCGGCTCCCGACGCTTACGCCACGGGCTACGAGCAGGCTCCCGCCTCCGATGCGGCTCATGCCACGCGGTACCGCCAAGCACCGGCTTCCGATGCCTATGCGACGGAGTACCACCAGGCGCCGGGCTCCGATGCGGCCCCGGGCTACCACGAGGCGCCGGCGTCTGACACGGCCTACTTCCAGGCTCCCGTATCCGACGCCGCTTACTCCTCGGGCTACGACCAGGCTCCGGTCTCCGACGCGGCTTTTGCTTCCGGCTACCACCAGACGCCCGCTCCGGATTCCTACGCTCCGGGCTATCAGCACGCCGAGCCGTACTCCTCCGGCCACCACCAGCTGCCGGCGTCCGATGCCGGCCGTCCGGCGGACTACAACCGTTCTGCCGCAGCGGAGTCGTACGCCGAGCACGACCGCGCATCCGGCGACGAGTACTCCTCGGGCTACTTCGAAGCGCCTGCCTACGAGTCGGCCGAGTCGACCGGCCGCCACGCTGTCGTAGCGCCTTCGCACCAGGACCAGCGCCGCGCCGCCGTCGACATCGCCGACCGCGACCGGCCCCACCGGCCCACGCCGGCCGACACCGGCTACCTCCCGCCGGCCGACGCCCAGCACCGCCTCGCCGAACCCCCGGAGCGCATCACCGGCCGCCGCCGCGCGCCCGAACCCGTTGCGTCGCAGCAGGATTCGTATGCGCCGGAGCCTGCCACGCAGCAGTACGCGCCCGAACCCGTTGCGGCACACCAGGATCAGGACCCGGCCGAGCCGTACTCACCCGAGCCCGAGCAGGCCTGGTCCCGCGAAGACCGCACTCCGGCGGCGAAACCGGCCAAGTCCCGCGTCCGCCCCTACGCCCGCACCCGCGGCCGCACGCGCTCCGACCACAACCTCGCGCTCGAAGCCCTCGTCTCCACCAGTGACGACGGCCGCCGCTACCGGGGTGTGCGCTCGATCGAGCACCGCCGCATCTGCGACCTCTGCCTGGACACCCGCTCGGTCGCGGAGATCGCCGCCCACCTCCACCTGCCGCTCGGCGTGGTGAAGGTCCTGGTCGGCGACATGGCCGACATCGGCCTGGTCCTCATCCACCAGACCGAACTCGTGCTGGGCGACCGCTCCTCGCGCGACTTCATGGAGCGCGTGCTGCAGGGCCTGCGCAACCTCTGAGCCGTCAGAGGGCGCTGCCGGTGCCGGCTCCGCGCAGCAGCGTGTCGACGACGATCGTCGCGAGCGCGTCGGGGCTCTTGGCGTCCGTGTCCTGCGCGGCTTCGTGGATGAGCGCGTAGTAGACGCGGCGGGTCCAGTCCAGGTCCACGTCCGCGCGCAGCACGCCGGCTTCCTGCGCGCGCCGGAACAGCCGCGCGCAAGTTTCGCGCACCTCCTCGTGCACCCGCGCGACCTCGGGGTTCGCCGAGGACGCCTGGCTCATCGCGAAGCCCCAGCCGATCTTCACGCCGAGGACGTTCGCCGTCGCCTGGTACAGCGCCACCAGCGGTGGCACGGCATCCGGGTGCGCGGCGTCCACCGCGGAGGCGAAGCGCTGCGTGGCCCACAGTGCCAGCGCGTCGACGAGAGCTTCCCTGGTCGCGAACCGCCGGTGCACGGTCGTCCGCGCGACGCCGGCGGCCTCGGCGACCTGCTCCATCGTCGCGGCCGGATCGCGGCTGAAGGTCTGCTCGGCCGCCTCGAGGATCGCGGTCATCGTCCGCTCGGCGTCCGCGCGCAGGGGTCGGGTGCTCATGACGAAACTTTACATCACTGTACCCGTTCTCCTCTTAGTTGCGTCATTTATGTTGCAAGTAGTAGCTTACCTGCACGTCGATGACGCACCTGGGAGGTAATCGCCATGGAGTACACCCGCCTTGGCCGCAGTGGGCTCACGGTCTCGCGGCTCGTCCTCGGGACCATGAACTTCGGCTCGCGAACGTCCGAAGAGGACAGTCACGCCCTCATGGACCGCGCGCACGAGCACGGCATCACGTTCTTCGACACCGCCAACGCGTACGGCGAGCAGCCCGGCGGCACCGAGGAGATCCTCGGCCGCTGGTTCGCCCGCGGCGGCGAACGGCGTGAGCGGACCGTGCTGGCCACGAAGCTCTTCTCGCCGACCGGCGACGGCCCGAACGACCGCGGCCTGTCCGCGCGCCACATCCGCCACGCGATCGACGCGTCCCTGCGCCGGCTGCGCACCGACCACGTCGACCTGTACCAGATGCACCACATCGACCGCGCCACGCCGTGGGACGAGATCTGGTCGGCGTTCGAAGTCCTTCACCAGCAAGGAAAAGTGCTGTACTTCGGCTCGTCCAACTTCGCCGGCTGGCACCTCGCCCAAGCGCAGGAGGCCGCGGCGTCACGGCACTTCCTCGGCCTGGTGAGCGAGCAGTCGATCTACAACCTGCTGTCGCGCTGGGCCGAGCTCGAAGTGCTCCCCGCCGCCCGGGCCTACGGCCTCGGCGTCATCCCCTGGTCCCCGCTCCACGGCGGCATCCTCAGCGGGGTGCTCCGCAAACAACGCGACGGCAGCGCCGACCGCAGCGGCACCGGCCTGTGGGCGGCCAGCCTCACCGCCCACGCCGACTCCGTCGCGGAGTACGAGAAGCTCTGCGCCGACCTCGGCGAAGACCCCGCCCACGTCGGCCTGGCCTGGCTGCTGGCCCAGGACGGCGTCACTGGTCCCGTCATCGGCCCCCGCACCGCAGCCCACCTCGACGGCTCACTGCGCGCCCTCGAGCTGAAGCTGGACGCGGACACCCTCGCCGAGCTGGACCGGATCTTCCCGGCCCCGGGTCCGAACGGCGCGAAACCGGCGCCGGAGGCCTATGCCTGGTGAAGGCCTACTCCTCCACCAACGCGGCCGAAGTGATCCGGTGCAACGGATACCGCTCGTGATCCGTTCCCTCCAGCACGCCGCCGCCCACGCGTACGGGACGCACGACGCGCTGGCTGGCCGTGCCACGGGAGTCGACGAAGCCGATCCACACCTCGCGGCGTTCGAGGGTCGCGCGGGAGAGCAGTTCGAGCGTCGCCGTCGTGTCGGCGCCCCCGCCGGAGTGGGCGCGAACGGCGGAGCCGCGGCGGCGGGCGGTGGCCGCGTCGCCGGCGCGGAGGTTGGCGACGATGCGCGTGGCCTGGTCGTCGGTGAGCACGGCCTGCTCGCCGGGGCGTGAGCGGGCCGCTCGCGTGCGCGCGGGCAGCCGTCGGCCGGACGGGCGGATGTCGACGACGCGGCCGTCCGGGCCTTCGGCGGCGGGTGCGAAACCCGCACTGCGCAAGGCTTCCAGGACTTCGCCGAGCGGCACGGGGCTGATCAGGACCGTCGGTGCGATCATGCGGAGGTCGTAGTCCGCGGCGACGGGGTGGGCGAGCACCTCGGCCAGCAGGGCCTCGTCGTCACAACGAAGGAACGAGCCGGCGGCCCCGCCGCGCAGGCGGCCGTGGCGGCGGGCGACGTCGTCGATCAAGTACGTGAGCGCCTGCGGCACGGGGGTGGCGGACTTGGCGCGGAACAGCGCGTGGAGCTCGTCGGCCGTGCGGCCGGTGTCGAGGGCGCGGCGCACGGTCGTCTCGGTGACGCGGTAGACCGTCGCGTGCCCGGCCGACTCGATGTCGGCGACGGCGGCCATGGCGGTCGCGAGCTCGGGCTCGAGCGGTCCCGGCGCGACGACCGTGAGGTCCGCCTGCACCAGCACGTGGTCGACCGGCGTGGGCAGGGCGTCGTGCATCGCCTCGACGGCGCCGGGGCGGTCGTCCTCCAGCAGCAGCCGCGTGGCGGTGGTCAGCGCGCCCAGGCCGACCAGGCCCAGCGCCGACGCCTCGGCCATCGTCCAGCGCACGGTCTCGTCGCGCAGCCGCCCGCCTCGCCGCGGCGCGCGCCACGCGAGCACGGCCACCAGCTCGTCCACGCTCTTCACCCCGGACCCGGGTGCCAAGTCGCCCAAGGCAATGAGCACCCGGCGCCGCGAAACCGGCGCGAGCGGCCGGCGCAGGTCCTCCGACAACGGCGCGATCGGCTTGTCCTTCGCGTCCCGCCCGCCGGCCAGCCCGGGCAGCCGCGGCAGCTCCAGCCACGCCTGCGCGAGCGTCATCCAGCGCTGCACGGTCGGCGACGCGAGCCACGAATCCGTGAGCGTGGTCGGCACCCACTCCGGCGTCGTCGCCTCGCTGTCGGCCACCAAGCCGGCGCCCACGGCCAGCTCCGCGACGAACGACGCGCGCGCCTCGTCGGTCTCCAGGTCCTTCGCCAGCTTCCGCAGCTCCCGCACACCCAGCCCGCCGGACTTGAGCACGGGTGGCGGCGTGACCGACCACGAACGCAGCAGCGTTTCCATCTGCCGCAACAGCTCCATCGCCTCGCCGGCCGCGGTGGAGTCCACAGTGTCCGTCTGATGTGGATGGACGGGCAGCTCCGGCTCGACCAGTGTGGCCGCCTCGAACGCCACCCCGCCGCGCAGCAGCAGACCCAGCTCGCGCGGCAGCTCCACCGTCTGGTCGTCACGCCGCAGCAGCAGCGAGCGCGCCAGCAGCTTCTGCACGGGCGTGGCCGCGTCGGACAGCGAGACGTCGAAGCTCGCGTCGCGCGTGCGCCCGATCGGCGGGCCCGCGGCCAGCGCGGTCAGCACCTTCCGCTCGTCGTCGCCGACCTCGGCCAGCCGTGCGGCCAAGTCGGTCGAAGCCAGCGCCGGCGACGGCGCCCCGAGGCCCGCCGGGAACGGCCCGAGCGCATCCCGGGCCGCGGGCGGCACCCGCAGCTCGTCGTCCTCGCCCCAGACGAGCGCCCGCGCCCGCAACCGCGTCAACGGGCCCGAAATGTCCGTTCCGACCAGTGTGGTCACCTCAGCCAGCGAAACCGGTGCAGTGTCCGCCCCCGCCACGAGGAAGCCGTCGAGGACGGCCAAGGTGAACGTGTCGAGGTCCTCGCAGGCGCGCGCGACGGAGCCCGGCGTGCCGGCGCGCGTGGCCAGCACGGTGGTGTCGGAAGGTGGCGGGGTCGACAGATCGCGACGGGTGCGCAGCAGGTCGGCGAGTGCGTCGTCGGACTCCGCACGCAGCCAGTCCGCCAGAGAGGTCGCGGGCATAGACGTCCAGGATACCGGGCGGGTGAGCGGGCGCCGGGGGTGTTCGGGCAGACTGTGGGCGAACCGGCGGCACCAGTCGATGGAGGGCGTTGTGGCGAAGGGCGAGAACGGCAGGAAAAAGGGCATCGACCCCACCTGGCCGGCGGAAGACGGTGAGCACCCCGTGTCGGAGCTCGCGTCCGACCGTCAGGGGGCGCTGTCGCCGTTCGGCGACCTGACCTTCCCGCTCGACTCGGTGCCCTACGTGCACCCGGAGACGGAAATCAACCGCTGATTCCCCACTTCTGGGGAAACAACCGTAGTTACTGGTCAGTCACCCGGTTGGGGTCGGGTGGCGGCGGTCACGGGGCTAGTGTTCGAAGCGTCCTAGCCACAGGTTTCCCAGCGGGGAGTTAGTGCCATGCCGGTTCCCGGTCCCGGGTATTCGATCACCGTCCGGGTCGAGGCCCCGGCTTCCTCCACGGCCGCCGGTGACCTCACCACCGCCGTCGGCCGCGTCGGCGGGGTGCTCACGGCGTTCGACGTCGTCGAGTCGCACGCCGACACGATCGTGGTCGACATCAGCGCCAACGCGCTGTCGGAGAACCACGCGCAGGACATCACCCAGGCACTCGACTCGCTGCCCGGCGTGAAGGTCCGCAAGGTCTCCGACCGGACGTTCCTGATCCACCTCGGCGGCAAGATCGAGGTCACGCCCAAGGTCGCGCTCCGCAACCGTGACGACCTCTCCCGCGCGTACACCCCGGGTGTCGCCCGGGTGTGCCAGGCCATCGCCGCGAACCCCGAGGACGCGCGCCGCCTGACCATCAAGCGCAACACCGTGGCCGTGGTCACGGACGGCTCGGCCGTGCTCGGCCTCGGCAACATCGGCCCGGCCGCCGCGCTGCCCGTGATGGAGGGCAAGGCGGCGCTGTTCAAGAAGTTCGCGGGCGTCGACGCGTGGCCGGTGTGCCTGGACACGCAGGACACCGAGGAGATCATCAAGATCGTCAAGGCGATCGCGCCGGTCTACGCGGGCATCAACCTCGAGGACATCGCCGCGCCGCGCTGCTTCGAGATCGAGGCGCGCCTGCGTGAGCAGCTCGACATCCCGGTGTTCCACGACGACCAGCACGGCACCGCGATCGTCGTCGTCGCGGCCCTGCGCAACGCGCTGCGCGTGGTCGGCAAGGAGATCGAGGACTGCAAGATCGTGGTCAGCGGCGTCGGCGCGGCCGGCTCGGCCATCATCCGGCTGCTCCTGCGCAAGAACCCGGGTGACATCGTGGCCGCCGACATCGATGGCATCGTCCACCCGGACCGCGGCAACCTCGACGACAACCTGACCTGGATCGCGAACCACACCAACCGCGACAAGCAGGCCGGCACGCTGCACGAGGCCCTCGTGAACGCCGACGTCTTCATCGGCGTCTCGGCCCCGAACCTCTTCGGCGCCGACCAGGTGGCGACGATGAACAAGGACGCCGTGGTCTTCGCACTGGCCAACCCGGACCCGGAGATCGACCCGCTCGAGGCGCAGCAGCACGCCGCCGTGGTCGCCACCGGTCGCAGCGACTTCCCGAACCAGATCAACAACGTGCTGGCGTTCCCCGGCGTCTTCCGCGGCCTGCTCGACGCCGCGGCCCACAACATCGACGACAACATGCTGCTCGCCGCCGCCGACGCGATCGCCGACGTGGTGGACCAGAGCCGGCTCAACGCGTCGTTCATCGTGCCGAGCGTGTTCGACAACGCGGTGGCCCCGGCCGTCGCCGAAGCCGTGAAGGCGGCCGTGCGCGCGGAGGCCACGGCCGGCTGAGTTCCTGAGACGCCGGAAGGCCCCGCCATCGCCGACCGCGGTGACGGGGCCTTTTGTCGGCCGGGACACCGCTGGCATAGCCTCCTGGGGTGAGTGAACTCAGCCACGTCGACGAAACCGGCGCCGCGCGGATGGTCGACGTCTCCGGCAAGACGGCGACCGCGCGCACGGCGCTCGCCGGCGGCACGGTGCACACCACCGCCGAGGTGGTGGATCTGTTGTCCGCCAACGGGTTGCCGAAGGGCGACGCACTGGCGACGGCCCGGATCGCCGGCATCATGGGCGCCAAGCGCGTGCCGGAACTGATCCCGCTGTGCCACCAGATCGCGTTGTCCGGCGTGAAGGTGGAGTTCGAACTGGACTCCACCGCCGTCCACATCAGCGCGACGGCGAAGACCACCGATGTCACCGGCGTCGAGATGGAGGCCCTCACGGCCGTCGCGGTCGCGGGGCTCACGCTGCACGACATGATCAAGGCCGTGGATCCGGCCGCGACGCTCGACAACGTCCGCCTGATCCGCAAGGACGGCGGCAAGACCGGCACGTGGGAGCGGCAGTCATGAGCGAGGCACGGGTGATCGTGGCGTCCAACCGGGCCGCGAAGGGCGTCTACGAGGACAAAACCGGCCCGGTGCTCGTGGAGTGGCTCGCCGGGCGCGGTTACGCGGTGCCCGACCCGGTGGTCGTCGAAGACGGCGAACCGGTGGGAATCGCCTTGCGTGCGGCGGTTTCCGAGGGCGTCGCGGTGGTCCTGACCACCGGCGGCACGGGCATTTCGCCGACCGACCGCACTCCGGACGTCACGCGCGGAGTGCTGGACTACGAACTTCCGGGCGTCGCGGACGCGATCCGCTCCGCGGGCCTGCCGCACGTGCCGACGGCTGTCTTGTCGCGTGGCCTCGCCGGTGTCGCCGGCCGCACGCTCGTCGTCAACCTGCCGGGCTCGCGCGGCGGAGTGAAGGACGGATTGGGCGTGCTGGAGGGAATCCTGGACCACGCCGTGGACCAGCTCGCCGGTGGTGACCACCCGCGGCCCGCCGCGGAAGACCAGGCCAACGCCGACCAAGCCGCGGAGTCCACGGAGAACTCCGCCTCCGTCGCCGACGCGATCGCCGCGGACTCGCTGCCGGCGGATCCGCTCGAAGCCAAGACGCCGAGCACACCTCCGGTTCGCATCCTCCGCGCGGAGGTCAGCGACCAGCCGCTGTCCGTCGACGAGCACGCCCGTCTCGTGGAGGACGACGCGGCCGGCGCCGTCGTCACCTTCGGCGGGGTGGTGCGCGACCACGACGGTGGCAAGGGCGTGCGTGACCTCATCTACGAAGGCCACCCCACCGCGGGCGAAGTGCTCGCGCAGGTCGTCACCGAGCTCGCCGCGGGCTGGACGGGCGTTCGCGCCGTGGCCGTGAGCCACCGCGTCGGCCCGCTCGCCATCGGCGACGTGGCGCTGGCGTGCGCGGTCGCCGCCGAACACCGCGGCCAGGCTTTCGCGGCCTGCGCCGACCTCGTCGACGAGGTGAAGGCCCGGCTCCCGATCTGGAAGCACCAGCACTTCACCGACGGCTCCGACGAATGGGTCAACTCACCCTGATCCGCCGGGGCCGCCGTTCGCCAGACCCCACGAAGGGCCCCACCGCCGGGGGAATTCGCGGTGGGGCCCTTTCGTCGGATCACAGCCAACCGAACGCTGCGCCCTGAAGGGACTTTCACGACCTCACGAGGAGGTCAGGAGTCACTTGGTGGCGATCTTCTGACCGACCAGGATCAGGTCGGGGTTCGGGATGTAGGCCTTGTTCAGGGCCTGCAGCTTCTGGAAGCCACCCTGAACGTTGAGCTGCTTGGCGATCTTCGACAGGCTGTCGCCGGACACGACGGTGTAGTCACCGTTCGGGTTCGAGCTCGGCACGCTGGTGACCGGGGTGCTGGCGACCTTCTTGGGGGCGCTCGTGCTCTTCTTCGAGGTCGACTTCTTGGCGGTCGACTTCGAGGTCGACTTGGTCGACTTCGTCGACTTGTGCGCCGCGGTCGAGCCGCCGGCACCCTTGCCGTAGCAGTTCGGCCACGCGCCGCCGCCCTGGCCCGCGAGAACGCGCTCGGCCACGGCGATCTGCTGCTCACGGGAAGCGTTCGCCGCGCTGCCGGTGCCGCCGTAGGCCTTCCAGGTGCTCTGCGTGAACTGCAGGCCGCCGTAGTAGCCGTTGCCGGTGTTGGTGTTCCAGTTGCCGCTGCTTTCGCACTGCGCGACAGCGTCCCAGTTGGTCGCCGACGCGGGGGTCGCGGCGATCGCGATGGGCGCGCCGACCGCGATCCCCGCGACAGCGACGCGGGCGATGGTGCGGGTGGCGGCGGACATCTTGCGGTGCTTGCCTCGGTAAGACATGAGAACACTTCTCGGTTTTCCTGCGCCTACGAGCCCGAAGGCTGAGGGCCGGGTTGGGAGCCCGTCCGCCCGTTGCCGGGCGGCAGACGCGGACAGCGCACGACGCGCGGTCTTCGTCCCCTCGTCCCTGTCCGGAAATGCTTTCGCTCGGGGTATGGGTCCGGGGATCCGCTGGACAGGGCTAGGCGCTACGGATTCCCGGTCTTGCTCGGTCGGTCGGGGCCAACCGAAAAGCGACGGTACGTAACGAGAGCCGTGATCGGAAATTATTCGGCATGTGACCTACGTCACAGTAACAGCAAGCAACCTCTCACGATCGGCATGTTTTCGCAGGTCAGAGGGCCGTTATCTGCCCGTTTTCTGCCTGAGATATTTCACGGATCGTGAGGCTTGGATCACGTCGATAAGGCGTCAACGGTCCATTCGTGCGGCCATTGAGTCGGGCACCTTAAACCACTCAGTGCGAAGTCCGCCAGTGCACGCCGAGTGGTTCTGTAGGAGTCCTGGAATACGCCGTGAGCGAACTACTCCGGAGAGTAGGTATTGACAAGAATGGCCGCTCACGGCGCCTTGAGCGCCACTCGGGTTGGTCCGGACCAACTGGCCGGACAGGCGGGTTCGGGGGTCCAGTGAGCCCCTGAGCCGGGTCTGCCGGGGTCTCGCGAGGGTCAGCCGCCGGCGAAGGGCGGGAGCACGTCGAGTTGCGCTCCGTCACTGAGGGCGCGATTCTGATTACGGACGGCAACCTCGTTCAGCAGGAAGCTCGCCGCGTCGAGAATGCGCGGCAGCGGTCCCGGATGCAGCTCGCGCACCAGGCGAACGGCGTCCGCGACGGTCGAGCCCTCGGGAAGCTTCAGCTTCTCCTCTTCCACTCCCGCCGCCGCGCGGGCGGAGGCGAAGTAGCGGACCAGCACGGTCATCGGTTCGAGGGACTGGGGTGACATCTCATCCGCCGATCGCACTCATGGGCCGGATCGGCTGCGCGAACCCGGCTTCGTTGATCTCGTGGCCCGCGAGCTTGCCCCACATCGTGGCCCGCCACGCGTCCGCCACCTCTTCATCACGCGCGCCCGCGCGCACGAGGGCGCGCAGGTCGGTCTCGTCGTTGGAGAAGAGACAGGAGCGCACCGCGCCGTCGGCCGTGAGCCGGGTGCGCTCGCACGCGGCGCAGAACGGCCTGGTCACGGACGCGATCACGCCCACGTCGCCGGGCCCGCCGTCGACCAGCCACCGCTCGGCCGGCGCGCCGCCGCGGGCGGCCGGGAACGGCGACAGCGAGAACTCCTCGCCCAGCACCCGCAGGATCTCCTCGGCCGTGATCATCTCGCCGCGGTCCCAGCCGTGCTGCGCGTCGAGCGGCATCTGCTCGATGAACCGCAGGTGGTAGCCCTCGTCGAGGCAGAACCGCAGCAGCGGCACGGCCTCGTGTTCGTTGAGCCCGCGCATCAGCACGGAGTTGACCTTCACTGGCGCCAGCCCCGCGTCGCGCGCGGCCGCGAGGCCCGCCAGCACGTGGGAGAGCCGGTCGCGGCGGGTGATCTGCTCGAACAGGGCGCGGTCCACGGTGTCGAGCGACACGTTGATCCGGTCGAGGCCGGCCTCGACGAGGCCCTTCGCCCGTTTCGCGAGCCCGATCCCGTTGGTGGTCATGGAAACCCGCGGGCGCGGCTGCAGCGCCGTGACGCGCGCCACGATGTCCTCGAGACCCCGCCGCAGCAGTGGCTCACCACCGGTCAGGCGGATGTCGGTGACACCCAGCATCTCGACGGCGATGCGCATGAGCCGCACCAGCTCGTCGTCGCTGAGCACCTGCTCGCCGGGCATCCAGTCGAGGCCTTCGGCGGGCATGCAGTAAGTGCAGCGCAGGTTGCAGCGGTCCGTGAGCGAGACCCTCAGATCCGTGGCCACGCGGCCGAACTGGTCGAGCAAGCCCGGATGGTCGGGGCGGGGTGCCGAGGGCACGCCGGACGAACCTCGTGTACCGGGGACGCGAGGAAACCCGAGATGTACTGCCGTCATTACTCACAGCTTAACTCGTGAAGGTCGGAAAAGCCGCCTCGTCCTTATCCGGGACGCGCCGGGGAACGGACTTCCGGCGGCGTGTCGTGACCTGCCCGTGACGGCCCGCACACGGGAGCCGGCGGACGGCTCGCGCGCCGGCTGCGCGAGGACTGTCCGGAATCGACCGCGCCGCCTCCGACCTCGCGGGACACCGGGCAGAACTCCTGGTGGTGACGTGGATTACGCGGCCGCCGCGACTGTCCACACCGGCTGTGACGCGGGTCATCCACCCGCCCCGCCGACGGTGAGTGTCCACGGCCTCGGACGGCTCCCGGGGCCCTCCTGGCGGGCCCGGTGAAAACTTCGAGCGTTATCAGAACGCAATAATCGAAGAGTTACACAACGAAGTGCTCGACAATTCACGTTTCACATGGCTTTTCCTCAACTGCGGCGATAATCTTCCGGCCATGCCGCAATTTCGGTTGTCCGAGGCCGCCCGGCTCCTCGGCGTCAGTGACGACACCGTCCGGCGCTGGGTCCGCGGTGGTCAGTTGACCGCGACCGACGACGCCGCCGGTCGCAAGGTCGTCGACGGTGCCCAGCTGGCGGGGTTCGCCCGCGCGCAGGCCGCCGGTCCCGAGGACCCGTCGGCAGTCGGCCGCTCCGCCCGCAACCGCTTCGTGGGACTCGTCACCGAGGTCACCGCCGACAAGGTGATGGCCCAGGTCGAGCTGCAGTGCGGGGCGCACCGAGTGGTGTCACTGATGAGTTCAGAAGCCGTCCGCGAGCTCGGGTTGCGCCCGGGTGTGCTCGCGGTGGCCGTTGTCAAGGCGACCACCGTCGTGGTGGAGACCCCGGAAGGAAACAGATGAAGAAGCTCGCCATCGCCGTAGCGGCGGTCGCGTTGTTCGCCGGAGCTTGCAGCTCGAACGACCAGGCCAGCACCAGCCCGAACTCGGGCGGCCCGGCGGTGCCCTCGCCCGCCGGTTCGAGCGCGACGGGCACGCTGACGGTGTTCGCCGCCGCGTCGCTCACCGAGTCGTTCAACGAGCTCGGCAAGGAGTTCGAGGCCGCGCACCCGGGTGTCACCGTCAAGTTCGACTACGAGGGTTCGTCGGCGCTCGTGCAGAAACTGGACAACGGGGCCAAGGCCGACGTGTTCGCCTCCGCCGACCAGGCCAACATGGACAAGGCCGTGCAGGGCGGCGTGATCGACGGTCAGCCGACGGTGTTCGCCACCAACAAGCTGGCGATCGCCGTGGCCAAGGGCAACCCCAAGGGCATCAAGACCTTCTCCGACCTGACCAAGGCGGGCCTGACCGTCGTCGTGTGCGCGCAGCAGGTGCCGTGCGGCTCGGCGACGAAGAAGGTCGAGGACAACACCCACGTCACGCTGAAGCCGGCGAGCGAGGAGACCGACGTCAAGCAGGTGCTGGCGAAGGTGCAGTCGGGTGACGCCGACGCGGGCCTGGTCTACGTCACCGACGCGACCTCGGCCGCGGACAAGGTCGACAAGGTGGACTTCCCGGAGTCTTCCGGCGCGATCAACAGCTACCCGATCGCTGTCGTGAAGGACGCTCCGCAGGCCGCTCTGGCCAAGGAGTTCAACGACTTCGTGCTCGGTGCGCAGGGCAAGGCCGAGCTGACCAAGATCGGGTTTGGCCCGGCTCAGTAAGGGGCAGCGCGGTGCGGCGGCCGGGCAACGGCCGCCGCACTCGCGGGTTCCCCTTGTTCTCTGGATCCCCGCCGTCGTGGCGCTCGCGCTCGTGGTGCTGCCCGTCATCGGGCTGCTCGTGCGCTCGGACGTCACGCGGTTCCCGTCCCTGCTGATCACCGGGTCGTCGCTGGCCGCGTTGAAGCTGTCGTTGATCACGGCCGCGCTGTCCACGGTGGCGTGCGTGATCCTCGGCGTGCCGCTGGCCGTGGTGCTGGCCCGCTCGCGGGTGCCCGGGGTGCGCGTGCTGCGCTCGATCGTGCTGCTGCCGCTGGTGCTGCCGCCCGTGGTCGGCGGCCTCGCCCTGCTGTACCTGCTGGGGCGCAAGGGTTTTCTCGGCATCCTGGTCAACGCGCTGACCGGGCAGCAGATCCCGTTCACGACCGCGGCCGTGGTGATCGCGCAGACGTTCGTGGCCATGCCGTTCCTGGTCGTGAGCCTCGAAGGCGCGCTGCGCGGCTCCGGCGACCGCTACGAGCAGGTGGCCGCCACACTCGGCGCACGGCCGTGGACGGTATTCCGCCGCGTGACGCTGCCGTTGCTGCTGCCGGCGCTCGGCTCCGGCGTGGTGCTCAGCTTCGCCCGCGCGCTGGGGGAGTTCGGTGCGACGATCACGTTCGCCGGCAGTCTCGAAGGCGTCACGAGGACGCTGCCGCTGGAGGTCTACACGCAGGCCGAAGTGGACGTCGACAGCGCGGTGGCGCTCGCGTTGCTGCTGATCGTGGTGGCGATCGTGGTCATCGCGGTGGCGCGGCCGCGATCGTTCGAAGGTGGTTTCCGGTGACGCTCTCGGCGCGGATCGCGCTCTCGCGCGGCACGTTCTCCCTCGACGTCGAGTTCACGGTCCCCGAGGGAACGGTGCTGGCGCTGCTCGGGCCGAACGGCTCGGGAAAGTCCACTGTGCTCGGTGGCCTGGCCGGGCTCGTGCCCGTGACGTCGGCCGACATCACGTTGTCCGGCCGCGTGCTGGCGGGGGACAAGGTGGACCTGCCGCCCCACGCGCGGGGGGTCGGGTTGCTGTCGCAGGACGCGCTGCTGTTCCCGCATCTGTCCGCTTTGGACAATGTCGCGTTCGCGCCGCGCTCGGCCGGCGCGGGGAAGGCGAAGTCGCGGGAAGCGGCGGAGAAGTGGCTGGCGGAGGTGGACGCGTCGGCGTTCGCGCGCCGCCGGCCCGGCCAGCTCTCGGGCGGCCAGCAGCAGCGGGTGGCGATCGCGCGGGCGCTGGCTTCGGCGCCGTCGCTGCTGCTGCTCGACGAACCGTTCGCCGCTCTCGACGTGGACGCCGCACCCGCGATCCGCGGCCTGCTGCGGCGGGTGCTGCGCGCCGGCCCGACGACGGTGCTGGTCACGCACGACCCGCTCGACGCGCTCGCGCTGGCCGACCACGTTGCCGTGATGTCGGGCGGCCGGATCGTCGAACGCGGGCCGACGCGCGAGGTGCTGGCCGCGCCGCGCACGGCGTTCACCGCCCGGATCGCGGGGCTCAACCTGGTCGCGGGCGTCGCGGAGGCCGAGGGGCTGCGGACGAAGGCGGGTGACCTCGTGTCGGGGCTGCTGTCCGAGGACGCGGTGGTGGGCGAGGCGGCCGTCGCGGTGTTCGAGCCCAGCGCGGTGGCCGTGTACCCGCACGACGGGGAGCACCACGGCAGCCCGCGCAACACCGCCGAGGCCACGGTCGCCGCGCTGGAGCCGCACGGGCCCGTGATCCGGCTGCGCGTGACCGGTGGCGGCTGGGCCGAGGGCCTGACCGCGGACCTCACGCCGGCGGCGGTCGCCGACCTGGAACTGGAGCCGGGTTCGGCCGTGACGCTCTCGGTGAAGGCCGCGACGGTGGCGGTACATCCCGCACACTCCTGACTGCGTTGTGCCCCAACGGAAACCCCCCGTTTCGGGCGCACTGTGCCGGGATGCCGTGGTACGGTGCGCCTGTTTCGATCAAGTACCGCACAACAGAGGACGGCGAGGGTGACAGAAGGCCGCTGGACGTACCTGAGCGACATGGACGGCGTCCTGGTTCGCGAGGAGCACCTCGTGCCGCGCGCGGACGAGTTCCTCGGCGAGCTGCGGGACAACGGCATCGGCTTCCTGGTGCTCACGAACAACTCCATCTACACCCCGCGCGACCTGCGGGCGCGGCTGCTGCGCACCGGGCTCGACGTCCCCGAGGAGTCGATCTGGACGTCCGCGCTGGCCACCGCGCAGTTCCTCGACTCGCAGCGCCCGGGCGGCACAGCGTTCGTGATCGGCGAGGCCGGGCTGACCACGGCGTTGCACGAGGTCGGTTACGTGCTGACCGAGCGCGACCCGGACTACGTGGTGCTGGGCGAGACCCGCACGTACAGCTTCAGTTCCATCACCAACGCGATCCGCCTGATCGAGCGCGGCGCGAAGTTCATCGCCACCAACCCGGACGCGACCGGTCCCAGCATGGAGGGTTCGCTGCCGGCCACGGGGTCCGTCGCGGCGCTGATCGAGCGCGCGACCGGGCGTTCGCCGTACTTCGTGGGCAAGCCGAACCCGCTGATGATGCGCTCGGCGTTGCGGCGCTTGGGCGCGCACTCGGAGTCGACGCTGATGATCGGCGACCGCATGGACACCGACATCCACGCGGGCCTCGAAGCGGGGCTGCAGACGGTGCTCGTGCTCAGCGGGATTTCCACTCCGGAGTCGGCCGAACGCTATCCGTACCGGCCGACGAAGGTGATCGACTCGGTCGCCGACCTGATCGGGCGAACCCTGGACCCGTTCGGCGAAGGCTGACCGGCGTGCGCGCCGGAGCAGGGCCTATCGTCGAACGATGAGCGTGTATGTGGTGGGCGACGTCCACGGGCACCGCGACGCCCTGGCCGACGCTCTGCGCGCCGAGGGACTGGTCGACAGCGACGGCAAGTGGAGCGGCGCCGAAGACCAGCTGTGGTTCCTCGGTGACTTCGTGGACCGCGGTCCCGACGGCGTCGGCGTGATCGACTTCGTGCGTTCACTGCAGGAACAGGCGCCGGAGGCGGGCGGCTCCGTGGAGATGCTGCTGGGCAACCACGAGATCCTGCTCCTGGGGATGTACCACTTCGGCGACCGCCAGGTGCCGTCGGACTTCGGGCCGCGCAGCTTCGCCCGCAGCTGGGAGATCAACGGTGGCCTGCTGTCCGATCAGGACCGCCTGACGCCGGAACACATCGAGTGGCTTTCGGCGCGTCCGCTGGTGGCGCTGGTGGACGACCACCTGCTGATGCACTCGGACACGCTGGAGTACCTCGACTGGGGCTCGGACATCGCCTCGATCAACGCGTCGGTGGGGGAAATCCTGACCGGCAGCGACATCGAGGCGTGGTGGGACGTCTGGCGCCGGATGACCACGCGCTACGCCTTCCGCGGCCCGGCGGGCGAGGAGAACGCGGACGCGTTGATGGAGGCACTGGGCGGTTCGCGGATCGTCCACGGCCACAGCGTGATCGCCGACCAGCTGGGCATTCACCCGGCGCAGATCGAGGGGCCGTACCTGTACGCCGGCGGCAAGGCCCTGGGCATCGACGGCGGCTTGTTCGTGGGCGGCCCGTGCCTCGTGGTGCCGCTGCCGTTCACGCCCGAGTCTTAGGGGGCGTCGACGATCTCCTTGCCCAGCGGCATGAGCGACACGGGGATCAGCTTGAAGTTCGCGATCCCCAACGGGATCCCGATGATCGTGATGCACAGCGCGATGCCGGTGACCACGTGGCCGATCGCCAGCCACAGCCCGGCGAAGATGAACCAGATGATGTTGCCCAGCACCGACCCGACGCCCGCGTCGCGCCGATCGACCACCGTCCGGCCGAACGGCCACAACGCGTAGTTCGCGATCCGGAACGAAGCCAGCCCGAACGGGATGGTGATGATCAGGATGCAGCACACGATGCCCGCGAGGACGTAACCCACGGCCATCCAGAATCCGCAGAGCACGAGCCAGATGATGTTCAGCAGCAGGCGCATCAGACGTGCAGCTCCCCACTCACCACGGTGACCGCCTGCCCACTGATGCGGACGCGGTCGTTGTCGAGTTCTGTTCGGACGACGCCGCCCCGTTGCGAGATCTGGTGTCCTTGCAGCTGTTTCCTGCCCAGCTTGGCAGCCCAGTGCGGCGCGAGGGCGCAGTGGGCGGATCCCGTGACGGGGTCCTCGTCCACGCCGACGCCGGGTCCGAAGAACCGGCTCACGAAGTCGGTGTCGCCGCCTTGTGCGGTGATGACCATCCGGCCGGTCCAGGTGTCTTTGAGCCGCACGAGATCCGGCGCGGCCCGGGCGACCAGCTCCGGCGTCTCGAGCTCGACGAACAGGTTCTCCTTGGCCCGCCCGACGTAGAGCGGCTTCAGGTCGTCGTCGGCGAGGACGCGACTGACGTCCTCGTGGGTTTCCCGCGGCTCATCGACGGGGAAGTCCATCTCGATCCAGCCGTCGTCGTGCTTGGTGCACCGCAGCAGGCCGCTGCGGGTCTCGAAGGTCTGCGTCCCCCCGAGCACCTGGGTCGCCGCGATGGTCGCGTGGCCGCACAGATCCACCTCGGTCGCCGGCGTGAACCACCTGAGCCCCGTGGCCCCGGGCTTTTCCTCGACGAACGCGGTCTCCGAAAGCCCGATCTCGGCCGCCACCCGCTGCATCCACCCAGCCTCCGCGGGCCCCTCCAGCACCACCACCCCGGCCGGATTCCCGGCGAACGCCTCCCCCGTGAACGCATCCACAACGTAGAACCGCATGGACTTGACGGTACCGGCGTCGGTGGGTGGGGGTGTCAGGGAATTACCCTGGGTTTTGTGGAGTGTCGCTTTGTCGACTTGGACTCTGGCTGCTGACTCTTTCACCCGAGCCCCGGGGTGCGCTCAAGACGTCGCCTCCGCCTTCGCCCAGAAACGCGCGCTTGCCCCAGGTGCGGCGCTCTCAACGCGTCGCGTGTGCCTTCGTCTAGAACCGCAACACGGCGCACCGACCGGATGCCGCCCGCGCAACACGACGCCCCCCGGGCGGCACTGCGCAGCACGGCGCCCTCCCGGTTGGCGCCGCGCACCACGGCGTCCTCCCAGGCGGCACCGCGCCACCCACCGGATGGCGCCGGCGCAACGCGCTGCCCCCCGGTTGGCATTGCACAGCACGGCGCGCGCTACATGGCGCCGCGCAACACGGCGCCACCCAGAAGATGGCGCCGCGCTCCGTCAGCCTCTACTCAGCCGCCGATGACCGGGGGCGTGATCTTCTCCCCGTCGGGCCCACGCTCGGGGCGGACCTCGAACACCTCGTCGGGGTCTTCCTGGTTGGGGAGCTTGTTCTTGTGCTCCTTGTCTTCTTCCTTCTTCTTACCGGCCCCCGCGGCGCCGGCCGCTCCGCCTGCTCCGGCCTTCCCGGCTTTGCCCGCGTTGGCCGCCGCGGTCGCCCCGCGCTCCAACCGCTCGCCGGCACCCTTGCCCGACCCGGGGCCTTCGCCCTCGCCGGGCTTCCCCGTCGCTCCACCACCGGACACGCGGCTCCCCGCGAACCCGCCGCCGGGCCTCCCGGTCCCACCGCCGGCCCGCCCGCCGCGCAGCGTCTCCTCGCCGGCACCACCGGCGCCGCCTGGGCCGCCACCACCGAACGCCAACGCATCTGGGGCCAGCCGCCCGAAGCCACCGCCACCAGCGGGTGGCCGGAACCCACCACCCGTATTTCCGGGCCCGCCGAACGACCCAGCGCCGGTGCTGGATCCCGCACCGGGTGGTGTGTACGCGTTGCCGCTGAAGCCTGCGGGCCCACCCGCACCACCAGGAGCTCCTCCGCCGGGGACTCCGCCGCCGGGTGAGCCGAAGTTGCCGCCACCGCTGAGAGCGCCTGAGTGGCCGAGACCGGCACCGGGTCCGGCGCTGCTCGCGTGAGTGCTGTCGTCCCCGCCTCCGATCGGCGGTGGGGGTGCGAACTGGGGCTGGGTCGTGGACGTTTCGTGGTACGTGTTGTCGAGCCCCTGCATCACCTGCACTGCCTGCTGGTGCGCGGCGTCCGCCTGCTGTTGCTTGGCGCCGATGTCTCGCATCGTCTGCGCGGCGGCCGCAGGATTCGCGACACTCAGCTGCTGCGTAGCCTTGGCCATCTCGGCCTGCTGGTCGAACTTGACGGGCTCCGGCATGTTCGTCTGCGCATGCCCGGCCGCCGCGGCCTGCTGCGAATAGCGGTTGGAACTCAGTTGGGCAGCGTTGGCGGTGTTCGCCGCATACGTCGCGGTGTTCTGGAAGAAGTTGTGGGCCTGCGACGCGCCTGCGCCTTGCCACTCGATCTGGCTCGAATTGGCCGCGTCGTTGATCGAGTTGGAGATTTCGGCCAGCCAGTTGCCGAGATCATTGGCGACCCGCCCGCGGGCGTCGAGTTCGCCGGGATCCATGTTCGTGTGGACCATGTCGTACAGCTGCTGGTGATCGTGCGCCGCGTAGTTCGCGCTGGGCGCCGGAGCATCGCCACGAGTCGCCTGGCCCTGCAAGAGCTGCTCACCCTGGGCGACCGAGTAGTTCGACGCCGCCTGACCGGTGCGCTGATCGACCGAGTCGCGAACGTTCTGCTGATCCTCGGCACCGAACCGCCCCGGCGCTGCCTTTTTCGACAGGTCTGCGTGAGTCTGGCTGTAGTAGTCGGCTTCGTACTCGCGGGATTGTGCGCGCTCGCTCATCAGTCCGCCTTGCCGATGCCGGAGAAGGTCTGGGCGTGCTCGCTGTCGGCCGCGTTGTAGTTGTTTCGCGCGATCTGCAAAGCCTGCTGGACCTGCGTGATGCTATCCAAGAGCAGCTTGAGGTTGGGGATCATGGACTGTTTGTCACCGTTGGCGACCTTGACGTTGAAGTCGGCGACTTGATTCGCGTAGTCGCTCGAACCCATTTTGGCGCGCGTCAAGAGATGGAAGAAGTTTCGGGCCTCTTTGTCGTAGCCGTGGATAAAATCGTCACATACCTTGTTGTACGCCTGAAACCCTGCTTCGTTGACGGCGAATCCGCCCCCTTCGGCCAGGGCTTTGAATTTCTGTGCACTTTCGTTGAGGCGGTGTACGCCCTCTGTGTCGAGAGGGTTGACCAGAAGATCCGGAACACTGCCCTGCCCCGTGTCGGCCGAGGCCGGGGGACCACCGCCGAATTCGGACGCACTCGTCATCGCTGTACAACCCTCCTGGACACGCTACGTGCTCCTCCGCCCACTCTAGATGGCCAGAGGTGAGCTGTCAGGGAGTTGGGGACAACCGCCTGGTCGCCGTCAGGTGTTCTTCGGGAGCAGAAGCTCGACCGCTTCGGCGACAGCCCTGGCCCTGGTACAAGCCGCGTCGGTGGTTCCGGGCGCGAGTGAAGCTGAGACGAGAGCACGCGACTTCGGCTTGACTTCGATGCTGACGGCGCAGAGGCCCTCTTGCCCGGTCGGCTCCAACTCGAGGATCGCCCGCCGAGCGCGAACGTGGCCGGTTTGAGCCTTTGACGGATTCGGAAGGTTCGCGTCGTAGCTCTGTCCGTCCTGCAGAACGAGGCCGAGATAGTCTTGCCCTGGCTTGTCGGCGTCGCAAGCGTGTTCCTGATCGGCGATCGATGGTGTCGAGGGTGAATAGCCCTGCCCGGCGACGGCTTGGTCCAGCGTTTTGCACGGGCTCATCCCCGCCAGTGGCGTGTCCGACGGCGTGCTCGGCGCACTGCTCGATGCGGACCCTGACGGGCTCACTGGGGTGGGGTTGCCTCCCACTGAGCCGTCACAGGCGGTCAGGGCGCAGGCGAGAGCGGCGAGGCCGACGAAGGTCACGAAGCCACGGATCGGTCCGGTCACACGGTGAACACTACGGGTAGGTGATCGTCGGCGGCGAGCCTGTTGCCGAACACAGTTGTGGTCGTGTTCGGGGCAGAAGTCTGGATCATCAGCTGTTCCTCGGGAGGAGCAGTTCGACCGCGGAGGCCAGAGTCCTGGCTTCTGTACATGCTTCGTCGGTGGTCCCCTGAGCGAACGACACAGCGATCGTTGCTCGTGATTTCGGCTTGACCTCGACGGAGACCGCGCAGACGCCCGTTTGCTGGGTGGGCTCTCGTTCGAGGATCGCTCGTCGAGCGCGGACGCTGCCAGGAGTAGCCTTCGCGGGGTTGGCGATGCTCGTGTCGTAAGCCTCCCCATCCTGCAGACCCAGACTGAAAACGCCGGCCCCTTCTTTCTGTGTGTCGCAGGCGTGCTCCAGATCCGCTGTGGACGGCGTGGCTGGCGGGAACCCCTGCCCGGCGAGGGCCTGGTCCAGCGTTTTGCACGGGCTCGTCCCGGCCAGCGGGGTGTCCGTTTGCGAGGTGGGCGCACTGCTCGGTGCGGACCCGGATGGGCTCGCCGGAGTGGGGTTACCTCCTAATGAGCTGTCACAGGCAGTCAGAGCGCAGGTGAGTGCGGCGAGGCCGACGATGGTCATGAAGCCACGGATCGGTCCGGTCACCTGGTGAACACTACGGGTAGTTGATCACCGGCGCCGCGCATGTTGCCGAACGCGGGTGCGGCGAGATGGCCTGACCGGAGTTTTGCGACTGGTCTGCCGGTGGTGCTGACTACGGGTGAGTGTGGTGGCGCGGTGGACATGTCCGCGACCTGCGAGATGAGGTTGTCAGTCAGCTGTTCGCGGCAAAAGCGGTTCCAGTTGCGTTGCGACCGAGTTGACGGCTTCGCACGCGGCGTCTGTGGTGCCCTGGCTGAGTCCGAGGACGAGTAGTGCGCGCGAGTCAGGGTTGACCTGCAACGCGATTGCGCACTGCCCGTGCGAGCCGACGGGCTCGGGCGAGCATTGCCGGACGACCGTTGATGCGGCCGGAAGTAGCAGTGCTGGGGTTGTTGATGTTGTCGGTGTACTTCTGCCCCGGATCGAGAGTCAAGGTGACGCTCCCGTAGTGCTCTTTCGTTGCGTCACACGCAGTTGCGCCGCCGAACACGTTGGGCACGGCCTTGCTGTAACCCTGCGGCCCGAGAACCTTGTCGAGCAGTTGGCACTGGTCCACCCCGACGAAAGCGGTTGCCGCTGGTCGGCGCCGAGGCGGGTGCGGTGGATGGTGCCGGGTTGCCGCTCACCGGGCTGCCGCACGCACTGGCCGTGGTCATGACGCCTGTGACCACTGCGAATGCGCAGAAAAGTCGGTTCCTCGGTCGAGTCACGGCTTGAATACTAAGGGTAGGTGATCGCCGACGGTGAGCCATGGCGGAGCTGCCCTCTTGCCGCGCCGGCGCGGGCGATCGTCAGCTGGTCTTTGGCAGTAGAAGTTCGACCGCTTCGGCAACGGCCCTCGCTCTTGTGCACGCTTCGTCGGTGTTGCCGCTGGTGAGCGCTGCGGAGACCAGGGCGCGAGAATTCGGCTTGACCTCGATCCTGACGGCGCAAAGGCCGGCCTGACGAGTAGGTTCCAGTTCGAGAATCGCCCGTCGTGTGCCGACACTGCCGGGTTGGGCCATCGAGGGGTTCGAGAGGTTTGCGTCGTAGCTTTGTTCGTCCTGTAAGACCAGGCCGAGATTGTCTTGGGTGTTGTCCGTGCCGCAGGCATGTTCCGGATCGGCGATCGACGGCGTGGAGGCCGGATAGCCCTGCCCGGCGAGGGCCTGGTCCAGCGTTTTGCACGGGCTCATCCCGGCCAGCAGGGTGTCCGTTTGCGAGCTGGGCGAGCTGCTTGGTGCGGACCGCGATGGGCTCGCCGGAGTGGGGTTACCTCCCACTGAGCTGTCACAAGCGGTCAGGGCGCAGGCGAGTGCGGCGAGGCCGACGATGGTCATGAAGCCACGGATCGGTCCGGTCACCTGGTGAACACTACGGGTAGTTGATCACCGGCGGCGAGCCTGTTGCCGAACGCAGATGCGGTCGAGATGGCCTGACCGGAGGTTCGTGGCTGATCAGCCGGCGCGCTCACAACGGACGAGGGTGATGGTGTGGTGGACCTGTCCAGGACCAGCGAGAGATCGCCTCTGATCAGCTGTTCGGGGGAAGAAGCGCATCGACGGCTTGCGCGAGCGGCACGATCGTCTTGCACGCTTCGCCGATTGGGGATCGGTACATCCCCATCGTGAGGGTCGCCCGCGAATTCGGCTTGACCTCCATGTACACCACGCATCCCTCTGCGCCCTGGATGTCGCGTTCCAGTACGGCATTGCGGTTGCCGACTTGGCCTGTGCTGGTCTTGCTCGGGTCGTAGACCGCCTCCTTGTAGTTCCGGCCGTCTTGCAGGTCCAAGCCCGCGGTGCCGAACTGGGGCTTCGACGCCAAACATCCGTGCTGCGGGTCGGCGGCCGATGGGTGCCCGGGTGGGAACCCTTGGCCGGCCAGCGCCTTGTCGAGGGTTGCGCATGCGCTGATCCCAGCCAGCGGAGTGTCAGTCTGACCTGCGGAAGTGCTGGGCGACGTCGGTTGTGGGGGCGCCGGGTTCGGCGTGCCGCCGACGGAGCTGTCGCAGGCGGTCAGCGTGCAAGCGAGTACGGCGAGGCCGACGAAGGTCACGAAGCCGCGGATCGGTCCGGTCACCTGGCGAACACTACGGGTAGCTGATCATCGATGCGATCCTGTTGCTACGTGCTCCCCCGATCGCTCGGGATGGGTGGTTGTGGGCTGTCAGCGAGTTCGGGACAACGTCTGATCAGGTGTTCGCCGGGAGCAACGGCTCCACGGCTTCTGCGACCTTGCGTGCCTCAGCGCAGGCTTCGTCAGGCCCGGCCGAGGAGAGCACCGCGAGCACGATCGCTCGCGATTTGGGCTTGATCTCGATGCTGACGGCGCATGCGCCGGACTGGTGGTTGGTCTGCAACTCGAGGATGGCGCGCCGGTGGCCGACATTGCCTGTCTTCGTCGAAACGGGATTGATGAGGTCGGAGTCGTAGCTCTGTCCGTCTTGCAGGTTGAGCCCGATGTCGCCGTAGCCGGCTTTCAGGGCGTCGCACGCGTGCTCCAGATCAGCAATCGATGGTTTCGACGCAGGGAAGCCCTGCCCGGCGATTGCTTGGTCCAGCGCCTTGCACGAGCTCATTCCAGCCAACGGGGTGTTCGACAGCGGGGCCGTCGCACCACTCGACCCGACCGACGGCTCCGGTGACGGGTTGCCGCCGACCGAACTGTCGCAGGCGGTCAAGATGAGGGTGAGAGCGGCGAGACCGGCGAGTTGGTAAAGGCGGCGAGTCCGTCCGACCACGCCGTGAACAGCGAACACGCTCACCGAATGCCCTCATCGATCGTCTCGAACAGCCACCGGCGCAGGTGAGAGCCGTCGGACGGTACGAAACGCAGGCGGAAGCCCCCATCGGCCAGCGGTTCCGAGAAGGTGACGTACCGGCCCCCGTCCGTATCGACGAAGGTGGCCGTCGAGACAGCCCGCAACACGCCGTGGCGAGGGCGCAGCGAGAGCTCCACCGTCCCGTGGCGATGCAACGGCCACTGAGAGTAAGCGCCCAACGCGTCCCGGTCGCGGCGGGAAGGGCTGGACGACGGCGAAGTGAAATCCCGATCCGAATAATCCGCATCATCCGACGGAGCAGAATGCCGAGCCGGTGGCTGCGTGATCGACACCGGCGCCACCGGCAAAGGCGGATAAGCCGGGAACATGCTCAACACCGTCTCCACCAGCCGATCCGGCCGGGTCTGCTGGAAGCGGATCCCATCCGCATCCGAGGACGAGAACACCCCCAGCCCCTCGCCGATGCAAGCCCGGTACAGCACCGTCCCCGACGGAAGCTCCGCCGCCCGCACGATGATCAGCACCTCGGGCCGTGTCCAGGCCTGCAGGGTGGCCAACACGTCGTGGTCCAGCTTGTCCGAGACAGCCAGGCCACGGGACCGCAGCGCGTCCCAAGCCGAGTCCGACAAGCGGCGGTTTTCGGAGAGCGTCAGCCCGGGGCTGCGGATTTCAAAGGGGTGCCACGAAGCCGGCAGGCCGCTGCGGCGGACGGCGACGTCGACTTCGGTCCAGCTCAGGGAGAACTCCTCCGGCACGGCCCAACCCCAACCCCTCGTGAAACGAACCCGCACCGAGCGTAGCGGAAGGCGCGCGCCCGGCCGGGTGGTCGTCGGACCCCCGGGTTCCTAGACTCGCGGGTGTCGACGAAGACCCCACCGGGAGGCAACCATGCCCGACGCGCCCGCCCTGCCGAGTTACGCCTCCGGGACGTCCGACGTCCCCCTGCTGGGTGACACCATCGGGGACAACCTCGACCGCACCGTGGCCGCGTTCCCGGAGCGCGACGCGATGGTGGACCGCGCGGCCGGCACGAAGTGGTCGTACGCCGAGCTCAAGAAGGACGTGGACCAGCTCGCGCACGGGCTCGTCGCCACCGGGATCGGCAAGGGGGACCGCGTCGGCATCTGGTCGCCGAACCGGGCGGAGTGGACGCTGCTGCAGTACGCGACGGCCAAGATCGGCGCCATCCTCGTCAACATCAACCCCGCGTACCGCTCGCACGAGCTCGAGTACGTGCTGAACCAGTCCGGCGTGCGGATGCTCGTCGCGGCGGACAAGTTCAAGACGTCGGACTACGCGGCGATGGTGGAGCAGGTCCGGCCGAACTGCCCCGGGCTCGAGTTCGTGGTGCTGCTGGGCACCGACGCGTGGACCGACCTCATGGCGAAGGGCCAAGGCGGCGACCCGGCGGCCCTCGCCGCACTCCAGAAGAACCTGTCCGCCGACGACCCCATCAACATCCAGTACACCTCCGGCACCACGGGCTTCCCCAAGGGCGCCACGCTGTCGCACCACAACATCCTCAACAACGGCTACTTCGTCGGCGAGCTCTGCAACTACACCGAAGAAGACCGCGTGTGCATCCCCGTGCCCTTCTACCACTGCTTCGGCATGGTGATGGGCAACCTCGCGTGCACCAGCCACGGCGCGTGCATGGTGATCCCGGCGCCGGCGTTCGACCCGCGGGCGACGCTGGAGGCCGTGGAGGCGGAGCGGTGCACGTCGCTGTACGGCGTGCCCACGATGTTCATCGCGGAGCTGAACCACCCGGACTTCGGCGAGTTCGACCTGTCGTCGCTGCGCACCGGGATCATGGCGGGCTCGCCGTGCCCGGTCGAGGTGATGAAGCAGGTGATCGACCGGATGGGCATGACGGAAGTGTCGATCTGCTACGGCATGACGGAAACCTCGCCGGTCTCCACGCAGACGCGCGCGGACGATTCGGTGGAGCGCCGCGTGTCCACGGTCGGCCGCGTCGGGCCGCACCTCGAGTCCAAAGTGGTCGATCCCGAAACGGGCCTCACCGTGCCACGCGGGGTGCCCGGCGAGCTCTGCACGCGCGGCTACTCCGTGATGCTCGGCTACTGGGAACAGCCCGACAAGACGGCCGAGGCCATCGACGCCGCGCGCTGGATGCACACCGGCGACCTCGCCGTGATGGACGAGGCCGGCTACCTCAACATCACCGGCCGCATCAAGGACATGGTCATCCGCGGCGGCGAGAACGTGTACCCGCGCGAGATCGAGGAATTCCTCTACACGCACCCGGACGTCCTCGACGCGCAGGTCATCGGCGTCCCCGACGTCAAGTACGGCGAAGAGCTCATGGCCTGGATCCAGATGCGCGAGGGCGCGCAGCCGCTCACCGCCGAGGCCGTGCGCGAGTTCTCGCAGGGCAAGCTGGCGCACTACAAGATCCCGCGGTACGTCCACATCGTCGACGGGTTCCCGATGACCGTCACGGGCAAGGTGCGCAAGGTCGAGATGCGCGAGCAGTCCGTGACGCTGCTGGGCCTCGAAGACGCCGCTTCGGCCAAACACGCATAGGGCGGGCAACCGGACAACTCGGTCGCGCGTGTTCCCCCTCGGAGACCGACGGAGGGGGAACATCGTGCAGGTCAGTCGAAGAGCGTTCGCCGTGGGGGTCGCGGCGGCGGCGATCACCGTGCTCGCACCAGCGGCCAATGCGGTCGCCGGGCCGATCGAGCTCGCGCCACGGCCGGGTGACACGTACAGCGGGGTCGAGGCGATCAACGACCGCGGCACCGTCGTGGGCGAGTCCTACCCGCGTGACGTGCGGATCCTGTACCACCCCATGAAGTGGTCCGCGACGGGCTCGGTTACCGCGTTGCCGACGCTCGGGGGTGCGCTGGGCCAGGCCGTCGCGATCGACGGGGACGACGTCGTGGTCGGGTGGGCCGAGGACGCGCAGGGTGCTCAGCGCGCCGTGCGCTGGGCTGCCGACGGCACGGTCACGCGGCTGGCGGACACCGGCGTGAGCAGCAACGCGAGCGCGATCAGCGACACCGGCCGGATCGTCGGCGCTTCGTACGACGGCGTGATTTCGCACGCGCTGCTGTGGGAGCGCGACGGCCGCGTCCGCGAGCTGCCGGGCCTGCCCGGCGGAGGCTCGGCGTTCGCGGACAAGATCACGCCCGACGGTCGCACCATCGCCGGCGCCGCGGCCGACGCGGCCGGGCACACCCACCTCGTGCGCTGGGACGAGCGCGGCCGGATCACGGACCTCACGCCGGACGGCGAGTACGGCACCGTCGCCGGGATTTCCCGTGACGGCACGATTATCGGCTCGACGACCTTGCCCGGGGGCAACTCCGTGGCCCAGCGGTGGGACCCCTCGGGCCGCGTCGTGACGCTGGGCGGAACCGCGGCGCCGAGCTCCGGGCAGGCCATGGGGATCAGCGACAACGGCACCGTCGTCGGCCTGGTCGACCCCGACTTCGGCGGCAGCTACGCGACACGGTGGGACCGCGCGGGCCACCCGACCTACCTGCCGAGCGACACCCGCAACGCGACGGCCCACGCCATCAACCGCTCCGGCACGATCGCCGGCCAAGCCGAGGGCGTCGGCGCGAAATGGGCCCCGGACGGCACCCGCACACGCCTGGACCCTTTGCCGGGCCACACTTCCGCGTCGGCACTGCTGATCAACTCCCGCGGCCTCACCGCGGGCATGTCCTACGGCGCCATCTGGCGCGGCGCCATCTGGAGCTGACGCCGGCGGCCGTCCCCAGCCCGGTCCGGGGACGGCCTTCGCCCGCGGCTGATTGCGCGCTGACTCTTGCTGCCCAGCCCGCGAGATCCGGCGTGGCCACGCCGCAGTCTTCGTAGCGAGTCGAGCAACTCGCCCTTGGTTACTGGTCGATCAGGTACTGCGGTTTGCACAGCACGCTGAGGGTGTCGGTGACGAGTTCTTGGCCGTCGCGCGTGATGGCGCAGCGGATCGTGCCGACGGCGCCGGGGACCAGGCTGGCCCGGAGCGCCGGACTGCTGTGGCTGCCAGGTTCGGCGTTGACCGTCACAGTCCAGGGCAGCGGGACGTTGTCGGTGCGATGCCCCAGTTGATGGTGCTCGCCTGCCCGCCTCCGAGGCCGGTTCCGGTCGCGGTCGCACGAATGCACCGGGCGGGGCCGCGGCCCCGCTGCGGCGGTGCGGCTGAATCGTCGCGGACCGCCGCGCCGTGGCACGAGCTGGACGTGCCGCTTCGCCGGGACGGGGCCGGTGCCGCCACGGATCAAGACCCGTGGCGGCATCGACTACCGGCTTTGCAGGAACGCTGGACTTGGCTGGTGCGCGGCTGAACTGTGCAGCAGCGAGCCAACCGTGCGCGCTCGGAAGTTCGGAAGGTCGAGCCTTTCGCTTGCGCTTGGTCCGAGGCGGTGCGTGGAATGGCCCCGCAGCCGCAGCCGCAGCCGCAGTCGCAGGCCACGGAGCCGTGGCCTGCGCCCGTCAGGACGCCGCCGCGGCGGCTTCCGCCAGCGCTTTTTCGTCCTCCTCGCCGAAGGTTTCCTCCAGTTGCTCCGGCGAGTAGTCCAGGTCGATTTGCTCCACGGGCGTGCCGCGGGCCGATTCGATGGCGCCCAGGCGGCGTTGGGCGCGGTCGGCCGCGTATTGGAGGAGCTCTTGCGGGTCGTTGTCGAAGGGGACTTCCTCGAACTGGTCCTGGACCCACTGGATCATGTTGAGCGCGTGGGGCAGCAGTTCGCCCATGCGTTGCTGCACGGCGTCCCACAGGGAGTCGTCGGCGGCGACGTGGCGGCGGCAGGTGAAAGTGCCCCACGCCATGTGGCGGCGTTCGTCGTCGCCGATGTGGCGGACGAGGTCCTGCATGCCGGGCAGGATCTGGTTCTGGGTGCAGATGAGCTGCCACGAGTAGTAGCCCGTCAACGCGAGGCTGCCTTCGATCACGTGGTTGTACGTGACGCTCGCGCGGATCTGGTTGAGGGGGCTGGGATCGTCCTCCAGGGCGCGCAGCGACTGCGGCAGCTCCTCGTAGAAAAGCTTGCGGTAGTGGGGATTCTCGGCCACGTAGGGGTGCAGGTCGTCGTCGAGGCCGACGGCGTCCATCCAGCGGCGGAAGACCTCGACGTGCTTGGCCTCCTCGAAGCAGAACTGCGTCAGGTACATCTCGTCGCCGAAGCGGCCGGTCGAGGACATCGCGCGCATGAAGGGCTGGATGTCCTCCGTCACGGCCTCCTCGCCGGCGATGAACTGCGCAACGAGGTAGGTCGTCGAGCGGCGCTGCTCCGGCGTCAGGCTTTCCCAGCCCTCACGTTCGCGGCTGAAGTCGAGGTCGGCGGGGTTCCAGAACTTCTTGTTGCCCTTCACGAACAGGCGCAACGGGAACGAGTCCCAGTTGAGCCCACCTTTGCGCAGCGACGAAAACCCGCTGCGCAGCTCGGGAAGCGTGTCCGTCATGTCCGGCCCTTTCGTGTCACTCCATTGTGGACGATTCCGTGGACGATTCGGCGAGGAAGCTCTCGATCGCCGGCGCCATGACCGCCACGACGGCATCGGCCGCCTCGGTGGCGGAGTGCGTCGGCAGCACCAGGTGGCTCAGCGACAACCGCACCGCGGTTTCCGCCAGCAGCGCGGCGGACTTCTGCGACAGGCCGGGCTCCAGCGCGCGGTACTGCTCGGTCGCGAGGTCGGCGGCGGCCGTGAGGATGGGCTCGCCCTTGGTGGTGAGCAGGGGGAGCAGGTCCTCGCCCGCCTCGGTGCCGAGCGCGGCAGCGACGAGCCGGTTCTCGCGGGCGTGCTCGATCGTGTACACGACGGCGCCGTGGATGCCGGCGATCAGCCCGTCGGCGCTCTCGAAGCGGCGGCGGATGCCGTCGAGGAACTCCGCCGCCGTGCGCAGCGCCACGGCCTGCGTCAGGGCCGCCTTGCTGCCGAACTCGTTGTAGACGGTCTGCCTGCTCACGCCGGCCCGCGCCGCGACGTCGGCCATGCGCAGCGCCTGGTGACCGCGGTCGGGGAGCAGGTCCGCGGCCGCGTCGAGCAGTGCTTCGCGCAGCGATGCCTTGGTGCGCTCGGTGAAGCTCGTCACACCGTCAGCTTGACACAGATCGAGGTTGTGTCAAGAACGTTTACTGACCACGATCGGATGTACACGCCGGTTCTGTCGGTGCTCCCCGCTACCGTGGCGGACGTGGGCATCACCGTGGGCTTCGACCTGGACATGACACTGATCGACCCGCGGCCGGGCATGGTCGCGGCGATGAACGCGCTGGGCGCGGAGTCGGGCCTGCCGCTCGACGGCGAGCACTTCGCCGCCAACCTGGGCCCGCCGCTCGACGACATCCTGCGCGGCTTCGAGGCGCCCGAAGAACGGATTCCGGGCCTCGTGGATCGGTTTCGCGCGCTCTATCCCGGCCTCGTGGTGCCGAGCACGGTCGCGCTGCCCGGCGCGGCCGAAGCGCTGAAGGCCGTGCGCGCGGCGGGCGGGCGCACGCTCGTGGTCACCGGCAAGTACGGGCCCAACGCGCGGCTCCACGTCGAGGTGCTGGGACTGGAGGTCGACGAGCTCGTGGGCGAGCTGTGGTCCACGCAGAAAGCCGTGGCGCTCAAGGAGCACGACGCGCGGGCGTATGTCGGAGATCACCTCGGCGACGTGCGGGGCGCCCGAGCGGCCGGTGCGCTCGCGGTCGGCGTCGCCACCGGGCCGTGCACGAGGGAAGAACTGCTCGCCGAGGGAGCCGGCGTGGTGTTCGACTCGCTCACGCAGTTCCCGGAGTGGTTCGCCCGCGCGTTCTGAGGCTCAGCCGTGTTTGCCGGCGCGCGCCTCGCGGACCAGGGCGATCAGGCCGAGCAGCAGGCCCAGCGGCGTCACCACGCCGGCGACCGCGCTGAGCCACACCGGCAGGTTCTCGAGCCCGGCGGCGAACATGATGAACACGGCCAGCACGGCGAGCAGCCCGATGGCGAACAGGCCGATCCCGATCCGCATGAGAATCGGTTTGCCCGCGGTCTGCTTTGCTGCGTTGTCCATGGCGCTGAGGGTATCGGCCGTATCCGCTTCTCCCCAGGGCATGTGGCGAGATACGCTAAGCGGACGCGCGCCCTGGGTACGCCCGGGGCGCGTTCGTCGTGAGCAGCACAGCAGAAGGACTGGTGAGGGAAGTGCCGACCGGCAAGGTCAAGTGGTACGACGCGGAGAAGGGGTTCGGGTTCGTCACGCAGGACGGCGGAGCCGACGTCTACATCCGCAAGGCCGCGCTGCCGCAGGGCGTCGAGGGGCTCAAGGCCGGGCAGCGGCTGGAGTTCGGCGTCGCCGACGGCCGTCGCGGGCCGCAGGCGCTCTCCGTCCGGCTGCTGGACCCGCCGCCGTCGGTCGCCGAAGCGCGCCGGCGCCCCGCCGAGGAGTTGCACGGCCTGATCGAGGACATGATCAAGCTCCTCGAGGTGAAGGTCCAGCCGGACCTGCGCCGCAACCGGTATCCGGATCGCAAGAACACCAAGCAGATCGCCGAGATCATGCGCGCGGTCGCCCGGGACCTCGACCCCTAAACCCGCGTCGAACGCGGAGGTGAAGGGCACCTCGGCGGGTGCCCTTCACTCGTCACGGCTTCAGGCGGGCTGGACCTGCAACGACCACAGGGCCGAGGTGATCGGCTCGGCGTCGTTGGGGTCGCCCGTGCGGCTGATCACGGTGGCCTGCGCGATCTCCACCACCACGATCTGGTCGTCCTTGGTGGGCGGCGTCGCGGTGTAGGCGTAGCGGTCGCCGCTGGTGATGATGTCCTCCTTCAACGGCTGGGGCTGGCCCTTGCCGTTGACGAACTGCACCGTCACCTTCCACGGACCTTCCGCGACCTCCTTCGGCACGGAGATCTGCACGGACTTGCCCGGGCGCAGCTTCAGCGTGCCCGCGGCGCCGGGGTTGGCGGCGCAGATGCCGGTCTTGACGTCGCAGTTGCCGATGGGCCCGACGTTGATCGTGTGCCCATCGCCGTAGAAGGTCACCTCGGCCGGCCCGGGCGCCGAGCAGCCGGCCACGGCGAGACCACCGGCCGCGAGCACGGCCACCAATCGGGAACGTCGCATGGTCCGAAGATTACCGGCGCTCCCGCGGCAGACCCTGCGCGGGGAAGCTGCCGGTCGGTTCGGGCCGCAGTGGCCGGTTTCCGCCCAGCCCCGGCAAGAGCGAGCCGCCGCGCTGCACGAGGTAGGTCTGCGTGAGGCCGACGCCGAGCAGCACCGTGACCACCAGGAACCCGATCCAGTACGTCGGCGGCAGCAGCAGGCCCACGGCGCCGCCGAAGCACCAGGCCAGCTGCAGCACCGTTTCCGAGCGCCCGAACGCGGACGCGCGCGACTGCTCGGGCAGGTCTTCCTGGATCACGGCGTCGAGGCTGATCTTCGCGAGCGCGCTCGCCGTGGAGCCGACGAGGCCGACGACCGCGGCCGTCGCGAGCCCGGGCAGGAGCGTGGCGATGAGCGTCACACCCACGCACGCGGCCACGCACCACACGATCACCTGGTCGGGCGCCCCGAACTGCAGGCGGGAGCCCAGCGCGTTGCCGACGAAGCCACCCGCTCCGGCCGCGGCGCCGATGATGCCCAGCAGGAGCAGCTGCATGAACGGGCTGTGCCCCGTGCCCTCCGTCTGCGCTTTCACCGCGAACGCGGCGAACATCATGAGGAACCCGGTGAGCACACGCACGGATCCGTTGCCCCACAAGGCGACCACGATGTGGCGGCCCATCGGCTGGCGCTGCTTCTTCTGCTTCGGCTCCGGCCGCGCCGAAAGCGACGTGGGCACCTCGCCCTCGGTCACCTCGACCCACGACGGGATCCGCATCGACTGCACGGCCGCGGCCACGCAGATCAACGCGGTGAACCACAGCGCGCCGGCCGAACCGCTGATCGCGTTGACACCGCTGGCCAGCCCGCCGAACACGCCGGCGGCGATGAGGCCGAAGATCGTGAGCCGCGCGTTGGTCTTCGACAGCGTGATCTCCGGCGGCACCACGCGCGGCGTGATGGCGGCCTTGAGCACGGTGAACGACTTCGACAGCACCATCATCCCGAGCGCGGCGGGGTAGAGCAGCCAGTCGTCGAAGTGCAGCGCCATGACCACGGCCATGAGGCCCTGGCCGATCGACGCCACGCACATCGCGAGGCGGCGGCCGCGCTGGATCTTGTCCAGTGCCGGGCCGATCACGGGCGCGACGAGCGCGAACGGCGCGATGGTGATCAGCAGGTACAGCGCCACTTTGCCTTTGCTCTCACCGCTGGTGGCGGCGAAGAAGAGCGTGTTGGCGAGCGCGATGGCCATGGCGGCGTCGCTGGCGTAGTTGAGCATCACCGCGTACATCAGCGACGTGAGGCCCGACTTGTCCGCGCCGTCGGCCTTGGTGGCGCGCTGGAACATGCCGATGGCCTGACCGCTCAGCTGCCGGCTGCGCAACGCGGCGACGCGCGTGACGGTGATCTTCTTCGGCAGCTTCGGGATCGAGCCGGCGCCGGGGACGGCGGTGGTGCGGAGTTCTTCGTCACGGTCGGGGTCGACGCGGGGCTCGCCCGCGTAGCCGCCGGTGTCGTAGTGCTCGTACTCGCCGCTGCCGGGCCGGGCGTTCTCCGGGCGTGGCCGGACGGGTTCGGTGCGGTGGTCCTGCGGCGGGTACGGCCGGGCACCCCGTGGTGGCGGCGGCCGGTGGCCGAGGGGGACGGTGCCGGTGGGGGCCTCGTCGGCCGTCGGGGTGCGGGGCTCGTCGTAGAACGGGCTTCGGGCGCGGGGCTCGCGGCCGTCGGCGGGGATGCGTTCGGGACGGGCGCGAGGCTCGTATCGCTCTTCGTACCGCTGGGGCCGGGCGCGTGGTGGGACGTGCTGGGTCGGAGGCTCCGCCGCGACGCCCCGGGCCGGTGGTTCGACCGGGTGCGCGGCGGGGTCGACGCGGGTGGGCTGCGGCGCGTCGCGCCAGGAGCGGGCCTGGGCGGCGCTGGGCTCCGGCGTCCACTTGCGCTTGGACTTCCGGCCGCGACCCTTGCCCGACCGGCCGGAGAAGGAGCCGTCGGGTTCGGAGTGCGAACCGAAGAGTGCCACGGGTCAATCCTGCCTCATCCGGGTGCCGTTCCGCCCGATCACGTGCCGTTCTGTGTCCCGGAGGTGCCGGCCGGGACGAACTTCACCCGGTACATCGCGGGCCAGAGCTTGCCCGTGACGAGGAATTCGTCGGTGCCGGGGACGGCCGCGATGCCGTTGAGCACGTCTTCGCCCGGGTTGACGGGGGTGCGGAGCTTGCTCGCGTCGATGCGTCCGGTGATGTGTCCGGTATTGGCGTCGATGCGCAGGATGGTGCCGGTTTTCCACACGTTCGCGTACACCGTGTCACCGACGCACTCGAGTTCGTTGAGCTGATCGACGCCGACGTCGACACTCCCGGTGGCCGCAAACGTCTGCGGGTCACGGAACGTGAGTTGCGAGGTGCCGTTGCTCATCACCAGGCGGCCGCTGGGCTGGTGGCACAGGCCCCAGCCCTCGCCGTCGAAGGGCACGCGGCGCAGCTCGGCCAGAGTTTTCGAATCGCGTTCGATGGCGAAGCCGTCCTGCCAGGTCAGCTGCCACAGTTTGGGCCCGAGGATCGTGATGCCCTCCGCGAAGAGCGGCGACGGCAGCGCCACGCGCGTGGCCGGCTTCTGACCGGCGGGGCCGGCGGTGAGCGCGGACTCGCCGGAGAGACCGCGGCTCTCGTACAGCGTCGAGCCGGCGAACTCGAGGCCCTCCGTGAAGGCCGACGTGTCGTGGGGCAGCGTCTGCAGCACCTGCACGGTGAGGTCCTCGGGCGGGGGTTGGGTCGCCTGCGTGCCGGCGCAGCCGCCGAGCAGGGCCACCGCCAGCAGCGGCCAGATCAACGGGGTTCGCGTCGAGGGAGTGCGCACGGGGAACAGCCTGGCACGGGCGGCGCGGATGCGTGCGGCACAATTGGGTCCATGACGTTGCTGTTGACCCTGGACGACGGCTCTATCCAGCGGAAGCTCGCGGACGCGGAAGACTTTGCGCGCGAAGCTGTGCTGGCGGACGCCCCGGCCGAGCAGGTCGGCGAGCACGTCGGCGTGACCTCCGAGGACGCCGTGTCGGCGACCCACCTGTTCGAGGCGTCGGTGCCCGGCTACCGCGGCTGGCGCTGGGCCGTGACGGTCGCCGTCGCCGGCCTGGACGAGCCGGTGACCGTGAGCGAGCTCGCCCTGCTGCCTGGTCCGGAGTCCCTGGTCGCGCCCACGTGGGTCCCCTGGGAGCAGCGCGTGCGCGCCGGCGACCTCGGCGTGGGCGACATCTTCCCCACCGACAAGGACGACCCGCGCCTCGCGCCGGCCTACCTGCAGTCCGACGACCCGGCCGTCGAAGAGGTCGCCCACGACATCGGCCTGGGCCGCGTCCACGTCCTCTCCCGCTACGGCCGCCAGGACGCCGCCACCCGCTGGCACGGCGGCGAGTTCGGCCCGCGCTCCGACATGGCCCGGAGCGCGCCGGCCACTTGCGGGTCCTGCGGCTTCTTCGTGCCCCTCGCCGGCTCCCTGCGCGGGGCCTTCGGCGTGTGCACCAACGACATCGCACCGGCGGACGGCCACGCCGTCGACGTCGAGTACGGGTGCGGGGCGCACTCCGAGGTGGAGGTGGAGATCACCTCGTCCATCCCCGTGGCGGAACTGGTCTACGACGACTCGTTGATCGACTTCGTGTCGGATGCGGGTTCCGAGGTCTCGGTGTCGCCCGCCGATGCTGCCGCTTCTCCGGAGGTGGCTGCGGAGGCTTCGTCGGCCGCTGCCGAAGAGGCTTCGGCCGCGGCGACTGTGGAGCCGGAGGCGGCTGCCGAAGTTGCCGCGTTGGAGGTCGCGCTTGAGGAGACGGCCTCGGCTGGGGTGAGTGAGACTCCGGCCGCCGAGACTCTCTCGACGAACGCCGCTGTGGCTGCTTCTTCGGACACTGCCGCCGCCGCTCCGCAGTCCGAGGCGACCGCCCCTGCCGAGCCGATCGCCGAGGTTGCGGCCGACTCGACCGCAGCCGCCGAGCCGATCGCCACTACCGAGCCGATCGCCACCACGGCCGACTCGACCGCAGGCGCCGAGCCGACTGCGGTCACCTCGGCGCCGCACACAGCTGCCGACACTGCGGCCGCGACTGCGGAGGCCGAGGCGATCGCCTCGACCGAGACGGCAGCGGCGACCTCGGCTCCGGGCACGGCTCCCGCCGCCGAGGCGACGGGGTTGACCCCAGCTGCCTCGCCTGCGGTGGACACTGCTGAGTCTGTGGTGGATGAAGCGACTGCCGATTCGGCTGCTGAAGTCGCGACCTCGCAGGCAGCTCCCGCTGCCGAGTCGCTCGCGGAGGCTTCTGTCGACTCGATCGCCGAGCCCACCGTGGTCACCCCGGCGCCGGATGCAGCTGCGGACACCGCGGCTGTGACTGCGGAGCCCGAGGCGACTGCCTCGACCTCGGCTCCCGCCGCCGCGCCGACTGCCGAGCCTTTGGCGAACTCGGTCGAATCGGACCTGGTTGCGCCGGATGCAGGCGCCGACACCGCGACTGCGACCTCGCAGCCCGAGGCGACTGCCTCTGCCGAGCCGGTTGCGGCGACTGCGGCCCCGGAGGCGGCCACCGCCGACGATGCGGCGGCCCCGGCCGCTCAGCCTGACGTTGAGGCTGCTGCTGAATCGGCGGTGGAAGCGGCGCCTGCCGATTCGGTCGCTGAAGTTGCGGCGCCTCAAGCGGAGCAGACGACTGAGCCGGCGGCTACCCCGGCGGCAGATGCACTCGCCGACTCTGCGGCTGTGACGTCGGAGTCCGAGGCCGCTGCCCCCGCTAAGCCGGCTGGCGCGGCGTGGGAAGCGGTGGGGCTGTGGGCGGATCACCCTGCGGAGCAGGGTTCGGAGCCGGTCGGTGAGGTTCAGGCCGGTACTTCTGAGGAAGCCGCCATCGAGCCGACCGCGCAGGCTGGCGCGGGCGCGGAAACCGCTGCGGTCGCCGACAGCACCGCGCCCGAGGCACAGGTGGTTTCCGCTGGCGACAAGATCGCTGAGAGCGCGGGGCCGGAAGCGACCACGGTCGAGGAATCGGCTGCGGAGTCGTTCGAGGAAGCCGCCGGCGATTCTGCCGAAGCCGCGACCGAAGCCGCGAATGCGGCTGGCGCCGCTGAAACGCGCCAAGTTGCCGAAGCGACCGCACTGAGCCAGGTCGTTGAAGCCGGCCTGGCCAGTGACACCGGCGCGGGACCCGAATCGCGCGAGGCCGCCGGAGCCACCGACGCGACCGGACCCGCGAACACGGCCGACGTCGCCGAAGGGAGCGCAGACGCCAACGCCGGCGAAGCGGGCCAGGGCACCGAAGCCGCCGCTGTGGCCGAAACAGGCGAAGCGACCCAGGTGACTGCAGCGCTCGAGGGCGCTGAGGCCGGAGCTGCCGAAGGCACTCAGGGTGTTGCTGAAGCGCGTCAGGTTGCCGAAGCGGGCGAAGTCGCCCACGTCACCGAAGCGGGCGAAGCCAACCACGTCACCGAAGTGGAGGCCGGCGAGGGGCAGCGCGGCGCTGAGAGTGGTGACGGCCCCCGGTGAGTGAGGGCGTGGGGGCGGATCCGTTCGGGACGGGGCGGCTGCGTGAGGCGATGCTGCGCGCGTGGCGGGACTCGCCGACGCGGTTTGTGGAGGACACGAACGCCGAGCGGGATCTGAGGGTTGGGGCGTATCGCGATCGGCTCTTTGTGGAGCTGGCGCAGAACGCGGCGGATGCGGCGCAGGCGGCCGACCGGCCCGGCCGGGTGAAGGTGTCCGTTGTGGACGGTGAGCTCAGGTTTGCCAACACGGGGGCGCCGCTGGATACGCGGGGTGTGGAGTCGTTGGCGTCGTTGCGGGCGTCGGCGAAGGAGCGCCTCGGCACGGTGGGGCGGTTCGGCGTCGGGTTTGCCGCGGTGTTGACCGTGTCCGACGAGCCGCGGGTGGTGTCGACCGGCGGTGGGGTGCGGTTCTCCGCGGAGCGCACGCGAGAGGCGGCCGGGCGGGACGGGGACGTGCCCGTGCTGAGGCTGCCGTGGCCGTCTGACGAGGCGCCGCCGGAGGGGTTCGACACGGAGGTGCGGCTGCCGCTCCGGGAGCCGGAGAGCGGGAAGGCACTGCTGGACGCCCTCCAGGAAGAGATTTCCGATCTGTTGCTGGCCTTGCCGTGGTTGGGCGAGGTCGAAGTGGACGGTCGCGTTTGGACACGTGCGGGCGCGGACCAGGTGGAGATCACCGGGCCGGAGAAGGGCCAGCGGTGGCTGACGCACGAGGGCTGGGCCGTGCCCATCGACGCGGACGGGGTGCCGCAGCCGCTGGACGAAGACGTGCTGCACGCGCCGACGCCGACGGATGAGGCGTTGTCGTTGCCGGCGCGGTTGATCGCGCCCGTGCCGTTGGAGCCGTCGCGGCGGAGGGTGCTGCCGGGGGCGGCGCTGGATGAAGCGCTCGCGAACGCGGCCAGGAACTACGTTGGGCTCGTCAAGGCCGTGCCGCAGGAGCATCGGTTTGTTCTGGTGCCCCAGGCCGGGTTCCCCAGGTCCACAGTGGACTCGCACCTCCGGGATCAGGTTTTCGCCGAGCTGGCGACTCAGCCGTGGTTGTCCACCATGGACAACAAGGAAGTGTCCGGCCGGCAGGCCAAGGTGCTCGACGTCGACGTGCCGGACTTGCCGCCGTTGCTGGCCGACCTCGTGCCGGGGCTCGTCCCGGCGCCGGCGGGCGCGGCACGCACGCTGAAACCCGTGTCGGCACAGGCGATCGGCATCGAGGACGTGCTGGAGGTGCTCACCGGGATCGACCGGGAACCCGGGTGGTGGCACCGGCTCTACGCGGCGCTCGCCGTGGCCGTGGACACGCACGACGTGTCGCCGGCGCAGCTCGACGGGCTCCCGGTGCCGTTGTCCGACGGGCGGACGCTGCCCGGGGCCCGGGGTGCGCTGCTCGTCGACGGGTCCGGTGAGCTGCTCGCGCTGCTGTCCGACGTGGACGTTCCCGGCCTCAGGCTGGTGCACCCCGCCGCGGCGCACCCGTTGCTGGAACGCTTGGGCGCCAAGCACGCCGACGCCCGCCAGCTGCTCGAAGCCGAGCAGGTGCAGTACGCCGTGGAACGCAGCGTGGAAGACGTCCGGTCCGGTTTGGACGGAATGAACCTCGCGGGCGCCGTGCTTCGGCTGATCGCGGAGTGCGGTGACGACGCGCCGGAATGGGCGGGTGCGCTCGCGCTCCCGTCCGAAGACGGCTGGCGCCGCGCCGACGAGCTCGTGCTGCCGACCTCGCCGCTGCTGGACGTGTTCGACCCCGAAGTGTTCGAAGAGGACGGTGCCCTTTCCGTTCTCGACGAGGAGTTCGTCGAGGACTGGCCACAGTCGACACTCGAGGCGGTCGGCGTGCTCGACTCGTTCGCCGTCGTCCGCGACGAGGAGCCGCACGAGCCCGACCACGGCCTGCCCGACGAAGACACGTGGTGGGACTCGGCCGAGCCCACCACGGTCCTGGCGATCAGGGACCTCGACCTCGTCGCCGACGACGCGTGGCCCGCCGCGTTGCGCCTCATCGCCGCGCGCCCCGAGACGTGGCAGGCACTGCACGCGCCCGAGGGCCACGCGGGCTGGTGGCTCGCCCGCTACGCCCTGCTGGCCGGCGAAGCGCCCGGCTCCTGGCGCCTGCCCGCCGCGGCCGACCTCGCCGGCCTCTACGACGAGGTGCCCGACCTGGGCCTCACCACCGAGCTGCTGGAAGCCGCCGGCGTCCGGACCACGCTCGACCTCGCGACGGCCGAAGACGTCACCGACCTGCTCGACCGCCTCGGCGACCCCGCCCGCACGCTCAGCCCGGGCCTCGCCGCGCGCGCCCACCGTGCGCTCGTGCTCTCGCCCGTGGAGGTCGACGACCTCGACGCCCCGGTGCGCGTCCGCGCGGCCGACGCGAGCGTGGCGGACGCCGACAAGGCCGTGGTCCTCGACGTGCCGTGGCCGGCGTCCGCGCTGCCGGCGTCGAAGATCGTCGCCGCCCCCGAAGACCCCGAACGCCTCGCCGAACTGCTCGACGTGCCCCTCGCCGGCGCCCTGCCCAACGAGGTGACCAGCACCGGCGAGTACGTCGCCTGGGCCGACCTGCCCGCGATCCGCCTCGTCGCCGACCAGCTCGGCCTCACCGTGCCCGAGGGCGGCCCGCTGCTGCACGACGTGCTCACCGTGACCGTCGACGGCACCACCGCCGACGTCCCGTGGTGGTCGGACGAGGACAACCGCCTCCACGCCGCGGACACGTCAGAAGGCCTGGCTCGCGCGTTCGCCTGGGCCACCGACCACTGGGCCGAGCGCTACCGCATCACCGCACTGCTCGACGACCCGGCGCCGCACACGTTCCTGAACTAGAGCCGCTGAACTAGCGCCGCTGGACTAGAGACGCTGCGCCGACTTCGACCCCCGCCGGGCCGCCGCACGCTGCCAGAAGATGATGCCGAAGCCGATGAACCCCAGGACGATCCCGGCGAACGCGGTCCACACCCACACGCCGTCGGCGACGAAAAAGAGCACCACCAGCGCGACCGCCCACAGCGAGGTACCTACGATCACCACCGGGGTCAGGTCGGTCAGGCGCTTGGGCAGGTCCGGCGTGTGCCGCAACGAGCCCGTTACCTCCGCGGGATTGATCGGTTCATCCACGTGGTGAAGGGTACCCCCGGGCGTTCCCGGAACGAGCACGACAGCAGCGAGCACGACAGCAGTGAGCTAGACAGCAGCGAGCAGGACAGGGGCAGGGCATGACGGATCAGCGCGAGCGGGAGACCGTGTCCACTCTGGACCGCTTCTTCAGGATCTCCGAACGCGGCTCCACGGCCGGGCGGGAGATCCGGGGCGGCGTCGTCACGTTCGTGACCATGGCCTACATCGTGGTGCTCAACCCGCTCATCATCGGCAGCTTCGCCGCGGGCACCCCCTCGGCGCACGCCGACGTGCTCGGCCACATCCTGCCGGTCCCGGCCGTGGCCGCGGTGACGGCGCTGGTCGCCGGCGTGATGACGATCCTCATGGGCCTGATCGCCAACTACCCGTTCGCCATCGCCACCGGGCTCGGCCTCAACAGCCTGCTCGCCGTCACGCTCGCACCCCAGATGACCTGGCCCGAGGCCATGGGCCTGGTGGTGATCGAGGGCGTGATCATCGTCCTGCTGGTGCTCACCGGCTTCCGCACGGCCGTGTTCCGCGCGGTGCCGCCGGCGCTCAAGTCGGCGATCGCGGTCGGCATCGGCCTGTTCATCTGCCTCATCGGCCTCGTCGACGCCGGCTTCGTGCGCCGCCTGCCCGACGACGCGCACACCACCGTCCCGGTCGGCCTCGGCATCAACGGCTCGGTCGCCTCCTGGCCGACGGCCGTGTTCGTGGTCGGCCTCCTGCTCACCGCGATCCTCGTGGCGAAGAAGGTCAAGGGCGCGATCCTCATCGGTGTCCTGGGCTCGACCGTGCTGGCCATCGTCGTCGAGGCGCTCGTGAAGGCCGGGCCGTCGAACGGCACCAATCCCAAGGGCTGGAACCTCGGCTACCCGGCGCTGCCGTCGAACGTCGTCGGCATGCCGGACCTGTCGCTGGTCGGCGACGTGTCCTTCGGCGCGTGGACGCGGCTGCCGATCATCACCGTCGTCCTGCTCGTGTTCACGCTCGTGCTCGCCGACTTCTTCGACGCCATGGGCACCATGACGGGCCTCGGCAAGGAAGCCGGCCTGATCGGCAAGGACGGCCAGCTGCCCAACGTCGGGCGCGCGCTGTTCGTCGAGGGCCTCGCCGGCGCGGCCGGCGGCTTCGGCTCGGCCAGCTCCAACACCGTCTTCGTCGAGTCCGCGTCCGGCATCGCGGAGGGCGCGCGCACGGGCCTGGCCAACGTCGTCACCGGCGTGCTCTTCCTCGCCGCCATGTTCCTGACGCCGCTCTACCAGATCGTGCCCGTCGAAGCCGCCGCACCGGCACTGGTGGTCGTGGGCGCGCTGATGATGGGGCAGGTCCGGGAGATCGACTTCACGGACTTCTCGATCGCGCTGCCGGCCTTTCTGACGATCGTCGTCATGCCGTTCACCTACTCCATCGCCAACGGCATCGGCGCGGGCTTCGTGAGCTACGTCGTCATCCGCGCCGCCACCGGCAAGGCCCGTCAGGTCCACCCGCTGATGTGGGTGATCGCGGTGGCGTTCGTGGCGTACTTCGCGGTGGGCCCGATCCAGGCCGCCCTGAGCTGAGCTTGGAACCGGTCCCGCGCTGACCGCCGCCGCAGGCGGCCAGTGCTGAGCTGAGCGTGATCGCGGAGGGTGGCGGGGTTCACCCGCCGGCGCGATTTTCGTGAGGTAAGCTAACTATATGTCCGGCGACCCGCATGAGCGCTCCCTCGCGAGCCGCCTGCGTCTCGCGGTGGTCCGGCTCAACCGCCGGCTCCGGGCACAGCGTGTGGGCGACGACGTGACGTTGACGCAGACCGCGGCGCTGTCCACCTTGCACAAGTGCGGTCCGCTGACGCCTGGTCAGCTGGCCGCGAAGGAAGGCGTCCAGCCGCCCTCGATGACGAGGGTCATCGCCGCGCTCGAGGAGATGGGGTTCGTCGAGCGGCGCCCGCACCCGACGGATGGCCGGCAGGCCATCGTCGAGCTGTCCGACAGCGGCATGGCCTACGTGAAGAAGGCCATTTCCGTCCGGGAGGCGTGGCTGGATCGGCAACTGGCCGAACTCGGCGAGGAAGAGCTGGAAGTGCTCTCCCGCGCCGCTGAGATCATCGACAGGATGGCGGGGAACTAACACCGGTGGCGACCACGGGTAGCGAAGCAGAGCGTACGACGGAAACCATTGCTACCCGGGACACGGCGCCACAGCCGGCCAGCCCGCCCACGTCCGGACCACCCGGTACGAGGCAAAACCAGGTCAAGAGCCTGCCCGACGGCGCCGATCAGGTGCCGGAGGCGCCCGACAGACCCGTGGAACCCAAGCGCGGCAAGGGCATGTTCGCCTCGCTGCGCGTGCGCAACTACCGGCTGTTCTTCAGCGGCCAGGTCATCTCGAACGTCGGCACCTGGATGCAGCGCATCGCCCAGGACTGGCTGGTGTTCCAGCTCTCGGGCAACAACCCGGTGGCGCTCGGCATCGCCGTCGCGTTCCAGTTCACGCCGACGCTGCTGCTGTCGCTGTGGGCGGGCGTGCTCGCCGACCGCGTCGACAAGCGGCGGATGCTGATCCTCATCCAGAGCATCAACTGCGTGCAGGCCACGCTGCTCGGCGTGCTGAACCTGACCGGCGTCGTGCAGATCTGGCACGTGTACCTGCTGTGCATGATGCTCGGCATCACCTCCGCCATCGAGGTGCCGACGCGTCAGTCGTTCGTCGCCGAGATGGTGGGCCGCGACCAGATCGCCAACGCCGTCGCGCTCAACTCCTCGATCTTCAACCTGGCCCGCATCGTCGGCCCGGCCATCGCCGGGTTCGCGATCACCTGGGTCGGCACCGGCTGGCTGTTCATCGCCAACGCGGTGAGCACCGTCGCGGTGGTCACCGGGCTCGCGTTGATGAACCCGGCCAAGCTCTTCCGCGGGCCCGCGATCCCGCGCGCGAAGGGCCAGCTCATGGAGGGCCTGCGCTACGTGCGCCACCGCTCCGACCTGGTCACGGTGATGGTGCTGATGTTCTTCGTCAGCACGTTCGGCATCACCTACTTCACGTCGCTGCCGATCGTCGCCGCCAACGTCTTCCACACCCAGGCCGACGGTTACGGTCTGTTGTCCACACTCGTCGCGGTGGGGACGTTCGTGGGCGCGCTGTTGTCCGCGCGCCGCGGCATCAAGAGCCGGCCGCGGGTGCGGACGATGCTGATCGCCGCCACCGGGCTCGGCCTGTTCGAGTTCATCACGGCGTTCATGCCGACGTACCTGGCCTTCGGCCTGGGCCTCATCCCGCTCGGCTTCGCCACCATCACGTTCCTGAACACGGCCAACGCGCTGGTGCAGACGTCCGTCACGCCCGAGATGCGCGGCCGGGTGATGGGCATCTACGTGCTGGTCCTCATCGGCGGCAACCCCATCGGCGGTCCGATGACCGGCTGGATGGCCGACGCGTTCGGCGGCCGCTCGCCGTTCTACATCGGCGGCGCGATCTCGCTGATCGCCGCCGTGGTGTGCGCGCTGGTGCTGATCCGGCGCGGCGGTGTGTCGCTGCCCGTGCGCCGGTTCGGCAACGGCCTGCGCGTGCTCAAGCGCGAACGCGTCTGACCTGCTCGTCCTGAAGGGCACCTCGGTTCGCCGAGGTGCCCTTCAGCGTTTTCAGCGGCTTTTCACGGGTCACCCGGACGAGTGAGAGGTGGGTCTCCGCACGAGGGGACTTGCCGGAGTTGCTGAGGTTAGGCTAACCTCATACATGTCCGCTTCGTGGTGGGAGCGGCAGTCAGTTCGGGAACGGACGGAGCCCCGCCCCTGGGAACCCCGGGAGCGGGGCTCCGTTCATCGGTCCCTTATGACGGGTTCATGGTCGGGTCGGCCGCGGGCTCCGTCAAGGGGTGCTCACCAGGTGGGGTCGGCAGCCGCGAGAGCGCCAGGCCGAAGTACACGCGGTACGCCGTCCGCACGGCGTCGTCGGTGGCCAGCAGGACCTCGTTGCGCACCCCGTCGACCGTTTCGATCAGCCGGTTCCCCGACATCGTCACGCGGCCCTGGGAGGTCGGCCGCGAGCACGTGAGCCGCCTGGTGAAGCCCGACAGCGGCGACGTCGACTGCCACCACGCCATCGGCACGAAGTCCGTCAGCGGCCGTGTGCGCGCCTCCAGGCGGTACACGCGCTTGCCGTCCCGGAGCACGTCCACGTCGCCGAACGGGGCGTCCAGGAAGAGGAACTCGCCCTCCTGGTCGCACTGGACCTCCACGGCCGACAGGCGCAGCGGGCCCCGGCTGAAGCGGCCGAAACCGACGTCCACCAGCCATTGCTCGTCGTCGAGGTCCACCACCACGGCCGCGTGGTCCAGCGGTGGCCCGGGCTCGCCGTCGTCGGTGAAAACCTGCGCGCTGCGCAACGCGGCTTCGAAGCCGAGCTCGCGCAGCAGGGCCGCGAAGAGGCCGTTGAGCTCGTAGCAGAAGCCACCGCGCCGGCGGCGCACGATCTTGTCGAACAGCGCTTCCTCGGCCAGCTCGATGGGTTCACCGAGGTGCACGCTCAGGTTTTCGAACGGCACGCGTTCGAGGTGGCGCTCCTGCAGCTGCCGCAGGGCCGCGAGGTCGGCCTTGTCGGGCAACGCGAGGTCGAGACGGGCGAGGTAGGCGTCGACGTCCATGACCCCAGCCTCACACCTGGAGTGCACTCGAAGTCAAGCGAGAAACGAAAAACGGGGCCCTCCGTGAAGGAGAACCCCGCTTTTGTGGAGGAACAGCAGGCTCAGCCGAGCAGCAGGCCGTTGCCGCCGGCGACGGCGTTGTCGAAGCGCTTGCTGATCTCAGCCCAGTTGAAGATGTTCCACAGGGCCTTGACGTAGTCCGGCTTCACGTTCTTGTAGTCCAGGTAGAACGCGTGCTCCCACACGTCGACCAGCAGGATCGGCGTGGTCGGCAGGATCAGGTTGTTGTGGTGGTCGCGCAGCTGCTGGGTGATCAGCGTCTTGCCGATCGGGTCCCAGGAGAGCGCGCCCCAGCCGTTGCCCTGGATCGTGGTGGAGACGGCGGTGAACTGCGCCTTGAACTTGTCGAAGGAGCCGAACGCGTCGTCGATCGCCGCGGCCAGTTCGCCGGTCGGCTTGTCGCCGCCTTCCGGCGAAAGGATCTTCCACCAGACGACGTGGTTCGCGTGGCCGGCCAGGTTGAAGGCCAGCGTGGTCTCAAGGCCGACGATGTTGCCGAAGTCGCCGGCTTCGCGCGCTTCCGCGATCTTGTCGAGCGTGTCGTTGGCACCCTTGACGTAGGTCGCGTGGTGCTTGCTGTGGTGCAGCTCGTTGATCTGACCGGAGATGTGGGGCGCGAGAGCGCCGTAGTCGTAGTCGAGATCGGGCAGGTTGTACCGGGCCATTGGCCCTCCTTCAGTCTTCGACACAAGTTCCTACTACCGAACCTAGTAGCACACCGGGGTTCGCGGCGACCGGGGGCGGCCTCCGTGCCACAGGGTGGACCCACTCGTTCGGCCACTGCGTACCCGGGTGGGCACTGTGTGAAACCGAGCCTTGTACCTCCATCAAACTGGAGGTCAACTTCTTGTGATCAGCCTCATCCGCCCGGGCGTCAGGCGATCCGGTATCGGTCCAGGTCGTGCGCCAGCTCGTCGAACACGGCGACGTTGTGTTCGAAGGCGACCAGTGTCTCGTTGATCACCCGGGCGCGGGCGTCGTCGTCCCACGGCGCGGCGTCGAGCTTCGCGCGGTAGCGGTCGCGGAACGCGGGCGCGCTGCCGATCTCGTCGAAGTGGTAGAACAGCGAGCCCGCCTCGGCGAGGTCGAAGTTCTTCTCCAGCAGCCGCCGGATGATCTGGCCGCCCGCGATGTCGCCCAGGTAGCGCGTGTAGTGGTGTGCCACGTACCCGCCGGCCCACGCCGACGCCTCGGCGATGCGCGCGGCGTACGCCTCCGTGCTGGCGAGCGGGCGGATCTCGGTGCGCCAGGCCGGCCCGACGAGGCGTGCGAGATCGCGCTCCAGCGCGGGCAGCCGGCGCAGCTCGTCGAACACGAACTCGCGGCCCACGGCGTCGGCGGTCATGGTGTCGCTGACGCGCTCGATGGCCTGGTAGACGAAGTAGTACTGGATCGCGAGCTGCGTGTAGCCCTCCAGGGAGAGCTCGCCGCCGAGCAGCGCGTTCATGTACGTGGAGTGGTTGGCCCGGTCGTGCACGCCCCTGGTCGACTCCCGCAGCTGTCCGGAGAACGGCCGGGCTTCGAGCTCAGTGGTCACCGACATCGCGGCCTCCCTCTTTTCTGACACGCTGTCAGAACGAGGGTAGGCCACGATCACGACTTAGGCCACCCTAAATAGGACGCGGATCCGGAAGTTCACTCGAACCGACGGCCTGCAGCACGAACCGCACGGCCGCCTCGATCACGCCGGCCAGCCGCTCGGCGGGCACGTCGATCACCTGCCGTGTGCCGAGCGCCGCGGTGATCATGGGGACGACCACGTCCACGTCCTGCGCGGGCCAGCTGCCCGCGTCGACGCCGGCGAGCAGCACCGCCCGCAGCTGCCCGGTGATCGGATCGGCGTGGGCGCTGATGCGCCGGTAGGCCGCGGGCGCGAGCGCCGACTCCAGCGCGCCACCGGGTGGCAGGTGGTGCTCGGCGAGCACCCGCAGCTGCAGCCGGACGAACGTTGCCAGCTGCGCGATCGGGTCCGTCTCGGCCTCCACGGCCGCGCGCAGCCGCTCGACGTAGCGCGCCGCCTCGTCCTCGACGAACGCGACGAGCAGGCTTTCCTTGTCGGGGAAGTGGTTGTACAACGCGGTGCGGCCCAGCCCGGCCTCCGCGGCGACGCCGGCGAGCGTGATCGCGTCGAAGCCGCGCTCGTAGAGCTGCGCGCGCAGCACCTCGAACACCCGCGCGCGGACCTCGCGCCGGTGCGCTTCGAGCGAGCCGCCGAGTACCTTCGGCACCGTTGTTCCCCTGCCTGCCTGAGACCTGCTCCGGCCACCATAAGGCCGAACGGGGGCTCGTACTCAGTCGGTGAGCGACCAGGTGTGCACGGGTTCGCCGGCGGCCGAGAGCTCGAGGTAGCGGCCCAGCATGCGATTGAGCGCCGTCTCGCGGTCGGCCCCGCGGTCCTGTGCGCGCTGCACGTAGTCGCGCTGCCAGGTGGCGCCGCTGCGGCGAGCCAGGCAACGCCGCTCGATCACGCCGAGGTACTTCACGCGGGCCTCGTCGGAGACACCCGAACGGCGCAGTCCCTCGTGGGCGAGGGGCAGCAGCACGCGCAGCGCCAGCTCGTCGGGCGGGATCCAGCCGATGCCGGGCCAGTACAGCTGCGCCTCGAAACCCTTGCGCGCGCCCGCGTAGAGGTTCTCCTCCGCGGCCTGGAACGACATCTGCGTCCACACCGGGCGTTCCTGCTCGGCCAGCGCGCGCTGGGCACCGTAGAAGAACGCGGCGTTGGCCACGATGTCGACGATCGTGGGCCCGGCCGGCAGTACGCGGTTTTCGACGCGCAGGTGCGGCAGGCCGTCGACGACGTCGTACACCGGCCGGTTCCAGCGCCAGATCGTGCCGTTGTGCATGCGCAGCTCGGTGAGCTTCGGCGCCTGGCCCGACTCCAGCATCTCGAGCGGGTCTTCCGTGTCGGTCTGCGGCAGCAGGCCGGGGAAGTACCGCACGTTCTCTTCGAACAGATCGAAGATCGAGGTGATCCACCGCTCGCCGAACCACACTCTCGGCCGCACGCCCTGGTTCTTCAGCTCTTCCGGACGCGTGTCGGTGGCCTGCTGGAACAGCGGGATCCGCGTCTCGTGCCACAACGCCTTGCCCAGCAGGAAGGGAGAGTTGGCGGCCAGCGCCGTCTGCACGCCGGCGAGGCACTGCGCGGCGTTCCAGTGCGCGGCGAATTCCTCAGGCGCCACCTGGAGGTGCAGCTGAACCGACGTGCACGCGGCTTCGGGCAGGATGGATTCCGCGAAACTGCGCAGTCTTTCCGGCTGTTCGCCCGGAAGCGCCGCGCCGTCCATGGAAAGCGCGATTCGCTCGCCGCGCGCGGCGAAGATCTGGTCGTTCAGCGACGAATACCGTGCGTTGTTGGTGAGCCATTTCTGGTCGAAGTGTTCTTGACGCAGTGTCGGCAGGATCCCGATCATCGCGAGCGTCGAACCGGAGTCGGTGGCCTTGGCGGACGCTTTGCCGAGGTATGCACGCAGATCGTCTTCCAGCTGCAGAGCCGAATCGCCGGCGAGCGGGCGCGGCGGCACGTTCAGCTCGAGGTTGTGCTGCCCGAGTTCGGTGGTGAACGACGGGTCGTCGAGCGCTTCCAGCACCGCCGTGTTGGTCATCGACGGGCGCAGTTGGCCGTCGACGAGGTTCAGCTCCACTTCGAGCCCGATGTTCTTGCGGGGAAAGGAAAAGCTGCCGTCCGTGAGCATCCGGGCGAGCGTGTCGAGACAGCGTTGGACCTTGCGGCGGTACCGTCCTCGGTCCAGCTGGTCGAACGGTTTCGCCGAAAGATCGGTACCCATGTCTGACGCGCTCCTTGGCTGCTGTCCGCGGGTGTCCGGGCGGGGACTGCCAGGCCGCCCACCGTCGCACAGTGCGGCGCATCCGGGCTAGCGGCCAAACTGGTGCTCTCCGTCACGGGGGGTTGACCGTGCGCAAAAATGGCCCATTCGTACCAGAGTTCTCCGGTCGTTCGGACCAGCTTTGTACCGGCCGGGGGTCCGGCATGCGGATGTCACACTGTGCGGTGTGGCTGAACTGATCTTCACCGAGGATCCCGAAGATCCCCGGCTCGACGATTTCCGCGACTTGTCCACTGCGGACCGGCGGCCGGACCGTCCCGGTGGGCGGGGACTCGTGATCGCGGAAGGCACCGTGGTGGTCGAGCGGATGCTCGCTTCGCGGTACCCCGTGCGGGCGTTGCTCGGCGTGGAACGGCGAGTGCGTGACCTCGACCTTTCCGGCGTCGACGCGCCCGCGTACGTGACTTCGGCGGAAACGATGGCTTCCGTGGTCGGGTTCCACCTCAACCGCGGCGTGCTGGCGGTGGCCGATCGTCCGGCGCCGCCCGCGGTTCCGGAGATCATCACCGGCGCGCAGGTGCTCGCCGTCCTCGAAGGCGTCGGCGACCACGAGAACCTCGGTTCGATCTTCCGCAACGCGTCCGCGCTCGGCGTCGACGGCGTGCTGCTGGGGCCGGGCTGCTCGGATCCGCTGTACCGGCGCAGTGTGCGCGTGTCGATGGGCCACGTGCTCCGCGTGCCCTTCGCTCCGCTGGACGGCTGGCCCGGCGGACTGAACCTCTTGCGGGAGAGCGGTTTCACCGTGGCGGCGCTCACACCGCGGCCGGGTTCCGTTCCGCTGCGCGGACTGCGCGACAAGGTGGGCGAGCGCGTGGCGCTGATGCTCGGCGCCGAAGGCCCCGGGCTCACCGACGAGGCGATCGCGGCCGCGGATCTGGCCGTGCGCATCGAGATGGTGGCGGGCGTCGACTCGCTGAACGTCGCCACCGCCGCCGCGGTCGCGTTCCACGAGGTCGCCGCCACGCGCTGAGGTGCTCACCTTTCCGGGATACCCATTCCGCGCCGATAACCACAGGCGAAAATGTCGATCGGTCAACGACCATGGCCCGTCCGGCCCCGGCGGCGCGCCAACCGTTGGCATCGACGGGGTGGCGCGGTTATACGCTCGTGGCGGTGGAGGAACTGCTCCACGTGCGGCTCTGATTGCGGTCGCTTCCCGCGCCGGGTGCCCGTCCCGCCGAGGGGGTCGCGGGCTTACGCTGCTGCGGGCAGGTGCGGGCCGCGGCACGGTCGCGTCAGGTGGGCACCGGCAGGTGGGAAATGCCCAGCGGGAGGACGTCAGTGGAGCTGCGGATCCGGGGCGAGCGCGCGGTGCTCGCCGGCCCGGGTGGTGAGGGTGCGCGCGAAGTCGACCCGCGGCGGCTGGCGATCGGGGCGGACCTGGCGCAGGCGCTGCACGAGTGGGCGCGCGTCGCGTCAGCGGTGTCGCGGACGGGCGGCGACGCGGAGGTCGCCACTTCGGTCGTGTCGCAGCGGGGCAGGCAGCTGGCCGGGCGGCTGGCGACGGTGATGGGAACGACGGTGCGGTTCGTGGATCCGGTGTCCGGCGTCGAGACGGTGATCGAGCCGCCCGCGCGCGTGGTGGCGCGGCGGCGGGGGATGCCTGGAGCGCCGGCCGAGCCGACGCCGTGGCTGACCGGGCTGACGGTGTCGGCGTTCGCCGCGGTGCTCGTGACCGTCGCGATGCTCGCGCTGGCCGGCACGCTCGCGCGCGAGACGAGTGTGTGGCTCGCGGTGGTGGCGTCGGTCGTGGTGACCGCCGGGATCGGGCCGTCGCTGTGGCTCGGGCGGCGGCTGCCGATCGTGCGGTGGGCGGTGTACGGCGCGGGCGCCGGGATCATCGCCGCGTGGCTGGGTTTGCTGGCGATCGTGCTCTGACCGGCCGATACTGGCCCGATGGCGCCCCTCGACGAGTTGCGCAAGCTGTGCCTCGCGCTGCCCGAGGCCACCGAACGCCTCAGCCACGGCGAGCCGACGTGGTTCGTGCGCGGCAAGAAAACGTTCGTGATGTTCGCGAACCACCACCACGACGACGGCCGCCTGGCGTTCTGGTGCCCGGCGCCGCCCGGTGCGCAGGAGGATCTCGTGCGCACCGAGCCGGAACGCTTCTTCCGCCCGCCCTACGTCGGGCACCGCGGCTGGCTCGGCGTGCGCCTCGACGTGGACGTCGACTGGGCCGAGATCGACCACATCGTGCGCGACGCCTACCGGCTGGTCGCGCCGAGGTCGCTGGCCGTGCTGATCGAGAACTAGCCGCGCTGCGAACGCACGCCCAGCAGGACGTCTTCCCACGAAGGCACGATGGGGTGGTTCTTCTTGGGCTTCGTGCGCGGCTGGTCGTCGTCGGCGGCCTCGTCGTCGGACGGGACGCGCGGGATCTCCCGGGTGTCGTCGTCCTCCTCGTGCGGGTCGGCCGGCGCCTCGATGGCGAGCCGCTCGTCCTCGGCCGAGTCCAGCGTCGGCTGCACGACGGCGTCGCGCGCCGGGTCGAGCGCGCGGACCGTGCGCGGCGGGCGGTAGGAGTTGGGGTTGAGCAGGACCTCGGCGTTCTCGTCGAGGGCGTGCACGGTGCCGCCGTGGGCGCCGGGCGAGAAGGACCAGTGGGCCCGGTTGTCGGAGCGCCCGGCCTTCCACTGCAGCACGACGACCCACTTGCCGTCGTCGCCGCGCCAGGAGTCCCAGCGGGCCTGGCTGTAGTCGTGGCCGCGGACGCCGAACGCGTACGCGATCACCTCACCGAGCGTCTGCACGTCGGGGCCGTCCTCGCGGACGGGGTGGGCGCTCTGGGCGAGCTCGGCCGTGCGCGAGCGCTCCAGCAGCACGGGGTAGGCGAACCGCTCCACGCGCTGCGCCGAGACACCGGCGCCGCTCGCGACCTGTTCGACGGACTCGCCGGCGCGGATTCGCGCCTGGATCTCGCGTGGCCGCATCTGGCTCTCCAACTCGATTTCGATCTGGCCCAGCCGAGCGATGTCCCCCCTCGCCGCCGCTCGCAGTGTTTCATCGGCCGGGAGCAGGAAGCGGGTACGGCTCGCCGGGTCCTCGAGCACGATGGACTTGCCGTCCTCGTGCAGCCCGACCACCCGTAGCGCCCGCATTTCTCGCCTCCCCGATCTTCACCTTTGTGGGTGCTCACGTTAGAACGGCGCGTCGGCTTGACGCGCGAGGCGCGCCGATGCATCACCCATCCGTCACCTTTTTGGAGACGGTCCGCGTCATCCTCCCGGGCCCGCTCACCGGGAACCCGTGGGACACGCCGACCACGTTCCGTCACGAATGAGTGGTGTTCCGTGTTCGTCGCCGAAACGCACGACGGGCCCCTCCCGGAGTGAGAGGGGCCCGTCGGTGAACCGAGAACTCAGCCCAGCCGCTCGACGACGTACTCGATGCTCTGCGTGAGCTTCGTGATGTCGTCCGGGTCGATGGCCGGGAACAGGCCGATGCGCAGCTGGTTGCGGCCCAGCTTGCGGTACGGCTCGGTGTCGACGATGCCGTTGGCGCGCAGCACCTTGGCCACGGCGGCGGCGTCGATCTCGTCGGAGAAGTCGACGGTGCCGACGACCTGCGAGCGCAGGTCCGGGTCCTTGACGAACGGCGTGGTGTAGGAGGTCTTCTCGGCCCACTCGTACAGCCGGTTCGACGAGTCCTGCGTGCGCGCGGTCGTCCAGGCGAGCCCGCCCTGGCTGTTCATCCACTCGATCTGGTCGGCGAGCAGGAAGAGCGTGGCCACGGCCGGGGTGTTGTACGTCTGGTCCTTGCGCGAGTTGTCCAGCGCCGTGGTGAGCGACAGGAACTCGGGAATCCAGCGGTCGCCGTTGCCCAGCTCGCCGATGCGCTCCACCGCGGCCGGCGAGGCGAGGGCGATCCACAGGCCACCGTCGGACGCGAAGGACTTCTGCGGCGCGAAGTAGTAGACGTCGAAGTCCTCGGCCTTGACCGGCAGGCCGCCGGCGCCGGACGTCGCGTCGATCGCCACCAGTGCGCCGTCGCTGCCTTCGGGGCGGCGGACCGGCACCGCGACACCGGTCGAGGTTTCGTTGTGCGCCCAGCCGACGAGGTCGGCACCGGTTTCGTACGCGATGTCGGGCGCGCTGCCCGCGTCGGCCTTCACGATGATCGAGTCGGCGAGGAACGGCGCCTTGTTCGTGACGCTCGCGAACTTCGAGGAGAACTCGCCGTAGGTGAAGTGCTGCGCGCGCTCGCGCACCAGCCCGAACGCGGCGGCGTCCCAGAACGCGGTGGTGCCGCCGTTGCCGAGGATGACCTCGTAGCCCTCCGGCAGGGAGAACAGCTCGGACAGCCCCGCGCGCACGCGCCCGACCAGCGACTTCACCGGCTTCTGGCGGTGCGACGTGCCGAGGTAGGTGTGGCCGGACTCAGCCAGCTTGGCGAGCTGCTCGTCACGGACCTTGGACGGTCCGCAACCGAAGCGCCCATCGGCCGGCTTGAGGTCTTCGGGGATGCTCAACTCCGCTGCATCGGTCATGTGGGCAGTCTCTCAGGTCGGGATGCGCCTGCTCAATGCGGTGGGGCGGTGTCGGACATGTGGAACCCGACACTTTCGCCCCAATGCGGCATCGGGTGCGCTCAACGCACCGAACGCCGCATTGGGTGCGCTCAACGCAACCAACGCCGCATGGGGGTGCTCAGCGCCAGCCGGCCTCGTCGACGCCGCCCGGGATGGGCGCGCCGGGGTCGTACGGGGTGCGGGTGAAGATGAACGTCGCGAGGTCGAGGTGGTTGGCCGTGCCCGACGCGTCGCGGCCGACGGTGAGGGTTTCGCCGGTGTAGTACCCGTCGAGGCCGACCCACGTGTCCGGGCCGGTGGGCCGGAACCGCGACGCGCGCCCGGCGCCGTTGGCGGGGTCGAGCGAGATGAGGTCCGAACCGAGCACGCGCAGGTGGTACGGCGTCGGACCCCAGTGCCACAGGCCGGTGAGCGCGAGCAGCGCGGGGTCCACAGTGGACGGCACCCACTCGTCGGGCAGTGCGGGCTCCAGCTCGTCGGTCATCGTGAGCAGGTCGAGCGTGAGCTGCGTGATGCCGACGCCGGCGGTCGCGTTGGTCAGGCACAGGGCGCCGGTGCCGGTGTTCGGGTCGACGAGCGACGCGGCGAGGAAGCCCGGCATCGAGCCGGTGTGGCCCGCGAGGTGGCGGCCCTCGTAGCGCACCACCATCACGCCGAGGCCGAAGCCCGTGGTCCAGACCTCGGTGTCGTCGACGGTGTTCATCGTGCGCATCTCGGCCACGGTGTCCTCGCTCAGCACGCCACCGGTGTGCCCGCCCAGGAACGACGTCCAGCGGCCGAGGTCCTTGATCGTCGACCAGAGCTGGCCGGCCGGGGCCATCGCGCCGGCGTCGGGCGAGGGTTCGGGCAGCAGGACGTCGGCGAACGGGTGCACGGCGAAGCCCTCGGCGTGTGCGCCCGATGGGTGCGGCGTCGTGCGGGTCATGCCCAGTGGCGTGAGGATCTCCTCGCGCACGACGTCGAACCACGGCTTGCCGCGCAGGCGGGCCACGAGCTCGCCCAGCACGCCGAAACCGACGTTGGAGTAGTGGAACTTGAAGCCCGGACGCAGTTTCGTCGCGTCCTTGTCGAGGCTCGCCACGAGCGCGGCCCAGTCGTCGCCCGGCGTGCGCTCCCACCACAGGCCCGGCGACTCCGACGTGAGGCCGGAGGTGTGCGAGAGCAGCTGCGCCACCGTCGCCGTCGCGAACGCGGTGCCGGGCAGGTGCTTCTCGATCGGGTCGGTGAGCTCGAGCCGGCCCTCGTCGCGCAGGCGCAGCACGGCCGTGGCGATCATCGTCTTGGTGATCGAGCCGAGGCGGTACTGCGTGTCGTCGTCGGGGCGCGCGGAGCCGATACGGCCGCGCGCGCCGGACCACACGAGGTTCCCGTCGCGCACCACGGCGCCGACGAGGGACGGCGTGCGGGAGGACGCCTGCTCCCGCGCGAGCCGGCGGTACAGGGCGAGTTCGGTGGAAGCGAGCATGCGGGCCATTCTGCCCCGCGCGGCTCAGCCCAGCAGCTGCCGGTCCAGCGCCGTGGTCACGGCCGCGGTGCGGTCGGACACACCGAGCTTGCCGAACACGCGCAGCAGGTGCGTTTTCACCGTCGCCTCGCCGATGTGCAGCGACCGACCGATTTCGGCGTTCGTCAGTCCCTTCGCGACGAGCCGCAGCACCTCGACTTCGCGCGCCGAAAGCGGTGACACGGGTTCCGGGTTGCGCACGCGGTTCACGAGCTTGCCCGCCACCGACGGCGCCAGCACGGTCTCGCCGCGCGCCGCCGCCCGGATCGCGCCGGCCAGCTCGGCGCGCGACGCGTCCTTGAGCAGGTACCCGGCGGCACCCGCTTCGACGGCCCGCAGGATGTCGGCGTCGGTCTCGTACGTGGTGAGCACGACGATCCGCCGCTTCGGCGTCTCCTTGAGGATGCCGCGGATCGCGCCGACGCCGTCGAGGCCCGGCATGCGCAGGTCCATCAGCACCACGTCGGGCTGCTTCACGCGGTCGAGCGCGATGGCCTCGTGGCCCGAACCCGCTTCGCCGACGACCGTCAGATCGGCCTCGGCCTCGAGCATCCCGCGCAGGCCTTCGCGCACCACGGGGTGGTCGTCGACCAGCATGATCGTGATCACGCGGGCACCTCCAGCTCCAGTTCGGTCCCGCCACCCGCGCCGCCGCGCAAGCTCAGCCGGCCACCCACCTGCTCGACCCGCGAGCGCATGCCGCGCAGGCCGAACCCCTCGGTGGGCGCGTTCGGGGAGAAGCCGCAGCCGTCGTCGCGCACGCGCAACCGTACCGTTCCGTCCACAGCGGACAGCCGCACCAGCACCGAGTCCGCACCCGAGTGCTTGCGGACGTTGGCCAGCGCCTCCTGCGCACCGCGCAGCAGCACGACCTCGGTGGCCGTGGCCAGCGGTGGCAGGGGATCGTCCACTTCGCACTCGACGCGCAGGCCGGCCTCGTCGGCGAGGCGTTCGGCCGCGCGGCGCACCGCGTCGGTGAGCGTGCCGGCCGCGAGGTCCGAAGGCGCCAGCGCCGCCACCATCGCGCGGGCCTCGGCGAGGTTCTCGCGGGCGGTGGCCGACGCCAGGGCGAGGTGCCGGCGGGCCGCGGTGACGTCGGTGTCCAGTTCGGACTCGATCGCCTGCGTGAGCGTGACGATGCTGGTGAACCCCTGCGCCAGCGTGTCGTGGATTTCGCGGGCCAGACGTTCGCGTTCGGCCGCGGTGCCGGCTTCGCGCGAGAGCCGCGAGACCTCGGCCTGGCTGTGTTCGAGCTGCCGGATGAGCTCGGCGCGCGCGGCGCTCTGCTTGATGACGTCGGTGGTGAACTTGCCCGCCAGCACGCTGAACACCACGAGGATCGCGGTCATCGGCAGCAGGATCGGCAGGCTCGGGTTCTCCCAGCCGCCGCGGACGACGGCGGCGGCCGGTTCGAGCAGGATCAGCAGCGTCGTGAGCACGACGCCCGGGCGGATCTCCTGCAGCATGAACAACATCGGGCACGCCATGAACAGGATGAACGCGGCCGTGGTGTCGGCGAACATCGCCGTGGCCACGAGCACCACCAGCACGCCCGTGGCCACGTTGCGGGGCACCGGGTTCTCGTCGATGCGCGTGATCCGGCGGCCCGCCGCGACGTAGCCGATCAGCAACGCCGCGAGCGCGGCCTCCGCGACCACCTTCTCCGCTCGGGAAACGTCGTCGAACAGGACCAGGAGGGCGGTCGCCAGGTAGACGACCGCGAACAGCACCTCCCAGACCCAGTACGAGCGCTCCCACGCGTCGTCGAGCGAGGTCACCGGGGCTCGTTCGTCCACCGGAACGTGAGCCTCGCGAGCACGAGCCCAACCACGCACCAGGCGCCGAGCACCAGTGCCACCGTCGGAAGTTCCCATGTCCCCGCCATCTCCTGACTCGCGGCCGCCTCCGGCAGGAACACCGACCGGAAACCCTGGCAGATCCATTTCAGCGGGAAGAAGGACGCGATGTCGACCATGATCTTCGGCAGGTGCGTGATCGGAGTGACGAACACGCCCGAGATGAACTGCAGCACCAGGTACACCAGCTGCACCACGGCCACCGTGCCGTTGGCCGATCGCGTGAGCGAGCTGATCGAGATGCCGAGCAGCGTCGAGGAGATCACGCCCAGCAGCATCACCCACACCAGCGTGGCCCACTTCTCGCCGTCGGCGGGCAGTTTCAGCCCGAACAGGAGCATCGCGACCGCGGCCATGATCACGGTCTGGGCGACGCTCGTGACGAGCACCATGATCATCTTGCCGATGAAGTACGACGCGGCCGGCATCGGCGTGCCGCGCAGGCGCTTGAGCGCGCCCACCTCGCGGTCGGCGGCGATCCCGATGCCGACGCTGTTGAACGACGTCGACACGATCCCGGCGCCGATCATGCTCGCCGCGAGCAGCTGGCCGGACGACACTCCGGCCTGTCCGGTCGGACCGTCCAGAATGGACCCGAGCAGGATCATCAGCACGGCGGGCAGGGAGAAGGTGAAGACCACCTGCTCCTTGTTGCGGAAGAACTGCCGCAGCTCGAAGCTGCCGCGGGCGGCGCCGAGCGTGAAGGTGCCCGGCAGGGCCGGTGCGTTGACGGCGGTGGTCACAGTTGTTCCCCGATCAGGTCCAGGTAGATGTCCTCGAGGCTGGGGCGCGTCACGGTGAGGCCGGCGAGCTCCCTCGTCCCGCCGGACAGTTGCGTGACGAGTTTCGTCGGGTAGGCGGTGCGTTCCTCGTGTTCCCCGGTTTCGTCGCTCCACCGCACGATCGCCTCGGCCTGGCCGCGGCCCCCGAGCGTTTCGGGAGTCCCCTCCGCAACCACCGTGCCGTTCGCGATCACCACGAGCCGGTCGGCCAGCGCCTCCACCTCGTCGAGGTAGTGCGAGGTCAGCAGGATCGTGGTGCCCTCCTTCGCGAGACCTTCGATCAGGCCCCAGAATTGCCGCCGCGCCTCGGGGTCGAAACCTGTGGTGGGCTCGTCTAGGAAGAGCAGCTCGGGCCGGCCGATGATGCCGAGCGCCACGTCGACGCGGCGGCGCTGCCCGCCGGAAAGCGACTTCACGCGGGCGCCGGCCTTCTCCGTGAGGCCGACCTGGTCGATCACCGCCTCCGGGTCTCGCGGGTTGGGGTAGTACTTCGCGAAGTGCCGCACGGTTTCCGTGACGGTCAGCTCGGCCGCGTCGGTCGCCGTCTGCAGCACGATGCCCAGCCGGGAGCGCCACTCGCGGCCGGCTTTGCCGGGGTCTTCGCCGAGCACGTCGGCTTCGCCGGACGTGCGCTGCCGGTGTCCTTCGAGGATCTCGACGGTCGTGGTCTTGCCCGCGCCGTTGGGCCCCAGAAGCGCGAACACCTCGCCGTGGTGGATGTCGAGGTCGAGTCCACCCACGGCGACGTGGCCGGGGTACTCCTTGCGCAGTCCGCGCACCCTCACTGCTGTGGTCATGGCTCAATCCTGCGGCCACGCACCGTCGCCGCGGGACGTCCGGCCAGTGGAATCCGGTTGTCCACCGAACGGTGGACACGAGCCGGTGTTTCCCGTGGAACCAGCGAAAACGCCGTTGTGAAGCCCGAAAACCACCCAACGCACGAACGCCCGGCAGACGGCAACCGCCGCCGAGGTGAACCACTTCTATTGACAAATTGTCTAACATGACAGAATGTCTCACAAGCAGGTGACCGCCAGTGACGGTGTCCGCCTCTCGGTGCGCGTGACCGGCGCCGCGGACGGGCCCACGGTCGTGCTCGTGCACGGCTACCCGGACAACGGCTCGATGTGGGACGGTGTCGCCGCCGAGCTCGGCCGCCGCCACCGCGTCGTGGTCTACGACGTGCGCGGCGCGGGTGAGTCCGACAAACCCAAGGCGCGCAGCGCGTACCGCCTCGACCAGCTCGCCTCGGACCTCGCCGCGGTCGTCGACGCCGTGCAACCGACCGGCAAGGTCCACCTGCTCGCGCACGACTGGGGTTCGATCCAGACCTGGCACGCGGTCACCGGCGACGAGCTGCGCGGGCGGATCGCGTCGTACACCTCGATCTCCGGCCCGAGCCTCGACCACGCCGGCGCGTGGTTCCGCACGCAGCTGCGGCGGCCGTCGGGCCTGCCGCGCGCGCTGAGGCAGTTCTTCCACTCGTACTACATCCTGCTGTTCCAGCTCCCGGTCGTGCCGGAACTGTTCTGGCGCACCGGGCTGATGCGCGCGCTCATGCGCCGGCTGGAGCCCGCCGAAGCCACGCCCTCGACCGTCGACGGCTTGAACGGGCTGGAGCTCTACCGCGCGAACATCGGCTCGCGGCTTTCGCGCCCGGTGCCGCGGACCGCCGACGTGCCGGTGCAGGTGCTCGCGCCGACCGGCGACGCCTACGTGACCACTCCGCTGCAGACGGAGATCGAGCGCTGGGTGCCGGACCTGCGGGTGCGCCGGCTCGTCGGCTCGCACTGGATCACCCGCAGCGATCCCGGTGTCGTGGCCGCCGCGACCGCCGAGCTGATCGACCACGTCGAGGGCGGCGAGGAGAGCCGGGCACTGAAGCGTGCTCGCGTCGGTGGGGCCGAGCGCGGGCGGTTCCCGAACCGGCTGGTGGTCGTCACCGGGGCCGGCAGCGGCATCGGGCGGGCGACCGCGCTGGCGTTCGCCGACGAGGGTGCGGACGTGGTGGTCACCGATCTGGACCCGGCCGCGGCGACCGAAACGGCGAAGCTGTTGCGGGACAAGGGGGTCGAGGCCGGTGAGTACACAGTGGACGCCGCCGACGGCGACGCCGTGGCCCGGTTCGCCGAGCAGGTGCGCGCGGAGTTCGGTGTGCCCGACATCGTGGTGAACAACGCCGGCATCGGGATGTCCGGGCCGTTCCTCGACACGTCGCTGGCCGACTGGGAGAAGGTCGTGGACGTGAACCTGTGGGGCGTGATCCACGGGTGCCGCGCGTTCGCGCCGATGATGGTCGAGCGCGCCGAGGGCGGGCAGATCGTGAACCTCGCGTCGGCCGCCGCGTACCTGCCGTCGAAGGTCCTCACGGCGTACGGCACGACCAAGGCCGCGGTGCTCGCGTTGAGCGTCGGGCTGCGCGCGGAACTGGCGGGGGCCGGCATCGGTGTGACGGCGATCTGCCCGGGTCTGGTGAACACCAACATCACCAGCACCACGCGGTTCGTCGGCGTCGCGCCGCAGGAGGAAGCGCGGCGGCAGAAGGCGTCGACCAAGCTCTACGCGCGGCGCGGCTTCGGCCCGGAGAAGGTGGCGCGCGACATCCTGCGGGCCGTCGAGCGCGATCGCGCGATCCAGGCGTCGACGCCCGAAGCGAAGGTCGCGCTGGTCCTCTCGCGGCTGACGCCCGGCCTGCTGCGCGCGGCGGCGAAGCTGGACGTCACCCCGTGAGCCGCCCGCGCCGGATGACCCCGCAGGCCCGGCGCGACGACCTGATCGCCGCCGCGCTGGACCTGTTCGGCAGCCGCGCGCCGGAGCTGGTGACGGTGGACGACATCGTCGCGCGCGCCGAGGTGTCGCGGCCGCTGTTCTACCGCTACTTCCCGAGCCTGCGCGAGCTGCAGGTCGAGGCGCTGCGCACGGTCACCGACGGCCTCGTCGACGGCCTCGCGCACCTGGAGCAGGGCCCGCCGGAACACCGGCTGCGCACGGCCGTGCGGGGGCTCATCGACGTGGCCGATCACTACCGCGCCGGCTACGTCGCCTTGCTGCGCAGCGGTTCCGTGATCGCGACGTCGGAGACGGACGCGGCCATCGACGAGGTGCGCAACCGGTCCGTGGAGCTGATCCTCGACGCGCTGGGCCTCGCTTCGCCGTCACCACTGGTGCTGCTCACGCTGCGGTGCTGGACGGCCGTGGTCGAGGGCGCGTTGCTGTCGTGGCTGCAGGACCGCAACGTGCCCCGCGAAATCCTCGACGGCTGGCTCGTCGACCAGCTCACGGCCATGCTCGCCACGACCGCCGCCCACGACCCCGCGCTCACCCCCTGACCCGACCACCCCAATGTGGCGTTGGGTGCGCTGGGCCTCTATCAGGCAGTGCAGGCCGGGCGTTTAACCGAGCCGACTTCGCGCCGCCCAGAACTTCGGCCCTCCTTGCCCCGCAACGAAGTT